>NZ_JBEYVW010000001.1:100473-474913 GCF_040644175.1 Streptomyces sp. NPDC047017 | reverse complement strand
GCCAGCCTGGCAGCCCGCCCACCCGACAGCTCCACCGGTCCGGCAGCCCGCCCACCCGACAGCTCCGCCGGGTGCCACAGCTCCGGAGCCTGGCTCCTCCGCCCGCCTGACAGCTCCGCCGACCTGACCGCCCCGGCGTCTGACGGCCTCGCCAGCCTGGCAGCCCGCCCACCCGACAGCTCCACCGGTCCGGCAGCCCGCCCACCCGACAGCTCCGCCGGGTGCCACAGCTCCGGAGCCTGGCTGCTCCGCCCGCCTGGCTGCTCCGCCCGCCTGTCGGCGGCGGCCGCCCGCCGACCTCGCCCCGCCCGCACCACCGCACCACCGCTCCGCGGCCAGGCAACCGCACCTTCCGGCAGCTCTGCGGCCCGGCGATCCCACCCGCCGACCGCTACGCCGGTCTCACGGCCACATCCGCCGACAGACCGCCCGCACCACGGCTCCGCGCCCCGGCAGTTCCGTCGACCCGACCATCCCGCCGCCCCGACACTCCCGCCCGCCCGGCGGCTACGCCGACCCGGCACCCCCGCCGGGCAGCAGCCCCACCAGCCGCGCAACGCCACCGGCCGGGCAACCCCACCGACCGACGGCCCCGCCCCCTACGCCTGCGGCTCCCCCGCAGCGGACTGCTCCTCGTACGGGTCGGGGTCGCGTGGGCCGAACAGGGCGGTCAGGCCGAGGTGGACGACCAGGGCCGCCAGGGGCCAGGCCAGGAGTGCTCCCTTGGCGCCCAGCTTGAGCGGGGCCGAGAAGGTGACTCCCTTGCCCACGGCCTTGGCGTGGGCGATCACGTCGTGCTGGGGGCCGAGCCACAGTCCGAGCCGCCACGCCACCAGCGAGCCGAGCAGCCCGCCCACGCACAGCGCCACCACCAGCGGCACACCGCCGCGCCGCCGCAGCAGGAAGACGGCCGCCCCGCTGAGCACGCCGAGGGCCAGCGCCAGCAGAGTGAACGTTCCGTCCACGCCGATCGCCTGTTCGCCCTCGGTGTCCTTGAGGTAGACGACCCAGCCGTTGTCGACGGTGTCGCCGACCAGCGGCACCCGCGGGGCCAGCCACAGCCACAGCAGGCCGAGGAGCACCCCGCAGAGGGTGACGGCCACCGTGATCACGGCAGCCTCCCACAGCTCGGTGCGCAGCCCGGGACCGTCCTGTCCGTAGCCGGAGTGCGCCGCCCCGGCGTGCGTCTCCGGTGCGGACCAGGCGCCCCGCGCGGGCCCGTCCGGCCGCGGGGGCTGCTGCGCGGCCTCGCCGGAGGCGGCGGGCTGCGCGGACTGGGAGGGCCGCCGGTTCGGCGGAGTGGGCGGAGTCAACGGAGCGGTCACCCTGTCATCGTGCCAGGCGAGTCTGTCAGCCGCGTCACCGGACGGCCGCCCGGCGGTAGGCCCAGGTGGCGACCGCCAGCGAGACCACCCCGACCCCGGCGCACACCGCCATGTCGACGCCGACCAGCCCCCAGTCGGGACGGCCCGCGAAGCTGCGCGCGTACGCCTCCACCCCGTAGGTGGACGGCAGCAGGTCGCGCGCCAGCCGGATGATCCCCGGCATCCGGTCGGGCGGCAGCACGCCGAGCAGCAGCGCCGCCGACATGCCCAGCTGACCGAGCAGGGTGGCCAGCTCCTGGCGCGGGGCGAGCAGCCCGCAGGCGGCGCCGAGCCCGGACAGGGCGGCGCCCGCGAGCGGGATCACCGCCACCAGCACCCACAGATTGCCCAGCGGCAGCCCGAACAGCACACATCCGAAGACCGCGGTGACCAGGGTGCCCGGCACCGTGAAGGAGGCGTACGCGGCCGCCGCGCCCAGCACCACGGCGGCCGGCGGCACCGGCAGCGTCGCGTAGTGGTCGAGCCCGCCGCTGGAACGCAGCTGGCCGAAGTACTGGGAGAGCAGGTTCAGGGCGACGTAGGCGACGACGACGATCGCGGCGCCGGCCACCACGGACCGGGCCTCGCCGCCGCCGTCGACCACGCCCCGCATCATGATCATGATGCCGACGGACTGGAAGGTCGCGACGAACAGCAGCGGGATCCGCGCCACCCGCGCCCGGGACAGCTGGGCCCGGTACACGGCCGCCAGCGACGGCCACAGCCGCGCCCGCGGCGCCAGTTCGGCGGCCCGCGTCCGCGCGGCACCGCCCTCCTGCACGTCCACCCGGTCCACCGGGCCGGCCAGCACGTCGGCGGGTACGGCACTCACGTCGAACTGCTCCTCTTCACTGCGGCGCACTCCCCTGCGGTGGGTACGGACCCGCCGGGCGGCGTGTTCATCCTCGCGCCCCCGCCGGCCGCCGCACCCCGGTCCGCCGTCCCCGTCCCGCTCACGCCTTGACCAGCCCCTGCCGGGCGGCGCCGCCCAGTGCCAGGTACACGTCCTCCAGGCTGGGCGTGGCGAGGGTGAAGTCGTCCAGGGCGGCGAAGGCGGACCCGCCGGTGACCGTGGCGACGGCGGCGCGGGCCTCCTCGGGGGCGAGCCGCAGCGTCCAGCGGCGGCCCGAGCGCACGGCCCGTTCCTCCAGCGCGGCGACCTCCGGCACCTCCAGGGGCGCCCGCTCCCGCCACACCAGCTCGACCCGCACCTCGCCGGAGACCCGCTCCTTGAGGCCGGCCGGGGTGTCGCAGGCGATGACCCGCCCCTGGTCGAGGACGGCGACACGGTCGAGGACGGTCTCGGCCTCGATGACGTTGTGGGTGACCAGCAGCACGGTCGTGCCGTGCTCGGCGCGCCGCCGGTCCACCGCGGACCACACCGCGCGCCGCGCCACCGGGTCCATGCCGGTGGTGGGCTCGTCGAGCACCAGCAGCGGGCGCTCGCCGACCAGCGCGGCGGCGAAGCAGGCGAGCCGGCGCTGGCCGCCGGAGAGCTTCTTCAGCGGCCGTCCGGCGATCGGGGCGAGGCCCAGTTCGTCCAGGACGGCGTCGCGTTCGGCCCGCGCCCGGCGGACGTCCAGGCCGCGCAGCCGGCCGGTGGTCTCGGCGGCGAGCGAGACGGACAGCTCGTCCAGGGCGGTGGACTCCTGCCCGAGGTAGGCGAGCAGGCGCGCGGCCCGCTCGGGGTGGGCGACGATGTCGTGGCCGAGGATCTCGACGCTGCCGCCGTCGGGGCGCATCAGCCCGGTGAGCTGGCGCACCAGCGTGGACTTTCCGGCGCCGTTGGGGCCGAGCAGCCCGAAGATCTCGCCGCGCCGGACGTCCAGCGCGATCCCGTCGGTGGCGCGCACCTCGGGCGTGCCGGGGGCGCCGCGCCGGCCGCGGGCCGCGGGATAGGTCTTGGTCAGTCCGCGCACCGCGCACACGACGTCGTCCGTGTGCCGAAGTCCCGGTGCCGCGCGCGTACTCACAAGGGACGAGAGTACGGGGTCCGCGGGCTTTACTCGTCCTTGGGGCGGCCTCGCCCGGTTCCTCCCCCGGGCGCCCGCCGGGCTCAGTCGCCCACCGGGGCGTGCTCGGCGGCGGTACGGACGTCGATCTCCCGCCAGAACCCCGCCCGGATGGCGTAGCGGTCGTGCTCGTCGATCTGGTCGTCCTTGTGCGCGAGCAGCCCGAAGCGGGCGGCGTAGCGCAGCAGCTCACCGTCGACGCGGTGCGGCACCCGGGGGTACATCGACGACAGTTTCTGCAGGTGGGCCTGGTCGCCGAGGCGCTCCACCCACCGCCTGGCGAACACCTGTCCGACCTCGTACGGATCGCCGCCGACGGTCGTGATGTCCTCCTCACGGTCCGCCCACCGCTGCTCGGCGGTGGTCAGCTGGGCGAGGGTCGGCATGGAGGCGGCGTCGGGCGGCTCGGAGGTCGCGCCGGAGCGGTCCACCCAGCCCTTGTCGGAGGACCAGCGCAGGGTCGCGGTGGCGGGGTGCGGGGCGGGCGGCTGGACGCCGGGCGCGCGCAGGGCGGCGAGGTCCTTGGGGGTGGGCACGCCCTTGGCGGCCGGCAGCCGCTCCTCGGCGTCCTCCCGCGCGGCCACGCCGTCCGGATGGCGCGGCTCCCGCTCGGGCCGCTCCCGGGCCGCGGAGAGACCGGACTCGGGCAGTGGCGCGGAGAGGATCGCGGCGATCTCGGGGCGGGGCACGGGCGGCGGCGCGCAGATGCCGCCCAGTTCCTTGGCGCGTACGGCCTTGGTGATCCAGGCGCGGTCCAGGACGCGGCGCTCGTCGGCCTCGGCGACCAGGTCCTCGGACTGGTTGTAGTCGCCGCCGGCGGCCTGCACGGCCCACAGGTGGACGGCGACGCCGTGCTCCTTGGCGGCCATCATGCCGGGCAGCAGGTCGCCGTCGCCGGTGACGAGGACGACGTCGGAGCAGGCGCGGTTGCGGGCCAGCTCGGTCAGCTCGGCGTGCATGGCCGCGTCCACGCCCTTCTGCGCCCAGCGGCCGTCGCTGCGGGTCAGGGCGCCGAGGCGGACGGTGACCCGGGGCATCACCCGGAGTCTGCGGTGCTCGGGCTGTGGCACCCGGTCGGGGGCGCCGTCGAACCAGTAGATGCGCAGCAGCGGGCGCTCGGTGTCGGACTCCGCCTGCTCGCGCAGCTGCCGGACGAGAGCGGTGTGGTCGACGGTGATCCGGGACCGCGACGGCTCCCCGGCGAGGAGGCTCGCGGCGGCCCCCAGCAGATACCCGGCGTCCACCAGGACGATGCAGCGGTCCACGCGATCCACCCTCTTTCCGGGGAGGTTGCTCAGGGATGTGATTCGGGCTTCTTTCGAGTCTGCCCGACGGCGCCGGGGTTAACGGCCGGAACTCGATCTTCGGCGTGGCGTTTCGGGGACTCCGGGCCCGACACCCTTGTCACATACGGTAATTATCCGACATGCGTTCATTGTCGGCATATGTGAATCTGAGGGCGGCCCTGGCCCCTAGATCCCCCGCAGGAGGCTGATCACCATGGCCAAGAACCGCAAGCAGGACCGCAGCCGGCAGAAGGCGTCCGTGGCCGCGAACGGCCCGCAGGAGGCGGAGCACTCCGTGACGGAGCCGCAGTCCGAGCACCACGCCCCGCAGGCCGGACCCACCACCATGGCCCGCAAGAGCCGCCAGAAGCGCTTCGGCCACAACTGATCGCGCCGCGAGGGCCGTTGACCGGACCCTGGCACCCGAGAGGGGCGTACCCGATGCGCACGGGAACGCCCCTCTTCGCATGGACCTCTTCGCTGGGTCCACTTCGCGTGGTCCGGCCGGATGGCCGGCGGCTCAGCCGGCCAGGCAGGCCGGGCCCAGCAGCACCTTCAGGTCGCCGAAGAGGGCCGGGTCGGGCTTCACCCGGTGCCGGTCCAGGCGCAGCACCGTCGTCTTCGACGGTCCCTGGAGCTTGATCCGGACCTCGCTGTCGCCCTTGTGGTGGGTGAGGATCTCGCCGAGGCGGCTGACCATCGGCGGGGTGACCTTGAGCGCGGGGATGGTGACGATCACCGGCGCGTTGGTGCCCGCGTTCGACAGGTCGGGGACCGTCAGCTCCATGGCGACCAGCCGGGGCACGTCCTCGCGCTTGTCGAGGCGGCCCTTGACGAAGACCACGGCGTCCTCGACGAGTTGGGTGGACACCAGCTGGTACGTAGCCGGGAAGAACATGCACTCGATGGAGCCCGCCAGGTCCTCGACCGTGGCGATGGCCCAGGCGTTGCCCTGCTTGGTCATCTTGCGCTGCAGGCCGGAGATGATGCCGCCGATGGTGACCACCGCGCCGTCGGCGTGCTCGCCGCCGGTGAGCTGGGAGATACCGGCGTCGGCCTTGTCGGCGAGCACGTGCTCCAGGCCGAAGAGCGGGTGGTCGGAGACGTAGAGACCGAGCATCTCCCGCTCCTGGGCGAGCAGATAGGTCTTGTCCCACTCGTCGGGCGAGAACTCCACGTCCAGGCCGAAGCCGGGCTCGCCGCCGGTCTCCTCGCCCATGCCGCCGAAGAGGTCGAACTGCCCCTCGGCCTCCTTGCGCTTGACCGCCACCACGTTGTCGATCATCGGCTCGTACTGCGCGGTGAGGCCCTTGCGGGTGTGTCCCATCTCGTCGAAGGCGCCGGCCTTGATCAGGGACTCGGTGGTGCGCTTGTTGCAGACCACCGCCTCGACCTTGTCGAGGTAGTCGGGGAAGGAGGAGTACTTCCCCTTGGCCTTGCGGCTCCTGATGACCGACTCGACGACGTTGGTGCCGACGTTGCGGACGGCGGACAGGCCGAAGAGGATCACGTCGTCGCCCTGGGCGGCGAAGTTCGACTCGGACTCGTTGACGTTGGGCGGGAGCACCTTGATGCCCATGCGGCGGCACTCGTTGAGGTAGACCGCCGACTTGTCCTTGTCGTCCTTGACGGAGGTCAGCAGGGCCGCCATGTACTCGGCGGGGTGGTTGGCCTTGAGGTAGGCGGTCCAGTACGAGACCAGTCCGTACGCGGCCGAGTGGGCCTTGTTGAAGGCGTAGCCGGCGAACGGCACCAGGACGTCCCACAGCGCCTGGATCGCCTCGTCGCTGTAGCCGTTCTTCTTGGCGCCGGCCTGGAAGATGGTGAAGTTCTTCGCCAGTTCGTCGGGCTTCTTCTTGCCCATCACGCGGCGCAGGATGTCGGCCTCGCCGAGCGAGTAGCCGGCGATGATCTGGGCGGCCTTCTGCACCTGCTCCTGGTAGACGATCAGGCCGTGGGTGACGTCCAGGACCTCTTCGAGGGGCTCTTTCAGCTCCTGGTGGATCGGGGTGATCTCCTGGAGGCCGTTCTTGCGCAGCGCGTAGTTGGTGTGCGAGTCCATGCCCATGGGACCCGGGCGGTACAGCGCGGAGACGGCGGAGATGTCCTCGAAGTTGTCGGGCTTCATCAGGCGCAGCAGGGAGCGCATGGGGCCGCCGTCGAACTGGAAGACGCCGAGGGTGTCGCCGCGCTGGAGCAGTTCGAAGGTCGTCGGGTCGTCCAGCGGGAGGCTGAGGAGATCGATGTCGATCCCCTTGTTGGACTTCACCATCTTGACGGCGTCGTCCATGATCGTCAGGTTGCGCAGGCCGAGGAAGTCCATCTTCAGCAGGCCGAGCGACTCGCAGCTCGGGTAGTCCCACTGGGTGATGGTCACGCCGTCGGTGTGCCGGACCCAGACCGGGACGTGCTCGGTGATGGTCTCGCTGGACATGATCACGCCGGCCGCGTGCACGCCCATCTGCCGGACCAGGCCCTCGACGCCCTTGGCGGTGTCGATGACCTTCTTCACGTCCGGCTCGTTCTCGTACATCCCGCGGACCTCGCCGGCCTCCGAGTAGCGCGGGTGCGAGGAGTCGGTGATGCCGTTCAGGTCGATGCCCTTGCCCAGTACGTCGGCGGGCATGGCCTTGGTGATGCGGTCGCCCATCGCGTACGGGTAACCCAGCACGCGCGCGGAGTCCTTGATCGCGTTCTTGGCCTTGATCTTGCCGTAGGTGCCGATCATGGCGACCTTGTCGGCGCCGTACTTCTCGGTGACGTACCTGATCACCTCGACGCGCCTGCGCTCGTCGAAGTCGATGTCGACGTCGGGCATGGAGACGCGCTCGGGGTTGAGGAACCGCTCGAAGATCAGGCCGTGCGGGATCGGGTCGAGGTCGGTGATGCCCAGGGCGTAGGCGACGATCGAACCGGCCGCGGAGCCTCGGCCGGGGCCGACCGCGATGCCGTTGTTCTTGGCCCACATGATGAAGTCGGCGACGACCAGGAAGTACCCCGGGAACCCCATCTGGATGATGACGTCCATCTCGAACTCGACCTGCTTCTGGCGGTCCTCGGGGACGCCGCCGGGGAAGCGGCGGTCCATGCCGCGCCGGACCTCCTCCTTGAACCAGGTGACCTCGGTGAAGCCCTCGGGGATGTCGAACTTGGGCATCAGGTCGCGCTTCTCGAACATGCCCGTGGTGTCGACCATCTCGGCCACCAGGAGGGTGTTGGCGCACCCCTCCTGCCAGGCGTCCGAGGAGTCGATGGCGTACATCTCGTCGGTGGACTTCAGGTAGTAGCCGGTGCCGTCGAACTTGAAGCGGTCGGGGTCGGACAGGTTCTTGCCGGTCTGGATGCACAGCAGGGCGTCATGGGCGCCGGCCTCGTGCGCGTACGTGTAGTGCGAGTCGTTGGTGACCAGCGGCGGGATGCCGAGCTTCTTGCCGATCTCCAGCAGGCCCTCGCGCACCCGGTGCTCGATGTCGATGCCGTGGTCCATCAGCTCCAGGAAGTACCGGTCCTTGCCGAAGATGTCCTGGTAGTCGGCGGCGGCCTGCAGCGCCTCGGCGTCCTGGCCCAGGCGCAGCCGGGTCTGCACCTCGCCCGAGGGGCAGCCGGTGGAGGCGACGATGCCCTGCGACCGCTGGGAGATGGTCTCCTTGTCCATGCGGGGCCACTTCTGCAGCCAGCCCTCGGCGTAGGCGTCCGAGGAGAGGCGGAAGAGGTTGTGCAGGCCGGTGCGGTCCACCGCCCACATGGTCTTGTGGGTGTAACCACCCGAACCGGAGACGTCGTCCCGCTTCTGGTGCGGCTGGCCCCAGCGGATCTTGCGCTTGTTGCGCCGGGACTCGGGGGCGACATACGCCTCGATGCCGATGATCGGGGTGACCCCGGCCTTCTTCGCGGTGTGGAAGAAGTCGTACGCCCCGTGCAGGTTGCCGTGGTCGGACATGGCGATGTGCGACATGCCCATCTCGTTGCAGGCGTCGAACATGTCCTTGAGCCGCGCGGCACCGTCCAGCATCGAGTACTGGGTGTGGACGTGCAGGTGCGTGAACGGCGGTTTCGACACGGTTCGGCCTCCTGGGGCACGGATCGGCGGCGGGCTCGGGACAGTCCGGGGTCAGCGTCGAAGTCTATGCCCCGGCACTGACAGCCGGGGCTGTGCCGGTTCCTTCGGGCGGCGAGGGGGCGGCCGGCCGGGGCGGGCACTTACCGGCGGCACCGGACGTTGGTCCGGGGGAAGATCCGCTCCCCTTGTCAGGCACCACCCGCACCAGGAGGCACCAGCGATGTCGGTTCCCCGGCTCAGCGACGAGCAGCGCGGCGAGGAGATCCTCGCCGTCTTCGACACCGCCTTCGGCGAACTGCTGGCCGCCGACCCGGCCGCGTTCCGGGTGAAGTTCCGCAAGATGGCGGCCTCCGCCTTCGCCTTCTACCGGGGCACGGCGTGCCTCTTCCACCACGACCTGGCGGCCGGGCCCACCGGGCGCGGCGGTCCCTACCTGGACGAGCGCACCTCGCGCGTGTGGATCCACGGCGACCTGCACGCGGAGAACTTCGGCACGTACATGGATTCGAACGGCCGGCTGATCTTCAACGTCAACGACTTCGACGAGGCGTACGTCGGCCCGTTCACCTGGGACGTCCAGCGCTTCGCCGCCTCCATCGCCCTCATCGGGTACGCCAAGGCGCTCAGCGACGACCAGATCACCGAGCTGGTCACGGTCTACGCCGCCGCCTACCGGGAGCGGATCCACGCCCTGGCCACCGGCGCCAAGAGCGACGAGGTGCCGCCCTTCACCCTGGACACCGCCGAGGGCCCGCTCCTGGACGCGCTGCGCGACGCCCGCTCGCTGACCCGGTTCGGGCTGCTGGAGTCGATGACCGAGATCCGCGACTTCGAGCGCCGCTTCGCGCCCGGCGGCGGCTCCGTCGAGCTGGACGCCGCCACCCGCTACAAGGTGCTGGCCGCCTTCGACGGCTACCTGGAGACGCTGCCCGAGTCCTCGCTGGCCCGCCCGGACTCCTACCGGGTGAAGGACGTCGTGGGCCGCCGGGGCATCGGCATCGGCTCGGCCGGGCTGCCCTCGTACAACATCCTCCTGGAGGGCAACAGCGACGCCCTGGAGAACGACGTCGTGATCTACATCAAGCAGGCCCAGACCCCGGCCGTCTCCCGGCACGTCACCGACCGGTCGATCCGCGACTACTTCCAGCACGAGGGCCACCGCACGGTGATCTCCCAGCGCGCCCTGCAGGCGCACGCCGACCCGTGGCTGGGCTGGACCGAGCTGGACGGCGCGGGCCAGCTGGTCGCCGAGGTCTCGCCGTACGCCGTCGACCTGGGCTGGGAGGACATCGACGACCCCGAGGAGATCGCGCAGGTCGTCGCCGACCTGGGCCGGGCCACCGCCACCATGCACGCGGCGGCCGACGACCAGTCCGGCGAGTCGCTGGTGCCGTTCTCCACCGAGCGGGCCATCGACGCGGCGATCGCGGCCGACGAGGACGGCTTCGCCCCGCTGCTGGTGGACTTCGCGCACGGCTACGGCGCCCGCGCGCGCGGCGACCACCAGATCTTCCTGGACCTGTTCCGCAACGGACGGATTCCGGGTCTGTGACGGATCGGCCGCACACAGGGACCTTTTAGAGTCCCCTTACCGGCCCCCGTGCCACACTCTTGTCTCGCTATGGACATATCAGGGACCCACCTCAGAGCCGTACGCGCGGCGCTGTTCACGGCCGTGGTCGTGACGCTCAGCACCGCGTCGCACGTGCTCCTCTCGCGGGTCCCGCTGCCGCTGAACACGGTGGCCGCGGTCGCGCTCGCCGTGTTCCTGCTCGCCTACGCCCTGGCCGGCCGCGAGCGCGGCTTCGCGCGGATCGCCGTCCTGCTGGTCCCGCTGGAGCTGGCCGCCGACACCGTCTTCACCACCGGCCAGCACGTCTGCTACGGCCCGGCGGGCGGCCCGCTGACCGGGCCGCTGCGCTCGGTCGGCTGGGACGTGCTGTGCGGCAGCCACGCGAGCGTCGGCACCCCCTGGGCCCGGATGACCGGCGCCGGCACCGACCGGCTCGCGGCGCTGCCGGCGCACGCCGACCCGGCCACCGCCTGGCTGCTGCTGGCCGCGCACATCGCCGTGGGGCTGCTCGCGGCCGGCTGGCTGCGCCGCGGCGAGCGGGCCCTGGCCCAGCTGCTGCGCGCCGCGGGCGCCACCACCTTCCGCCCGCTGCTGCTCGCGGTCGCGGCCGTCGCGGTGCGCCGGCCCCGCCCGGCCCGCCGCCCGGTGCGCCGCGCCCCGCACGCCCTCGCGCTGCGCACCCGCCTCCTCACGCACTCCCTGGGACGGCGCGGACCACCGCGCTCGGCCGCCGCGGCCCTCGCCCTCCGCTGAGCGGCGACGGCCGGCCCGAGCACGACCGGCCCCCTACCCGTACCCGCGCGGCGCCGCCGCGCGTCCCCCAGGAGAGACACCACCATGAGCAAGCGCAACAGCCAGACGGCGAAGACGGCGGCCCGTGAGCGGCTGCGCGCCGAGCGCGAACGCGAGGCCAAGCGCGCCAAGACCCGGCGGCAGCTGATCGTCGTCGCCTCGGTCGTCGTCGTGCTGGCGGCGGCCGGCGGCATCGGCTACGCCGTCGTGCAGGCCAACAAGCCCGGTCACTGGGACGCCGTCAAGGACGAGAAGGTCGTCGCGCCGGCCAACACCTCCGGCACGGACGGCACGACGGTGATCTTCGGCAAGAGCACCGCCAAGAAGACCCTCAAGGTCTACGAAGACCCGCGCTGCCCGGTGTGCGCCCAGTTCGAGCAGACCGTCGGCGCGACCCTGAAGAAGGACGTCGACGAGGGCAAGTTCAAGATGCAGTACATCTCGGGCACCTTCCTGGACGCGCACGACCAGGGCGAAGGCTCCAAGAACGCGCTGAGCGCCCTCGGCGCCGCGCTGAACGTCAGCCCCGAGGCGTTCCTTGAGTACAAGACCGCGCTCTACTCCACCAAGTGGCACCCGGACGAGAACGACGACAAGTTCAAGAGCGACGACTACCTGCTCAAGGTCGCCGACACCGTCTCGGCGCTCAAGGGCAACGCCAAGTTCCAGGCGGCGGTGAAGGACGGCACCTACGACGCCTGGGCCATGGCCATGTCGAAGACCTTCGACGACAACAAGGACAGCGTGACCGGCACCCCGACCCTGGTGATGGACGGCAAGCAGCTCACCGCCCCCGGCTCGAAGAACGCGCCGATGTCGGTGGCGGACTTCGACTCGGTGGTCGGCGCCGCGCTCAAGGGCTGACCGCGCCTTCGCCCGACCGCTGTCGAAACCGCTGTTGAAGAGCGGGCGAACTTCACGGGTTCGCCCGCTCCTCGGCTCTACTGGTCAGTAATCTGATCGCCCGTGACCAGTAGATACAGATCGCCCGAGGCTTCCCAGGGCCTCGGCTCCCTCTCCCCGCGCCGCCGTACGGTCGTCAAGGCCGCGGCGGCGAGCGCTGTCCTGGCCGGTCCGCTGGCCGCCGCGCTGCCGGCCCGCGCCGCCACGGACACCCCCGCCTTCCTGCACGGCGTCGCCTCCGGCGACCCGCTGCCCGACGGCGTCCTGCTGTGGACCCGGGTGACCCCGGCCGCGGAGGCGATACCCGGCTCCGGGCTCGGCCCCGACACCGAGGTGAGCTGGGTGGTGGCCCGGGACAAGGCGTTCACCACCATCGTGGCGAAGGGTTCCACCACCGCCACGGCCGCCTCCGACCACACCGTCAAGGCCGACATCCGCGGCCTGGAGCCGGCCACCGACTACTGGTTCCGGTTCTCGGCCGGCGCCACCGACTCCCCCGCCGCCCGCACCCGCACCGCGCCCGCCCACGACGCCGCCGTGGCCAACCTGCGCTTCGGCGTGGTCTCCTGCGCCAACTGGGAGGCCGGCTACTTCGCCGGTTACCGCCATCTCGCCGCCCGCGGCGATCTGGACGGCTGGCTGCACCTGGGCGACTACATCTACGAGTACAAGACCGGCGAGTACGCGGCCCGCGGCAAGGTCGTCCGGCCGCACGCCCCGGCGAACGAGATCATCACCCTCGCCGACTACCGCGTCCGGCACGCCAAGCACAAGACCGACCCCGACCTGCAGGCGCTGCATCACAAGGCACCGGTCATCGCCATCTGGGACGACCACGAGTTCGCCGACAACGCCTGGTCGGGCGGCGCGGTCAACCACACCGAGGGCGCCGAGGGCACCTGGAGCGACCGCAAGGCCGCCGCGAAGCAGGCGTACTTCGAGTGGATGCCGGTGCGCCCGGCGATCGAGGGCACCACCTACCGCCGGCTGCGCTTCGGCAAGCTGGCCGACCTGTCCCTGCTCGACCTGCGCTCCTTCCGCTCGCAGCAGGTGTCCGGCGGCAGCGGCGCGGTCGACGACCCGGACCGCACGATCACGGGCCGCGCCCAACTGGACTGGCTCAAGGCCGGCCTGAAGGCGTCCGACACCGCCTGGCGGCTGGTCGGCAACTCCGTGATGATCTCCCCGTTCGTCGTCGGCTCGCTCTCCGCGGACCTGCTGGGGCCGCTGGCGAAGCTGCTCGGGCTGCCGCGGGACGGGCTCGCGATCAACACCGACCAGTGGGACGGCTACACCGACGACCGGCGCGAACTGCTGGCCCATCTGCGCGCCAACGCCATCCGCAACACCGTCTTCCTGACCGGCGACATCCACATGGCGTGGGCCAACGACGTGCCGGTGGACGCCGGCACCTACCCGCTGTCGGCGTCGGCCGCCACCGAGTTCGTGGTCACCTCGCTGACCTCCGACAACCTCGACGACATCGTCAAGGTGCCGGAGGGCGTGGTCTCGGCGCTGGCCGCGCCGGTGATCCAGGCCGCCAACCGGCATGTGCACTGGGTGGACACCGACCGGCACGGCTACGGCGTCCTGGACCTCACCGCCGAGCGCGCGCAGATGGACTACTACGTGCTGTCCGACCGCACCCGCGCGGACGCCACCTCCGCCTGGGCCCGCTCGTACCGCACGCGCAGCGGCACGCAGCGGGTCGAGCGGACCTACGACCCGGTGTAGCCGGCCCGGGACCGGTGCGGCCGGTCAGTCCAGGGAGCCGAGGAAGCCGAGCGCCACCCGCCAGGTGGCCTCGGCGGCCTCCGCGTCGTAGTCGGGCAGGTCGGGGTCGGTGTAGATGTGCCCGGCCCCGGGGTAGCGGTAGACCTCCACGTCGGCGCCGGCCCGGCCCATCTGGAGGTACCAGGCGCTCAGCCAGTCGTCCGGCTCGAACGGGTCGGGCTCGGCCACGTGCAACTGGACGGGCAGGCCGTCGGCCTGGACGCCGGGCGCCAGGTCGGACGTGCCGTGCAGGAGCAGCAGGCCGCGCGCCTTCTCGTCGCCGAGGGCGAGGGTCTGGGCGATGGACGCGCCGAGCGAGAACCCGGCGTACACCAGGCCCCGTTCCGAATAGGGGGCCGCGGCCAGCACGGCCCGTCTGAGCAGTTCGTCCTTGCCGATGCCGTCCTTGAACGCCATGCCCTCCTCGACCGAGTCGAACGTGGCGCCCTCGAAGAGATCCGGTGTCCATACCTCGTGTCCCGCGGCGCGCAGCCGGTCCGCGGCCTGCCGCACCGCCGGGGTCAGGCCATGGGTCGAGTGGAAGAGCATGATGTTCATGAGGCCATGGTGCCAGCCGGGTACGACAGTGCCCGACCGCGGCGGGATGTGGATGTTTCGCGAGAGCCTCGCCACACCCGCCGGGCCGTACCCGCGATCGCGGAGAAGACACATGTTCATGTCCGCCCGGGGCCGGTTACGTTCGCAGGCATGGAGAACGTACTGCGTCCGCTGGTCGTGGTCGGCGGCTCCGTCGTCCTCACCCTGGTCATCGGCTGGGCCACCGACCTGCTGCTACGCAAGGCCGACGAACGCCACCACGAGACACCACTGTGGGGGCTGCTGCGCCGCGCCCGCGTGCCCTACCAGCTCGTCCTGTGCGCAGCGCTGCTCAGAGGCTCCTACGACCAGGCCGAGCTGCTGGAGCAGCACCGCGGCGGCATCGGCCGGACCCTGACGCTGGTGCTGATCGGCTCGGCCGCCTGGCTGACGATCCGGATCGCGGCGGCCATCGTGGAGACCTCGTACTCGCGCTACGCCAGCGCCCGCGCCAACCGGGACCCGGCCCGGGTACGGCGGGTGCGCACCCAGGTCGAGCTGATCATGCGGGTGGTCACCGCGATCGTCATCGTGGTCTCGGCCGCCTCCATGCTGCTGACCTTCCCGGAGATGCGGGCGGCGGGGGCCTCGCTGCTGGCCTCGGCCGGCATCCTCGGCATCGTCGCGGGTGTGGCGGCGCAGTCCACGCTGAGCAATATGTTCGCCGGGCTGCAGATCGCCTTCGGCGACATGGTGCGCATCGGTGACACCGTGGTGGTGAACGGCGAGTGGGGCACGGTCGAGGAGATCACCCTGACCTTCCTGACGGTACGGACCTGGGACGAGCGCCGGATCACCATGCCGGTCTCGCACTTCACGTCCAACCCGTTCGAGAACTGGTCGCGCGGCACCCCGCAGATGACCGGCACGGTCTTCTGGCACCTGGACCACGCCGCGCCGCTGGAGGCGATGCGCGAGAAGCTGCGGGACATCCTGCGCCAGTGCCCGGCCTGGGACGGCCGCGCCTACAGCGTGCAGATCACCGACACCACGCCGACCACCATCCAGGTGCGGGCGCTGGTGACGGCGAAGGACTCCGACGACATCTGGACGGTACGGGTCGCGGTGCGCGAGGAGATGCTGCGCTGGCTGTGCGAGGAGCACCCGTACGCCCTGCCGCGCGTCAACACGGCCGAGGCGGTGCCGCGGCAGGGCGACGGCGACGACCCGTCCCGCGACGGCGCGGCGTGGCCATCCTTCAACAAGCACGACAAGCAAGACAAGCACGATAAGTACGACAAGCAGGACCCGCACGACCGGCGTGACCCGCACGACCGGCACGACCGGCACGACAAGCTGGACGAGTTCGACAGGTCGGGGTCGGGGCGCCGGTGAGCTGCCGGCGCCCCGCCGGGGTCAGTGGCCGCGCTCGGCGCCGCCGTTGACCTGGATGATCTGGGAGGTGAGGTGGCCGGCGGCCGGGGAGGCCAGCCAGTGCAGGGTGGCGGCGACGTCGCCCGGCGTGCCGGCCCGTCCCACGGAGGTCTCCGCGACGAGCCGGGCGCGCCGCTCCTCGTCCATCGCGTCGCCGAAGAAGTCGGTGTCCTCGATGTAGCCGGGGGCGACCACGTTCACGGTGATGCCGCGGTGGCCCAACTGGCGGGCCAGGTCGTGGGCGTAGGGGTGCAGGGCGGCCTTGGAGGCGGCGTAGGCGCCGGTGCCGGAGCCGCGGTGGGCGGCGATGGAGCTGAGGAAGAGCACCCGTCCGCCCGGCTCGGCCAGCCGGTCCTTGAGAGCCTCGGTGAGCAGCACGGCGGTCAGCGTGTTGATCCGGAAGTTGACTGTCCAGTTGTCGGCGACGAGATCGAGCGGGTCGTCCCGCTCCACCTGGGGCTCCAGTTGCCCGGAGCCGCCGGCGCTGTGCACCAGGACGTCCACGGCGCCCATCTCCTCGGCGACGAACCGGGCCACCGCCCGCACCCCGTCCACGTCCCCGACATCGGCGGCGAACGTCAGCGCCCCGGGCACCTCCGCCTTGCGCAGCACGTCCTCTCTGCGCCCGAGGAGCAGCACCCGGTCCCCGCCGGCCGCGAACACCTGTGCCGTGGCCAGCCCGATCCCGGTACCGCCACCGCTGATCACCACGTTGCGTGTCATGCTCCCAGAGCCTAGGCCCTGTGCTCCGTGAGTGTCAGCGGACGCGAGTCACCGCAGGCTGCGCACGTCGAGATGGCGCAGCACGCGGTCCACGATCTCCGGGTCGGCGCCCGGCTCGCTGCGCGCGGCCAGCACCTCGTGCCGGGCGGCGCTGAGCATCTCGCTCTGGATGCGCCGCAGCCGCTTGATCCGCCGCACCCGCTTCTCCTGCGCCTCGCGCCGCTCCTCGTCCCCGATCTGCGGGTTGATCCGCAGCCCGATCTCGTAGGCCCGGCGCTGCATCTGCTCGGACAGCTCGTCCGGCAGGTCCTCGACCGTCTCGATCTCCTTGAGCCGCCGCTTGGCCGCCTTCGCCGCCCGGACCGCCAGCTCCCGCTCGAACTCCTGCTCGCGTTCGGTGTCGGCCCGCACGCCCAGCCGCTTGACCAGCCAGGGCAGGGTGAGCCCCTGCACCACGAGCGTCACCATGATGACCCCGAAGGCGATGAACACGATCTCGTCCCGGTCGGGGAAGGGCGCGCCGCTCTGCGTCTCCAGCGGGATGGCCAGCGCCAGCGCGACCGAGGCCACGCCGCGCATCCCCGACCACCACATGACGACGGTCTCCCGCCAGGTCATCGGGATGTCCTCCTCGTAGTCCCGGCGCGCGTGCAGGCGTCTGGTCAGCCAGGTCGCCGGCAGCAGCCACAGCAGCCGGACGAACACCACCACGCCCACCACGACCCCGGCCCAGCCGAGCAGTTCGCCCCAGCGGCCGGACGCGGTCCGCAGCGCGTTGTGCAGTTCCAGGCCGATGAGCCCGAAGGCGACCCCGGTGACCAGGGTGTCCACGACGTCCCAGACGGTGTGCCCGGCCAGCCGGCTGAGCACGTCGTCGGCGTCGGCGGCGTACTCGGACAGGAACAGGGCGGTGGTGAGCACGGCGAGCACACCGGAGCCGTGCAGTTCCTCGGCGAGCACGTAGGAGGCGTACGGCACGAGCAGGGTCAGCCCGATCTGCAGGGTGGCGTCGCCCAGCCGGTCCAGCAGCTTGTTGGCGCCCCAGCCGAGCGCCACGCCGATGGCCACCGCGACCCCCGCGGACAGCACCAGGTCGAGCCCGGCCTGCCAGGCGGAGAACTCGCCGCTGACGACGGCGGCGATCGCCACGTGGTAGAGCACGATGGCGGTGACGTCGTTGAACAGCCCCTCGCCCTCCAGGATCGACACCAGGCGGCGCGGCAGCCCGAGCTGTCCGGCGACGGCGGTGGCCGCGACCGGGTCGGGCGGGGCGATCAGCGCGCCGAGCGCCACCGCGGCGGCCAGCGACAGTCCCGGCACGATGGTGTGGGCGACGACGGCCACGCAGATCGTGGTGACGAAGACCAGCGCGACGGCCAGCAGGAAGATCGGCCGTTTGTTCGCCGTGAACTGCCGCCAGGAGGTGCGCCGTACGGCGGCGTAGAGCAGCGGCGGCAGCAGGGCGGGCAGGATCAGGCCGGGCGGGATGTCGACGTTCGGCACGAAGTCGAGGACCGCCAGCACGATCCCGAGGAGCGTCATCAGCACCGGCGCGGGCAGCCCGAACCGGTCCCCGACGGGGACGCTGATCACCGCCGCGAGCAGGATGACGAACAGCAGGGCCAACTGATCCACGGTCAGCGCTCCGGGAGTCGGACGATCACACGGCAGACCCCCAGCCTGCCATGCCGTCGCTCCGACCGGCCTCTTCGCCCTCGGCTACAGTGCGCGCCGCATCGCCCGGTGCGGGATACCCGCGTCCGGGAACTCGGGTCCGTACGCCGTGTACCCGAGCCGTTCGTAGAAGCCCAGGGCCTGGGTCTGCGCGTGCAGGTCCACCGCGGTCAGGCCGCGCGCGCGGGCCGCGCCCTCCACGGCGCGCACCAGGGCCGCGCCGACGCCGAGGCCGCGGGCCGCCTTCGCGACGGCGAGCCGGCCGAGCGAGCCGACGTCCGCGTCCGCGCCGGTCTTCCCGGCCGCCGCCGCGCCGTGCAGCAGCCGGCCGGTGCCCAGCGGCACGCCGTCCGCGCGGACGGCCAGCACATGCACGGCGACGGCGTCGAGGTCGTCGTACTCGATCTCCTCGGGCACACCCTGCTCGGTGACGAAGACCTCCTTGCGCACCGCGAAGCAGGCCGCCCGGTCGGCCGGCCCTTCGGCGACGCGTACCGCGTACGACGGCCCGCTCACGCGTAGGTCTCCTCGCGCACCTGCTCCAGGGCCTGCTGGAGGTCCTCGGGGTAGTCGCTGGCGAACTCCGCCCACCGGCCGTCGCCGGGGTGCTCGAAGCCGAGCCGTACGGCGTGCAGCCACTGGCGGGTCAGCCGCAGCCGCTTGGCGAGGGTGGGGTCGGCGCCGTAGGTCAGGTCGCCGACGCAGGGGTGCCGGTGGGCGGCCATGTGGACGCGGATCTGGTGGGTGCGCCCGGTCTCCAGCTTCACGTCGAGCAGGGAGGCCGCGCGGAACGCCTCGATGAGGTCGTAGTGCGTGACGGACGGCTTGCCCTCGGCGGTGACCGCCCACTTGTAGTCGTGGTTCGGGTGCCGCCCGATGGGCGCGTCGATGGTGCCGCTGGTCGGGTCGGGGTGGCCCTGCACCAGGGTGTGGTAGCGCTTGTCGACCGTGCGCTCCTTGAACTGGCGCTTGAGCGAGGTGTACGCGTACTCGGACTTGGCGACCACCATCAGGCCGGAGGTGCCGACGTCCAGGCGGTGCACGATGCCCTGGCGCTCGGCGGCGCCGGAGGTGGAGATCCGGTACCCGGCGGCGGCCAGGCCGCCGATGACCGTGGGGCCGGTCCAGCCGGGGCTGGGGTGCGCGGCGACACCGACCGGCTTGACGATCACGACCACGTCGTCGTCGTCGTGCACGATCTCCATGCCCTCGACCGGCTCGGCCACGATCCGCACGGGCGCGGGCGCCTGCGGCATCTCGACCTCCAGCCAGGCGCCGCCGCTCACCCGCTCGGACTTGCCGACCACCGTGCCGTCGACCAGCACCTTGCCCGCCGCGGCCAGCTCGGCCGCCTTCGTGCGGGAGAAGCCGAACATGCGGGAGATGGCGGCGTCGACGCGCTCGCCCTCCAGGCCGTCGGGCACGGGCAGGGTACGGATCTCGGGAAGCGTGCTCACCCGTCGAGTATGCCGGACGGGCCGGGCGGTGCCGTACGCGCGGGCCCTCGGCTCAGTCCTTGTGGACGGTCCCGTCCGGGTCCCGGCCGCTGAACGACAGCAGCACGATCAGGATGCCGCCGCAGACGATCGCCGAGTCGGCGAGGTTGAAGACGGCGAAGTGCTTGGGCGAGATGAAGTCGACGACCGCGCCCTTGAAGACGCCGGGCGAGCGGAAGATCCGGTCGGTGAGGTTGCCCAGCGCGCCGCCCAGCAGCAGGCCGAGCGCGAACGCCCAGGGCAGGCTGTAGAGCTTGCGGGCGAGCCGGACGATCACCACGATCACGGCGGCCGCGATCACCGTGAAGATCACCGTGTACGCCTCGCCGAAGCTGAAGGCGGCGCCCGAGTTGCGGATCATCTGGAACTGGAGCCAGCTGCCGAAGATGTCGACCGGCGCGTGGTGCTCCAGCTTGGCCACCACGATGAGCTTGCTGATCAGGTCGAGGGCGTAGGCGAAGGCGGCCACCGAGAACAGCACACCGATCCGGCGCCTGCCGCGGCCGCGCCCGGCCGCCTCCGGCGTGGCCGGCTCCGCGGTCCGCGCGGGCTCGGCGGCCTCGCTCGCCGCCGGGCCGCCGTCCGCCGCCGGTGCGCCGCCCGCCGGTGCCGTGCCGTCGGCGCGGGCGCCGTCGGGGCCGGCCGGCGGCCGCTCGCCCGGCGTCCCGTCCCCGCCGGTCCGCTGCTGCCCGGTACGCCGCGCGTCCGGGGTGCCCGGCGTCCCGATGATGCGCTCCGCCTCTGCCACGTGAGTCCCTCGCCTAGGTACCTGACCGAGGGCCTGTCGTCCGGATCAGGCCGGGCTCGCGGGCCCTGGCACCGCTCCCTGATCCGGCCTGATCCGAACGAAAGACCCTGGAGCACGAGGGTACGGCACGCCCCGGAGGCGGTTCAGTACCGGCGTTCCTGCTTCTGCTTGCACTCCACGCACAGGGTGGCCCGCGGAAACGCCTGCATCCGGGCCTTGCCGATCGGGTTGCCGCAGGTCTCGCACAGGCCGTAGGTGCCCGCCTCCAGCCGGTCCAGGGCGCGCTCGGTCTGGGTGAGCGTCTCGCGGGCGTTGGCGGCCAGCGCCATCTCGTGCTCGCGGGTGATGTTCTTGGTGCCGGTGTCGGCCTGGTCGTCGCCCGCGCCGTCGCCGGAGTCGCGCATCAGGCCGGCCACGGCGGCCTCGGACGCGCTGATCTCCGCGCTCAGCCGCTCCAGCTCCGACTCCAGCTCGGCGCGGGCCTCGGCGACCTCCTTCTCGGTCCAGGGGTCCTCCCCCGGGCGCACCGCGAGGTCGCCGGGGTCCACCACCGCGGCCACCCGTGCCTTGGGGACGGCCGTCGTGGCCGCCGTGGCCGTGCCAGGAGTCTTCTTCGCAACCACCGTCGTGGCTCCCGTCTGCTTCGCGGCCTCGGCCGCGCCCGCCTTCTTGCCCGTGCTCTTCCTGCCCACACCGGCTCCGTCCCCACCCCGCGCGGCCGCTCCGGTCCCCGCGGCCCGCGCCGCCTTCCCGGCGGGAGCCCGCTTCCGCTGCTCCTGGCCGGCATCGGCGCCGGCACCGGTCCCCGTGGCTCCGGTACGGGTGTGCCGGGACCTGCCGGACGCCGACTGCTCGGCGGTCTTCTTCGCCACCATGCCCGCGGCCCCTTCACATAGGGTGATCTGCACGCGAATCGTGCTGGGACGATAAATCGACTTGAGTTCCGCGGCAACGGGGCACGCCGCCCGATCCGCCCGCCCCGCGCCCGCCGTCGGCCGGCCTGCATCCGTTGTGCCCCGCTCCCCGCCGGGTAATCCGACCGGCTGCCCGTCCGGTGATCCGACCGGGCGCCCCTCGCCGTTCGGGTCACCGGGGCACCGGCTCCGCCCCCCGGCGGCCCCGGCCGGTAAAGCGGTCGGCCGCCCGCCCCGGAGCGCCGTACACTGGCCTCAGCGAGAAGCGTGGATGGGGACGAGTAGCGGCGTACGCAGCCCAGAGCGACCCGGGGACGGTGTGAGCCCGGGGGCGAGCGCGACGTGAAGATCACCCCGGAGCCGCCGGAAGAACGCCCCAGCGCCTGCGCGGGGGCCGGTAGACCCGGCATCGCGACCCCAATGAGGGGGCTCGCCGGGGCGCAGGGCGCACCGGAGGGCCAAGGAGGGTGGTACCGCGGGAGCGCGCCGCACACGGCGTACACAGCACGAAGGCTCTCGTCCCTCCGACGGAAGGCAGAACGTCCGCCGGAGGAAGCTCCTTGAACACTCAGCCGCAGTACCGCCAGGTGCCCGCCCAGGTCGACCTGCCCGCGCTCGAACACGCGGTGCTCGACTTCTGGCGCGAGCAGAAGATCTTCGCCAAGAGCCTGGAGCAGTCCGAGGGCCGCCCCGAGTGGGTGTTCTACGAGGGCCCGCCCACCGCCAACGGCATGCCGGGCGCCCACCACATCGAGGCCCGCGTCTTCAAGGACGTCTTCCCCCGCTTCCGCACCATGCGCGGCTACCACGTGGGCCGCAAGGCCGGCTGGGACTGCCACGGCCTGCCGGTGGAGCTGGCGGTGGAGAAGGAGCTGGGCTTCGGCGGCAAGAAGGACATCGAGGCGTACGGCATCGCCGAGTTCAACGCCCGGTGCCGCGAGTCCGTGCTCCGCCACACCGACGCCTTCTCCGAGCTGACGACCCGCATGGGCTACTGGGTCGACCTCGACGACGCCTACGTCACGATGGACCCCGAGTACATCGAGTCGGTCTGGTGGTCGCTGAAGGAGATCTTCGACAAGGGCCTGCTGGTCCAGGACCACCGGGTGGCGCCCTGGTGCCCGCGCTGCGGCACCGGCCTGTCCGACCACGAGCTGGCGCAGGGCTACGAGACGGTCGTCGACCCCTCCGTCTTCGTCCGCTTCCCGCTGACCTCCGGCCCGCTCGCGGGTGAGGCCGCGCTGCTGGTGTGGACGACGACCCCGTGGACGCTGGTGTCCAACACGGCGGTCGCCGCGCACCCCGAGGTGACCTACGTGGTCGCGACGGACGGCGCGGAGAAGCTGGTCGTCGCCGAGCCGCTGGTCGCCAAGGCGCTCGGCGAGGGCTGGCAGACCACCGGCGAGACCTTCACCGGCGCCGAGATGGAGCGCTGGACCTACCGGCGCCCCTTCGAGCTGGTGGAGTTCCCCGCGCCCGCCCACTACGTGGTCAACGCCGAGTACGTCACCACCGAGGACGGCACCGGTCTGGTCCACCAGTCCCCCGCCTTCGGTGAGGACGACCTCAAGGTCTGCCGCGCCTACGGCCTGCCGGTGGTCAACCCGGTGCGCCCGGACGGCACCTTCGAGGAGGACGTCGATCTTGTAGGGGGCGTCTTCTTCAAGAAGGCCGACGAGCGGCTGACCGCGGACCTCGCCGAGCGGGGCCTGCTCTTCCGGCACCTGCCCTACGAGCACAGCTACCCGCACTGCTGGCGCTGCCACACCGCGCTCCTCTACTACGCCCAGCCGTCCTGGTACATCCGCACCACGGCCGTCAAGGACCGGCTGCTGGCGGAGAACGAGAAGACCAACTGGTTCCCGGACACGGTCAAGCACGGCCGCTTCGGCGACTGGCTGGACAACAACGTCGACTGGGCCCTTTCCCGCAACCGCTACTGGGGCACCCCGCTGCCCATCTGGCGCTGCGAGGAGGGCCACCTCACCTGCGTCGGCTCGCGCGCGCGGCTGTCCGAGCTGACCGGCACCGACCAGTCGGCCCTGGACCCGCACCGCCCGTTCATCGACGAGGTCACCTTCGCCTGCCCGCAGGACGGCTGCGCGGCGACGGCCGTACGCGTGCCCGAGGTCATCGACGCCTGGTACGACTCGGGTTCGATGCCGTTCGCGCAGTGGGGCTACCCGTACAAGAACAAGGAGCTGTTCGAGAGCCGCTACCCGGCGCAGTTCATCTCCGAGGCGATCGACCAGACCCGCGGCTGGTTCTACACGCTGATGGCGGTCGGCACCCTGGTGTTCGACAAGTCGTCGTACGAGAACGTCGTATGCCTGGGCCACATCCTCGCCGAGGACGGCCGCAAGATGTCCAAGCACCTGGGCAACATCCTGCAGCCGATCCCCCTGATGGACCAGCACGGCGCGGACGCGGTGCGCTGGTTCATGGCGGCCGGCGGCTCCCCGTGGGCGGCCCGCCGGGTCGGCCACGGCACCATCCAGGAGGTGGTGCGCAAGACGCTGCTGACCTACTGGAACACGGTCGCCTTCCAGGCGCTGTACGCCCGTACGTCCCACTGGGCGCCCTCGGCGGCCGACCCGGCCCCGGCCGACCGCCCGGTCCTGGACCGCTGGCTGCTCAGCGAGCTGCACGCGCTGACCGACCAGGTCACGCAGGCCCTGGAGGCGTACGACACGCAGCGTGCCGGCAAGTTGCTGTCCGCGTTCGTCGACGACCTGTCGAACTGGTACGTCCGCCGCTCGCGCCGCCGCTTCTGGCAGGGCGACAAGTCCGCGCTGCGCACGCTGCACGAGGTCGTCGAGACGGTCACCAAGCTGATGGCCCCGCTGACCCCGTTCATCACCGAGCGGGTCTGGCAGGGCCTGATGGTGCCGGTCACCCCGGGCGCCCCGGAGTCGGTGCACCTGGCGGCCTGGCCGGAGGCGGACCTGTCCGCGATCGACCCGGAGCTGTCCCGGCAGATGCTGCTGGTGCGGCGGCTGGTGGAGCTGGGCCGGGCCACGCGCGCGGAGTCGGGCGTCAAGACCCGCCAGCCGCTGTCGCGGGCGCTGGTCGCGGCGGCGGGCTTCGACGCCCTCGACCGCGAGCTGCACGCGCAGATCACCGAGGAGCTGAACGTGTCCTCGCTGGCGTCGCTGAGCGAGGTCGGCGGCTCCCTGGTGGACACCACCGCCAAGGCCAACTTCCGGGCGCTGGGCAAGCGGTTCGGCAAGCGGGTGCAGGACGTGGCGAAGGCGGTCGCCGGGGCCGACGCGGCGGCGCTGTCGCTGGCGCTGCGCGAGGGCACGGCGTCGGTGGAGGTCGACGGCGAGACGGTCACCCTGGCGCCGGACGAGGTGATCATCACCGAGACCCCGCGCGAGGGCTGGTCGGTGGCGTCCGACTCGGGCGCGACGGTGGCGCTCGACCTGGAGATCACCGAGGAGCTGCGCCGGGCGGGCCTGGCCCGGGACGCGATCCGGCTGATCCAGGAGGCGCGCAAGAACAGCGGCCTGGACGTCGCGGACCGGATCGCGCTGCGCTGGACCTCCACGGACCCGGCGGTGCTCGCGGCGCTGTCGGAGCACGCGGGCCTCATCGCCGACGAGGTCCTGGCGACGGACTTCGCCCAGGGCGAGGCCGACGGCACCTACGGCGACACCTTCACGGACGAGGGGCTTTCCCTGACGTTCCGGCTGCGCAAGGCGTAGGGGGCGAGCCGGTTCCCCGCGCCTCTGTGAAAGGGGCGCGGGGAACCGCGCGACCAGCCCCCACCGGCCCGCACACGTACACGCACACACGGGAACGGCCCCGGAGGACGAATCCTCCGGGGCCGTTCTCTCAGGCTGCCGACGCCTATTCGGGGAAACCCTTCAGGGCCTCCTCAGTTGTCGTCCTCGTCGATCAGGAAGCCCCGCATCGGGGACGGTGCCTGACCCATCGGGGACGGACCCTGCGGACGCACCGGCGCCATCGGCTGGGTCATCGCCGGGGACATCTGCTGCTGGCTGCCGTAGGACGGACCGGCCGGGCCGGGCGCGCCCATCCCCTGGTTGCCGCCGTAGGACGGGGCACCCGCGCCGGCCGGAGCCATGGAAGGCGCCGGGGACGGCGGCAGCGACGCGGCCGCCGGGGTGCGCGGCGGGGCCAGCGAGTCGTCGGCCTGGGTCTCCAGCTGACGCAGCTGCGACTCCAGATACGACTTCAGTCGCGTACGGTACTCGCGCTCGAAGCCGCGCAGGTCCTCGACCTTGCGCTCCAGCGTGGCGCGGGCGGACTCCAGCGAGCCCATCGCGACGCGGTGCTTCTCCTGCGCGTCCCGCTCCAGCGCGTCGGCCTTGGCGCGGGCGTCCCGCTCCAGCCCCTCGGCACGCGAACGGGCCTCGCCGACGATCTTGTTGGCCTCGGAACGGGCCTCGGCGATCGCCTGGTCGGCGGTCTGCTGAGCCAGCGACAGGACGCGCGCGGCGCTGTCGCCACCGGGACCCTGGCCCATCGGGCCGGGACCGCCCATGGGACCGGGGCCGCCCATCGGGCCCGGACCCATCTGGCCCTGCATCGGACCGGGGCCCTGGCCCATCGGTCCCGGGCCCTGGCCCATCGGGCCGGGACCCTGACCCATCGGGCCGGGGCCCTGCGGGCCCTGTCCGCCGGGGCCGGCGGGCAGCTGCGGGGCACCGCTCGGCAGCTGGGGCGGGCCACCCATGGGGCCACCCATCTGCTGCTGCGGCGGGCCCGATATGCCGGCGGGCACCGGAGCGCCGGGACCTCGCATGCCCTGCTGCGGCATCCCGCCCTGGGGCATCCCGCCCTGCTGGGGCATTCCGCCCTGCTGCGGCATGCCACCCTGCTGCGGGTGCTGCTGGTCCTGCTGCTCCGGGGGCTTGCGCATGTTCTGCTGGTTCTGCGCGGCGGCGCGGGTGGCCGCGGCCAGCTTGGCGCGCAGGTCCTCGTTCTCGCGGAGGAGGCGGGTCAGTTCGGCCTCGACCTCGTCGAGGAAGGCATCGACCTCGTCCTCGTCATAGCCTTCTCGGAGGCGGACGGTCGTGAACTGCTTGTTCCGCACGTCCTCGGGGGTCAACGGCATCTCTTCACCTCAACGTAGTCATCGGCAGTCGGCAAGACCGTATCGTCCACTCTCATGTCGCGAGGCTTCCCACGATGTAGATCAGGATGTAGACGATGATCATCAGTACGAAGAAGGACAGGTCGAGCGCCACGCCCCCGAGACGCAGCGGCGGGATGAACCGCCGCAGAAGCTTCAGCGGTGGATCGGTGACAGTGTAGGTGGCCTCCAGAACGACCACCATCGCCTTGCCGGGTTGCCACGAGCGGGCGAACTGGAACACATAATCCATGACCAATCGGAAGATCAGCACGATGAGGAACACCATCAGCGCGATGTAGAGAACCTCCATGGCCACGCCCATGATCGGTGCTTCCCTCTCCCCTGCTCCGTGCCTGTATTCCGGTGGTGCGTCTCAGCTCTGGTTGAAGAACCCGCCCTCTGCGATGCGGGCCTTGTCCTCCGCCGTGACATCGACGTTAGCAGGCGACAACAGAAACACCTTCTGCGTCACCCGCTCGATGCTCCCGTGCAGGCCGAAGACCAGACCGGCGGCAAAGTCGACAAGTCGCTTCGCGTCCGTGTCGTCCATCTCCGTCAGATTCATGATCACCGGGGTGCCCTCACGGAAGTGTTCCCCGATGGTACGGGCCTCGTTGTAGGTCCGGGGGTGAAGTGTGGTGATCCGGTACGGCTCACGTTCCGACACGACCTTGGGCATGATCACCGGTGCGTTCTTCTCCAGGCTCGCGCGTTCTTGTGTGATGGATGCCACGGGCGCGATACGCGCCGGACGTGGGGATTCCGCCGGGAGCGAAGCGGAATGGGACACAGGTTCGCGTGGCGCCGGAGGCTGCACCACGCGTACCGGTTCGTCCCTTTGCTGCTGGTGTGTTCCGTGCGGCGGGTGCGACGGTTCGTGCCGTCGGCGGTCCCGCTCGGGCTCCGGGTCAAGTTCGGGTTCGAAGTCGTCGTCGGGGTCGAAACCCCGGCCGTCGTACCCATCGTCCTCCACGAGGCCGAGGTAGACCGCCATCTTGCGCATCGCGCCGGCCATGCTCTGAGTCCTCCGCTCTGTGGTGGATCGGCTGACGACCGCCAAGTCCCCGCGATCCACGAGGTCGTTGCGCCTTCTTCGGCGGTATTGACCATATTTTCTGCTGTGGTCCGACTTCTTGGCGACGTTACCCGAGCCTGGGGCGGACTCCGAGTACCGCAGTGCCGACGCGCACATGTGTCGCTCCGGCGGCCACGGCCTGCTCCAGGTCCGCGCTCATCCCTGCCGAGACCATGGTGGCAGCCGGATGGTTCCCGCGCAGGCGGGTCGACAAATCCATGAGCCGTTCGAAGGCCGCCTGTTGACGACCGGCATACGGGCCGGTCAGCGGCGCGACGGTCATCAGTCCGTCCAGCCGCAGCCCGGGCGAGCGGGCCACGAGACCGGCCAACTCCTCGATCCCGTCCGGCGCCACCCCGCCGCGCTCGCCCCGGTCGCCGGCCTCCGCGTCCAGGGCGACCTGGATCAGGCAGCCCAGCTCGCGCCCTGCGCGCACGGCCTCCTTGGAGAGCGCCGTGACCAGCCGGGAACGGTCCACGGACTGCACGACATCCGCGTAACCGACCACGGACCGCACCTTGTTGGTCTGGAGCTGACCGACGAAATGCCAGCTGAGCGGGAGGTCCGCGCACTCGGCGGCCTTGGGGGCCGCGTCCTGGTCGCGGTTCTCGGCGACCTGGCGCACCCCGAGGCCGGACAGGGTCCGCACATCGGCCGCCGGGTAGGTCTTGGTGACCACGATCAGGGTCACGTCCTCGCGCGGGCGCCCCGCGGCGGCGCACGCGGCGGCGATGCGCTCCTCGACTCTCGCCAGGTTGGCGGCGAGTTCGTCCTTACGTTCCGTCATGCCCCATCAGTCCAGCCAGACATAGCCCGCCAGCCGACCGGTGGTGCGGTCGCGGCGGTAGGAGAAGTGGTCGCGCGACTCGCGCGTGCACACCGGCGACCGCTCCCGGTCGCGCACCCCGGCGCGCTCCAGCTGGGCGTGCACCCCGGCGCTCACGTCGAGCGCCGGCGTGCCCCAACTCGTCTCGGCGTACGCCGCCGGCTCGGCCGAGGCGACCTCGGCGCGCATCGCCTCCGGCACCTCGTAGCACCGGCCGCACACGGCGGGTCCGGTGCGGGCGGTGATCCGGGCCGGCTCGGCGCCGAGTCCGACCATGGCCCGGACCGTGGCGGGGACGACGCCGGCCACCATGCCGGGGCGTCCCGCGTGGGCCGCGGCGGCGACCCGGGCGACCGGGTCGGCCAGCAGCACCGGGACGCAGTCGGCGGTGAGCACCGCGAGGGCGAACCCCGGGCGGTCGGTGACGAGCGCGTCGACGGAGGGGACACCGGCCGCGGGGTCCCACGGTCCGTCCACCACCGCCACGTCGGCGCCGTGCACCTGGTTCATCCAGACCACCCGGGCCGCGTCCAGTCCGAGGGACTTCGCCGCCCGCTCCCGGTTGGCCCGTACGGCGTCGGGGTGGTCGCCGACCGCGCCGCCGAGGTTCAGCTCCTCGTACGGAACGGCGCTCACCCCGCCCCACCGGTCGGTGAAGGCGAAGTGCGCGCCGTTCACGGTGTCGCGCGGTCCTATCACTTCAGGAAGTCCGGTACGTCCAGTTCCTCGGCCGCGCTGTCGGTGTAGGTCCGCGGCGCCGGCGGGACCGGCGGGGC
The DNA here is from genome assembly GCF_040644175.1 of Streptomyces sp. NPDC047017. Taxonomy (NCBI): domain Bacteria; kingdom Bacillati; phylum Actinomycetota; class Actinomycetes; order Kitasatosporales; family Streptomycetaceae; genus Streptomyces; species Streptomyces sp. NPDC047017. The sequence goes on along the minus strand of NZ_JBEYVW010000001.1, from coordinate 445,843 downwards.
GGCCGGGACGTCGTTCACCGGCTCCGGGGCGACCGGCTCCGGCTCCTCCTTCGGCGTCACGCTGCCGAGCGAGCCGAAGGTCGGACGGCTCTCGGACTGCCGTACCGGACCCGGCTCCTCGCGGCGGGGCGCGGGCGAGGAGGAGGCCGAGCCGAGGACGTTGTCCCGGCGGGCCGGGGGCTGGCCGCCGTCGAAGCCGGCCGCGATCACGGTGACCCGGACCTCGTCGCCGAGGGCGTCGTCGATGACCGCGCCGAAGATGATGTTGGCCTCGGGGTGCGCGGCCTCGCTGACCAGCTGGGCGGCCTCGTTGATCTCGAACAGGCCGAGGTCCGAGCCGCCGGAGATGGACAGCAGGACACCGCGGGCGCCGTCGATGGACGCCTCCAGGAGCGGCGAGGAGATCGCCATCTCGGCGGCGGCCACCGCGCGGTCGTCGCCGCGGGCCGAGCCGATGCCCATCAGGGCGGAACCGGCCTCGGACATGACCGACTTGACGTCGGCGAAGTCGAGGTTGATCAGGCCCGGGGTGGTGATCAGGTCGGTGATGCCCTGCACACCGGACAGCAGCACCTGGTCCGCGGACTTGAACGCGTCGAGCACGCTGACCTGGCGATCCGAGATGGACAGCAGCCGGTCGTTGGGGATGACGATGAGGGTGTCGACCTCTTCGCGGAGTTCGGCGATGCCGTCCTCGGCCTGGTTGGCGCGGCGCCGTCCCTCGAAGGTGAACGGGCGCGTGACCACGCCGATGGTCAGGGCGCCGAGGGAGCGCGCGATGTTGGCCACGACGGGCGCGCCGCCGGTGCCGGTGCCGCCGCCTTCACCGGCCGTCACGAAGACCATGTCGGCCCCCTTGAGGACCTCTTCGATCTCCTCGCGGTGGTCCTCGGCGGCCTTGCGGCCGACGGCCGGGTTGGCTCCGGCGCCCAGTCCGCGGGTCAGTTCACGGCCGACGTCCAGCTTGACGTCGGCGTCGCTCATCAACAGCGCCTGCGCGTCGGTGTTGATGGCGATGAACTCGACGCCCTTGAGACCGACTTCGATCATCCGGTTGATGGCATTGACACCACCGCCGCCGACACCGATGACCTTGATGACTGCGAGGTAGTTCTGCGGTGCTGCCACGTCGAAGGCCTCTCGCCTCGAATTACGTTGCCGTCGCTTCGCGGATGCCCGCGCGGCGACGGCTGATGCCGAATGGGACGGTCCGTAACGCCGACCCGAACCCTAACCCTGAAGTTTAGGGTTACCAGTGTGCCTGTTCCTTGAAGTCTTCTGAACAGGACACTAAGTCGACAAGTGGCGCCCGTTCAACGAACACGCCGAACCTCCCGTTTTTCTTTTCACCCTATGTGATCAGGCATAGCGGTGCCCAACCAGGGTGCTGGCCTGCGCTGATGTGCGTCAACTCCCGGCTGACGCGGGGGCGGTGGGGACGCTGACGTCGAAGTGCCGTGCGCCGGGCGCGGCTTTCATCAGCGCGGTGAGCGCGCGGGCCTTGTCGGGGCCGCTCTCGCCGCTGCCCCAGGCCACGGTGCGGCCGCCGGTCAGCTCCAGCGAGATGTCGTCATAAGTACGGACCTTGATGGCGCGGGTCTGCCGGGAGACCGCGACCGGCAGCCGGCCCGCGACCGTGACCGCCTCGCGCACGAGCCGGTCCTCGTCGAAACGGCGCAGGCTCGCGGCGGCCGAGGCGGAGCGGGAAAGGGACAATTCCAGGACGGGCACGCCTTTGGGCGCCTGGGAAACTGTGGCGAACCGGACACCGTGCGCGTCCACTTCGCGGAACTTTCCGCCCTTTTCCTCCACCATGACCGCGGTGCGCTCGACCACTGTGAGCTGGATTCCGTGCGGCCAGGAACGCTCCACGTCCACCGAGTCGATCCGGGGCAGCCGACGGCGCAGCCGCGCCGCGACCGCGCCGGTGTCCACCGACATCAGCGGGTCCCCCACCGGGACCGCGGCGGCCGAGCGCACCTGTCCGGGCGTCAACTCCCGGGTGCCGGAGACGGTGACGTGCTCGACCCGCGTCCACGAGGAGCCGTACAGGACCCAGAGGGTGCCGCCGCCCAGGAGGGCGACGGCCGGCGCCAGGACGGCGATCGTCCGCAGGGGCCGCCGCCGCAAGCGGCGGACCAGGGGCGGGCCGGACGACTTCTGCTGGCGTTCACCGCGTCGGGCGGTCGTCGGTCCGGCCACGCTTCCAAGCCCCTTCGTTCATATGGTCCTAACGGCGCGAGGCGATGGCCTCGTACACCATGCCGACGAGCAGGTCGTCGGCGTCCCGGCGGCCGAACTCACCGGCGGCCCGGGACATCTGGTACAGCCGGTGCGGATCGGCCAGTACGGGCAGGACGTTCTGCTGCACCCACTCCGGGGTCAGGTCCGCGTCGTCGACCAGCAGTCCGCCGCCGGCCTTGACCACCGGCTGGGCGTTCAGCCGCTGTTCGCCGTTGCCGATGGGCAGCGGGACGTAGGCGGCCGGGAGCCCGACGGCGGAGAGTTCGGCGACGGTCATCGCGCCGGCCCGGCAGAGCATCATGTCGGCCGCGGCGTAGGCGAGATCCATCCGGTCCACATAACTTACCGGGATGTAGGGGGGCATTCCCGGCATCTGCTGGACACGCGGCAGTTCGTTCTTCGGGCCGACCGCGTGCAGGATCTGGATGCCGGCCTGCTGGAGCCAGGGCGCGACCTGCTGGACCACCTCGTTGAGCCGGCGGGCGCCCTGCGAGCCGCCGGAGACCAGCAGCGTGGGCAGGTTGGGGTCCAGGCCGAACAGCGCGCGCGCCTCGGGGCGTACGGCCGCCCGGTCGAGGGTGGCGATGGCGCGGCGCAGCGGGATGCCGATGTAGCGGGCGCCGCGCAGCTTGTTGTCCGGGGTGGAGACGGCGACCTGGGCGGCGTAGCGTGAGCCGATCTTGTTGGCCAGGCCGGGGCGGGCGTTGGCCTCGTGGATCACGATGGGCACACCGAGCCGCTTGGCGGCCAGGTAGGCGGGCAGCGCGACATAGCCGCCGAAACCGACCACCGCGTCCGCCTTGGTGCGCTCCAGGATCTGCTCGGCGGCCTTGATGGTGCCGCGCAGCCGGCCCGGCACGGTGATCAGCTCGGGGGTGGGCTTGCGCGGCAGCGGTACCGCCGGGATCAGCGCCAGCTCGTAACCGCGCTCCGGGACGAGCCGGGTCTCCAGACCGCGCTCCGTGCCCAGGGCCGTGATGCCCACGGTCGGGTCCTGCCTGCGCAGGGCGTCCGCGAGGGCGAGCGCGGGCTCGATGTGGCCCGCGGTACCTCCGCCGGCGAGTACGACATGCACCGAAATTCACCGCTCTCCGGACGGCCGCGCCGCCGAGGCACGCCGTCGCATCGTGTTCCATCTCCGGGGCCCCTGACCGGACCCCTGACCCGCTCCTTGCCCGGATCTCTGGCCCGATGCCCGTCCGGAGGCACCGCCCGGATTCCCGCCGGTGTTCCGGCCGGGGATCCGCCCGGGTCTCCGGTCGGGCCTGCGGCCGGTCTTGCGGCCGGCCGCGGAGCCCTGCGCCCGCTTCCTGCCGAAGCGGGGCTGCCGCATGGCAAGCGCCGCCCGCGCAGCGGGCTCGTCACGCGCGAAGGCGATCAGCAGCCCGATGGCGAACATGGTCGGCAGCAGGGCGGACCCTCCGTAGGAGAACAGCGGGAGCGGGACACCGGCGATCGGCAGCAGGCCGAGCACCGCACCGATGTTGATCACCGCTTGCGCGATGATCCAGGTCGTCACGCCTCCCGCGGCGTACCTCACGAAGGGGTCCTCCGTGCGTCCGGCCACGCGGATGCCCGCATAGCCTAGAGCCGCGAACAGGGCGAGCACCGACAGCGTCCCCGCCAGGCCCAGTTCCTCACCGGTGACGGCGAAGATGAAGTCGGTGTGGGCTTCGGGGAGTTGACCCCATTTTTCCACACTCGCGCCGAGGCCGGAACCGAAGAATCCGCCCGAGGCGAGGGCGTAGATGCCGTGCACCGCCTGCCAGCACTTGGTGGCGTCGGTGGAGCCGACACAGGCGAACCGGCCCAGGCGGTTGGGGCTGGTCTTGATGAGGACCAGGCCGATCAGGGCGGCGACCGAGAGGACGCCGACGAAGAGCCGGGTGGGCGCGCCCGCCAGCCAGAGCAGGCCGAAGAGGATGGCGGTCAGGATGATCGCGGTGCCCATGTCACCGCCGAGCATGATCAGGCCGAGCAGCATGAAGGCGACCGGGACCAGCGGCACCAGCATGTGCTTCCACTGCGTGAGCAGCCGCCTCTCCTGCTTGCGCGCGATCAGGTCGGAGGCCCAGAGCACCAGGGCCAGCTTGCCGATCTCGCTGGGCTGGATCTGGAAGGAGCCGCCGAGCGAGATCCAGTTCTGGTTGCCGTTGACCGACATCCCTATCCCCGGCACCTGCACCAGGGCCATCAGGAACACCGCGCCCGCCAGCATCGGGTAGGCCAGCGCCCGGTGCAGCTTCACCGGCATCCGGGCGGCGGCGAACAGCAGCCCGGCGCCGATCACCGCGGCGAGCAGCTGCTTGCGGAAGAAGTACGACCCGGGCAGCGCCATCTGCAACGCGGTGACCTGGGAGGCCGAGTAGACCATCACCAGGCCGAGCACGGTGATCAGCGAGCTGCCGCCGAGGATCAGGTAGTACGCCGTGAGCGGGCGGTCCCACGCCTTGCGGGCGCGGGTGACGAGGGTGCGGACGGGGTTGTCGCGCGAGGTGCGGGCGGCGGCGGGCCGTGCCGTGGCCCGCTGTACGGGCGGACGGCCGGCGCGGCTGCCGGGGCTACCGGGCATCCGGGCCTCCCCCGTTCGTCGGCCGCACGGATCTGGTTCGGCTCGCGGGTCCCACGCGTCCCTCCCAGGGTCGCCCGGCAGCGGGGGCGGCCGGGATCAGCGGGCGCCGAGTTCGCGAACGGCCTCCGCGAACACGTCACCGCGCTGGTTGTAGTTGGTGAACATGTCCATGGAGGCGCAGGCCGGGGCCAGCAGCACCGTGTCGCCGGGCTGGGCGAGCCGCCGCGCCTCCTGGACAGCCTGGAGCATCGCCCCAGTGTCGGTCCGGTCGAGGTCGACGACGGGGACTTCGGGGGCGTGTCGCGTCAGGGCGTCGCGGATGAGCGCGCGGTCGGCGCCCATGAGGACGACACCGCGCAGCCGGCGGGCCGCCCCCGCGACCAGTTCGTCGAAGACCGCGCCCTTCGCCAGGCCGCCCGCAATCCATACGATCTTTTCATATGACGCCAACGAGGCTTCGGCTGCGTGGGTGTTGGTGGCCTTGGAGTCGTCGACGTAGGCGACGCCGTCCACGTCGGCCACGTGCGCGATGCGGTGCGCGTCGGGGGTGAAGGACCGCAGGCCGTCCCGGACGGCCGTGGCCGGCACGCCGAAGGCGCGGGCGAGGGCCGCCGCGGCGAGGGCGTTGGCGATGTTGTGCGGGGCGGGCGGGTCCACGTCGGAGACCTCGGCCAGCTCCTGGGCGTTCTTGTGCCGCATCTCCACGAAGGCGCGGTCGACCAGGATGCCGTCCACGACGCCGAGTTGGGACGGTCCGGGCGTGCCGAGCGTGAACCCGACGGCGCGGCAGCCCTCTTCGACGTCCGCCTCGCGCACCAGGTCCTCGGTGGCCTTGTCGGCCGCGTTGTAGACGCAGGCGACGCGGTTGCCCTCGTAGATACGGCCCTTGTCGGCGGCGTACGCCTCCATGGAGCCGTGCCAGTCCAGGTGGTCCGGGGCGAGGTTCAGGACGGTGGCCGAGTGCGCCCGCACGGAGGGCGACCAGTGCAGCTGGTAGCTGGAGAGCTCGACGGCCAGCACGTCGTACTCCTGCTCGCCGAGGACCACGTCCAGCAGGGAGACGCCAATGTTGCCGACGGCCGCCGTGCGCAGGCCCGCCGCCTCCAGGATGGCGGCGAGCATCCGCACGGTGGTGGTCTTGCCGTTGGTGCCGGTGACCGCGAGCCAGGGCGCGGCGTCCGGGCCGCGCAGCCGCCAGGCGAGTTCCACGTCGCCCCAGACCGGCACGCCGGCCCGCTCGGCGGCGGCGAACAGCGGCTTGTCCGGCCGCCAGCCGGGCGTGGTGACGATCAGTTCGGTGCCGTCGGGCAGGGTGTCCCCGTCGCCCAGGCGCACGGTGACGCCCAGGGCCTCCAGGTCGGCCGCCTGCGCCCGGGACCGCTCGTCGTCGCCGTCGTTGACGACGGTGACCTGGGCGCCCAGGCCGTGCAGGACCCTGGCCGCCGGGATCCCGGAGACACCGAGTCCGGCGACGGTGACGTGCTTCCCCTGCCAGTCGGTCATTTGTCCGCTGCCCATCCCGCGTAGAAGAGGCCCAGTCCGACGATGACACAGATGCCTTGGATGATCCAGAAACGGACCACGACGAGCACTTCGGACCAGCCCTTGAGTTCGAAGTGGTGCTGGAGTGGCGCCATCCGGAAGACCCGCTTGCCGGTGAGCCGGAAGGAGCCGACCTGGATGACCACCGACATGGTGATGAGCACGAACAGACCGCCGAGCAGCGCGAGCAGCAGCTCGGTGCGCGAGCAGATGGCCAGGCCCGCGAGGACGCCGCCGAGCGCGAGGGAGCCGGTGTCGCCCATGAAGATCTTGGCGGGCGAGGTGTTCCACCACAGGAAGCCGAGGCAGGCGCCCATCAGCGCGGAGGAGACCACCGCGAGGTCGAGCGGATCGCGTACCTCGTAGCAGGCGCCCGGGTTGGTGAGGGTCTGCGCGTTGGCGCAGGACTCCTGGAACTGCCAGACACCGATGAACGTGTAGGCGCCGAAGACCAGCACGGAGGCGCCGGTGGCCAGGCCGTCCAGGCCGTCGGTGAGGTTCACGCCGTTCGACATCGCCAGGATCATGAACAGCGCCCAGACCACGAACAGCACCGGGCCGATGGTCCAGCCGAAGTCGGTGATGAACGACAGCTTGGTGGAGGCCGGGGTGTTGCCGCGGTTGTCCGAGAACATCAGCGACAGCACCGCGAAGCCGATGCCGACGATGAGCTGGCCGGCCATCTTCGCCTTGGCGCGCAGACCCAGCGAACGGCGCTTGACGATCTTGATGTAGTCGTCGAGGAAGCCGACCATGCCCATGCCGACCATGAGGCCGAGCACCAGCAGGCCCGAGTACGTCGGGGGCTTGCCGGTGATCACCTTGGACAGGAAGTAGGCGGCGACCGTCGCCAGGATGAACGCGATGCCGCCCATGGTCGGCGTACCGCGCTTGCTGGCGTGCTCGCGCGGTCCGTCGTCGCGGATGTACTGGCCGTAGCCCTTGCGGGCCAGGAGCTTGATCAGCAGCGGGGTGCCGACCAGGGTCAGGAAGAGGCCGATGACACCCGCGAACAGGATCTGGTTCATCATCGGGCGGCGACCTCACCCTCGGTACCGGTCTCCAGGAGCGCCTGGGCGACGCCCTCCAGACCGACCGAACGGGACGCCTTCACGAGTACGACGTCCCCCGGGCGCAACTCGCTGCGCAACAGGTCGATCGCCGCCTGTGCGTCGGACACGTGCACCGACTCCTCACCCCACGAACCCTCGTTATATGCGCCCAGTTGCAGCCAGGACGCTTCCCTGCCCCCGACCGCGACGAGCTTGCTGACGTTGAGCCGGACGGCGAGCCGTCCGACCGCGTCGTGCTCGGCGAGCGCCTCGTCCCCCAGCTCGGCCATCTTGCCGAGCACCGCCCAGGTCCGCCGCCCCCGGCCCATCGCCACGAGCGCGCGCAGGGCGGCCCGCATGGACTCCGGGTTGGCGTTGTAGGCGTCGTTGACGACGGTCACGCCGTCCGGGCGCTCGGTGACCTCCATCCGCCAGCGGGAGAGGGAGCCCGCCCCGGAGAGCGCGGTGGCGATCTCGGTTGCGGACATGCCCAGCTCATGAGCGACGGCGGCCGCGGCGAGCGCGTTCGACACGTGGTGCTCACCGTACAGGCGCATGGTCACATCGGATGCACCGGAGGGTGTGTGAAGCCGGAACGAGGGCTGTCCGGTGTCCGTGAGTCTCACGTTCTCGGCGCGTACGTCCGCTTCGCCGGACTCTCCGAAGAGCGTCACTTTCGCCTTCGTACGGGAGGCCATGGCCCGGACCAGCGGGTCGTCCGCGTTGAGGATCGCGATGCCGCCGTCCTCGGCCGGCGGCAGGCTCTCCACGAGTTCGCCCTTGGCCTGGGCGATCTGCTCCCGGCCGCCGAACTCGCCGATGTGGGCGCTGCCGACGTTGAGGACGAGACCGACCCTGGGCGGGGTCAGCTCGGTCAGGTAGCGGATGTGGCCGATGCCGCGGGCGCCCATCTCCAGGACCAGGAACCTCGTCTCCGCGGTGGCGGACAGGGCGGTCAGCGGCAGGCCGATCTCGTTGTTGAGCGAGCCGGGCGTGAACACGGTCGGCGCCTTGCTCCCCAGCACCTGGGCGATCAGGTCCTTGGTGCTGGTCTTGCCCGCGGAACCGGTCAGGGCGACGAGGGTCGCGCCGAGCCGGGCCACGACGTGGCGGGCGAGGGCGCCGAGTGCGGCCTGGACGTCCTCGACCACGATCGCGGGCACGCCGACGGGACGGGACGCCAGCACGGCGGCGGCGCCCGCCTCGACGACGGCGGCGGCGAAGTCGTGGCCGTCCACGCGCTCGCCGGCGAAGGCCACGAAGAGGCTGCCGGGCACCGCCTCCCGGGAATCCCGGACGACGGGTCCGGTGACCTGGACGGACGGATCCGGTATGTCGTGCGTCTGCCCGCCGACGACTGCTGCGATCTCGGCGAGGGAGAGGGCGATCACAAGTTCATCCCCTGGGTCTTCTGGATTTTCATCCCTGGGTGTTCTGGATTGCTTCGCGGAGCACCTGGCGGTCGTCGAAGGGTCGGACCACCCCGGCGATGTCCTGGCCCTGCTCGTGGCCCTTGCCCGCGACCAGCACGGTGTCGCCGGGCCGGGCGCGGCCGACCGCGGCGGCGATCGCCGCGGCCCGGTCCTCGAACAGGAGCACCTCGCCGCGCTCGTGCGCGGGCACCGCGGCGGCGCCCTGGAGCATCGCGGCGAGGATCGCGAGCGGGTCCTCCGAGCGCGGGTTGTCGGAGGTGAGCACCGCGGTGTCGGCGAGCCGGGCCGCGGCGGCGCCCATCGGGGCGCGCTTGGTCGTGTCACGGTCGCCGCCGCAGCCGAGCACCACGTGCAGCTGCCCCTTGGTGACCTTGCGCAGGGCCCGGAGCACCGACTCGACGGCGTCGGTCTTGTGCGCGTAGTCGACGACCGCGAGGTAGGGCTGCCCGGCGTCGACGCGCTCCAGGCGGCCGGGCACGCCGGGTACGGCGGCGACGCCGTCGGCGGCGGCCTGCGGGTCGAGGCCGGCCGCGGCCAGGGCCACGACGGCGGCCAGGGTGTTGGCCACGTTGAAGGGGCCCGCCAGCGGCGAGCGGGCGGCGATCCGCCGCCCGTCGGGGGCGACCACGGTGAAGGTGGAGTCCATCGGACCGACCTGGACGTCCTCGGCGCGCCAGTCGGCGTCGGGGTGGCCCTCGGCGGAGAAGGTGATCACCGGCACGGTGGCCTCGGCGGCGAGCCGGCGGCCGTACTCGTCGTCGTGGTTGACGACGCCGAGCCGGCTGCGGCGCGGGGTGAACAGCTGCGCCTTGGCCTGGAAGTAGTCCTCCATGCCGGAGTGGAACTCCATGTGCTCCGGGCTGAGGTTGGTGAAGACGGCGACGTCGAAGACGCAGCCGTCGACCCGGCCGAGCACCAGGGCGTGGCTGGAGACCTCCATGGCGACCGCCTCGACGCCGCGTTCGCGCATCACCGCGAACAGGGCCTGCAGGTCGGTGGCCTCGGGGGTGGTGCGCTCGGACTTGATGCGCTCCTCGCCGATCCGGGTCTCCACCGTGCCGACCAGGCCGGTGGCCTTGGCCGTGCGCAGGCCGCCCTCGACGAGATAGGCGGTGGTGGTCTTGCCGGAGGTACCGGTGATGCCGATCTGGAGCAGATCGCGGCCGGGCCGGCCGTAGAGGGTGGCGGCCAGTTCACCCATCCGCGCGCGCGGGTCCTCGACCACCAGGACCGGCAGGCCGGTCGCGGCCGCCCGGTCGGCACCGGCCGGGTCGGTGAGGACGGCGGCCGCGCCCAGGCTCGCCGCCTGGGTGACGAAGTCCGCGCCGTGCGCGCGGGCTCCGGGCAGGGCGGCGTACAGGTCGCCGGGGCGCACGGCGCGCGAGTCGTGGGTGATGCCCGTGACCTCGGCGGTGCTGTCCGGCCGCGCGGCACCCAGCTGATCGGCCAGCTCCGTCAGGGAGGTGGCGGAGGTCTGAACCGGTCGCGGCGGTCCCGGGTAGGTCACGGAAGCGCCCTTCTGGGTGGTTTGGGACTGATCAGCGTGTGGCACGGCGGTGAGCGTACCGGGCGTACCCGCCTGCGGGCGAAGCGAGGGCGGGGAGGGGGGACGGTTCCCGGGGGCGGGGGTGATCGTTGTCACGGGCTGGTTCCTGGTGGTTCTGTGCGGGCGGTACGGGTCCCGGCGGGGGCCGCCGCGCCGGTCGGGGAGGTGGGCGCGGCGCGCACGGGGGGTCAGGGCTTGAAGTCGACGGGCAGGTTCGCGGCCTGCGCCCCGGTGGGCGGCACCTGGAGCGTCTTGAGGGCGAACTCCATGACCTGCTTGTAGATCGGGCCGCAGATCTGGCCGCCGTAGTAGCTGCCCTCGGTGGCGTTCTGGATCGCGCAGTAGACGGTGACGCGGGGGTTGTCGGCCGGGGCGAACCCGGCGAAGGAGGAGGTGTAGCCGCGGTATCTGCCGGTGGCCGGATCCACGCGGTTGGCGGTGCCGGTCTTGCCCGCGACGCGGTATCCGGGGATACGCGCCTTCAGACCGGTGCCCTGCTCGTCGTCGACGACGGACTCCAGCATCTGGGCCAGTTCCTTCGCGGTCTGCGCGCTGACGACGCGGCGCTTGTCCGGTGCGGGCGCGGGGGTGAAGTGGCCGTCGGAGCCCTTGGTGCCGCGCACCAACGACGGCTGGATCCGGACCCCGCCGTTGGCGATGGTCGAGTAGATGGACGCCGCCTGCAAGGCGTTGATGGAGAAGCCCTGGCCGAAGGGGATCGTGTACTGCTGCGAAGTGGACCACTTGCCGGCGGGCGCCAGGATGCCCTTGGTCTCGCCGGGGAAGCCGATGCCGGTGTAGGAGCCGATGCCGAACTTGCGCAGGTAGGAGTAGAGGACCTGATTGGCCTCGGGCTGGGTCTTGCCGAGCTGGCCGGTGGCCAGGATGGTGCCGATGTTGCTGGACTTGGCGAGCACGCCGTTGAGCGTGAGGTACCACGTGTCGTGGTCGACGTCGTCCTGGAAGAGGCGGTCGCCGCGGTGCAGCCGGTTGGGCACGACGACGTGGGTGAGCGGGGTGGCGGCGTGCTGCTCCAGGACGGCGGCCATCGACATCAGCTTGGCGGTGGAGCCGGGTTCGTAGGCGTCCTGCACCGCGGCGTTGCCGAGCGCCGCCGGATCGGCGTGGGACAGGTCGTTGGGGTCGAAGCCCGGGGAGTTCGCCATCGCGAGGATCTGGCCGGTGCGGGTGTCCTGGACGATGACGTAGCCGCGGTCCGCGCGGGACTTGCGCACCTGTTCGGTGATGGCGTTCTGGGCGGCCCACTGGATGTCGCGGTCGATGGTCAGCTCCACGTCGGAGCCGGGCACCGCGGGCGTCTCGCTGGAGCCCACGGTGGGCACCTCGCGGCCGCCGGACTGGGCGTAGCGGATCTTGCCGGGCTTGCCGGACAGCTGCTTGTCCAGCTGCTGTTCGATGCCGCCGCCGCCCTTGCCGTCGGCGCTGACCCAGCCCAGGAGCGCGGCGGCGAGGTCGCCGCCGGGGTAGACGCGCTTGGTGCTGGGCTCGGAGAAGACACCGGCCAGGACGTTGACCGTGCTCTTGTCGGTCTGCGCCTTCTTGATGAGCGCGGCCTTCAGGTCCTTGATCTGGGTCCACACCTGCGGGGTCTGGCGGCGGGCCAGCAGCACGTACCGCGTCTTCGGCGTGGCGAGCTTCTTGGCCAGCGCGGCCTGGTCCTGGCCGAGGATGGGGGCGAGCAGCGCGGCGGCCTGCTCGGGGCCGTCGCCGATCTTCAGCTGGTCGCGGGTGAACATCGAGGGGTCGGCGGTGATGTCGTCGGCGTCCACGCTGGCGGCGAGGGCGACGCCGTTGCGGTCGGTGATCCCGCCGCGCTCGGCGGCCAGGGTGTGCACGACGTAGCGGTTCTCGTCGGCCTTGGCGGCGTACGCGCTCGCGTCGACGGCCTGCACCTGGAGCAGCCGGACCACGAAGACGAGCATCACCAGGGTCAGCGCGAGGGCGACCAGGCGCAGGCGGGGGCGGGGGCTGCCCAGGCGCAGGACGCGCACGGGCGGGGGCCGCCAGGCGGAGTTCGGGCGGCGGGCCGGGCGGGCGCCGGGTCCGGGCCGCGGCCGGCCGCCGCCGCCGGGGCGGGCGGGCCTGGCGGGTCCGGGCACGCGGCGGCGCGGCGGTTCCCTGTCGGTCACTTCCGTCACCTGCCGGGGGTCGGGGTCGTGGCGGTCCCGGGGGCGGTCAGGGCGGCCGGCCCGGTGGGCGCGGCGTCCTGCCCGGCGCCCTGCGGGGCCGTCGTGGGCGCGGTCTGCGGGGCCCCGGGGACGTCGGTGCTCCCGGCGGCCGGGGCGGCGCCGTCCGCGGTGCCGAAGCCGTCCGCGGTGCCCGGGACGCCCGTGGGGGCCGTGCCGTCCGCGGGGGACGGTGCGGAGGTGAGGAACTCCGGCGGCCGTACGGAGACGGGGAGGTCCGTGTAGAGGGACTGCTCGGCGGCGGCCGAGGGGACGCCCTTCACCGTGCCGTCCGGGTTCAGGAACGCCGGGTCGCCGCCGGGCACCATGCCGAGCCGGCGGGCCCGGCGTTCCAGGGCGTCGGGGGCGGAGTAGGCGTCGATGTCGTGCTGGAGGGCCTGCTCCTCGTCGGTGAGGCTCTTGGTGTCCTTCTGCAGGTCGTCCCGCTGGAACGCGCCTTCGCTGAGCGCGGAGTTCAGCACCAGCAGCCCGATGAGGCCGCCGCCCAGGAGCAGCACGACGAGGAGGACGAACGGGGCGCGGGCGGCCTGGCGCCCCCTGCCCGGGAGGAGCCGCGCCAGCCGGGCGGCACGGCCCTTCAGCTCGGGTGTCCTGCTCACTGGTCCCCCTGGCTCACTCGACGTCCTCCCTGATGCGCTCGGCCCCGCGCAGCCGGGCCGGTGCCGCCCGCCGGTTCTCGGCGATCTCTTCCTCGGTGGGAAGTTCGGCACCGCGCGTGAGCAGCTTGAGCCGGGGCTGGTAGCGCTCGGGGACGACCGGGAGCCCGGGGGGCGCGGTCGTGGCGGCGCCGGCCGCGAACACCTGCTTGACCAGGCGGTCTTCGAGCGAGTGGTACGACAGTACGGCGATCCGGCCGCCGACGTCGAGCGCCTTGACCGCCGCGGGGATCGACCGTTCCAGGACGGTGAGTTCGCCGTTGACCTCGATGCGCAACGCCTGGAAGGTGCGCTTGGCCGGGTTGCCGCCGGTGCGCTTGGCGGCCTGCGGGAGCGCGTCGCGGATCAGCTCCACCAGGCGGGCGCTGCGGTCGAACGGCTCCTTCTCGCGCTCGCGGACGATGGCGGCCACGATCCGCTTGGCCTGCTTCTCCTCGCCGTAGGCCCGCAGGATGCGGACCAGTTCACCGGGGGGGTAGGTGTTGAGGACCTCGGCGGCGCCGGCGCCGGTGGTCTGGTCCATGCGCATGTCCAGGGGCGCGTCCTGGGCGTAGGCGAAGCCGCGGCCGGCCTCGTCGAGCTGCATGGAGGACACCCCGAGGTCGAACAGGACGCCCCGCACGCGCGGGATGCCCAGCCGGTGCAGCACGGCGGGCAGTTCGTCGTAGACGGCGTGCACCAGGGTGGCCCGGTCGCCGAAGCGGGCCAGGCGCTCGCCGGACAGGCGCAGCGCCTCCTTGTCGCGGTCGAGGGCGACGAGACGGGCCTCGGGGAAGCGGGTGAGCAGCGCCTCGCTGTGCCCGCCGAGGCCGAGGGTGCAGTCGACGACCACCGCTCCCGGCCGCTCCAGGGCGGGTGCCAGGAGGTCCAGGCACCGCTGGAGCATCACGGGGACGTGTCGGCTGTTGCTCAAGGGGCCCTCTCAGATCCGGCGCGCCCCGCACGCACCGCCGGGTCCCCGACCGCTCACGGACGAGGAGGCCCTGCCGGCGCCGGAAGCGTCGGCCGGCCGGGAGCGGGAGGAGGCCGAGCCGTACGTACGCGCCGCGCACGTGGGGAGACCGGTTCGGGGGTGGCCCGGGTCTCCGGGAAATGCAGTCCAGCAGGGAGCGCCACGCCTCCCGCTTCGCGTCACTTTAGTCCACCGTGTCGCCCGGTCAATCAACCGGCCTGCGCGTCGCCCGGCCGAGTGCCGGGACACGGCCCCTCGCGCGAATTCACCCGTACGGATGCCCGTCGCCCTGTGTGTGGAGTCGCTCACACGGTGCCGCGGCGGGTTCTTTGTCCCGTCTCACGACGCGACCGCGGCGGCGGCGGCCAGTAACGTCATGACTATGACGACTTCCGCATCAGTTCCCACCGGCCCCGAGGGCGCGATATCCGCGGGCGCCGCGACGGACGGCTCCGTCATCGGCCGCCTGGTCGCGGCGAACGAGACGTACGCCGACGCGTTCACCGACCCGGGGATGGACGCCCGTCCGGTGCTCCAGGTGGCGGTGGTGGCCTGCATGGACGCCCGGCTCGACCTGCACGCCGCGCTCGGCCTGCGGCTCGGCGACTGCCACACGCTGCGCAACGCCGGCGGCGTGGTCACCGACGACGTCATCCGCTCGCTCGCCATCAGCCAGCGGGCGCTCGGCACCCGGCGGGTGGTGCTCATCCACCACACCAACTGCGGCATGCAGACCATCACCGAGGACTTCCGGCACGACCTGGAGATGGAGGTCGGGCAGCGTCCCTCCTGGGCCGTGGAGGCGTTCAAGGACGCGGACCAGGACGTGCGGCAGTCGATGCAGCGCGTGCGCACCTCGCCGTTCCTGCCGCACACCGACGACGTGCGCGGTTTCGTGTTCGACGTCCGGACGGGCCGGCTGCGGGAGATCGACCCGGCGTGAGTCCCGGGGCCGTCCCGGCGGCGGACGGCGGGACATCCCCAGCGAAAAGTCATAAGACCCGACATGTCGTGGCCAGTTGTCCACAGGCGAGTGACACGAATCGGTAACGGCAGGAAGAATGCGGGGTGTGGCGTCGCGCGGATCCGGTCCGCGCGGTGTCCGTTCGGGGTGGGCCCGGTCCGCGCAGCGGGGCGTCGGCCCGGAAAGTTGGGGAATCCCCCGCTCGGCGACGGGCGCGGGGAAGGGCCGAGGAGGGCCGGGTGACGACCTATGACGATCGAGCGAGCCTCACAGACCTGACCGCCACCGTGGAGCGGATCCGCAGTTCGGTGGAGGGAGTGATCGAGGGCAAGCCCGAGGTCGTACGGCTCTCGCTGACCGTACTGCTCGCCGAGGGGCACCTCCTGATCGAGGACGTCCCCGGGGTGGGCAAGACCATGCTCGCCAAGGCGCTGGCGCGGTCCATCGACTGCTCGGTGCGGCGCATCCAGTTCACGCCCGACCTGCTGCCCTCCGACATCACCGGGGTGTCCATCTGGGACCAGCAGCGCCGGGACTTCGAGTTCAAGCCGGGTGCCATCTTCGCGCAGATCGTGATCGGCGACGAGATCAACCGCGCCTCGCCCAAGACGCAGTCGGCGCTCCTTGAGTCCCTGGAGGAGCGCCAGGTCACCATCGACGGGCAGACCTATGAACTGCCCAGCCCGTTCATGGTGGTGGCCACGCAGAACCCCATCGAGATGGAGGGCACCTATCCGCTGCCCGAGGCGCAGCGCGACCGTTTCATGGCCCGGGTCTCCATCGGCTATCCCAGCCCGGAGGCCGAGCTGGAGATGCTGGACGTGCACGGCGCGGTCAGCCCCCTGGACGACCTGCAGCCGGTGGCGCACGCGCACGACATCGTGAAGCTCGTCGAGGCGGTGCGCGGCGTGCACGTCGCCAAGGCGGTGCAGCGCTACGCGGTGGACCTGGTCGCCGCCACCCGCGCCCACCCCGATCTCAGGCTCGGCGCCTCTCCGCGCGCGACGCTGCACCTGCTGCGCGCGGCGAAGGCGTCCGCCGCCCTGAGCGGGCGGGAGTACGCGCTGCCGGACGACGTGCAGGCGCTCGCCGTTGCGGTGCTCGCCCACCGGCTGCTGCCCACCGCCCAGGCCCAGCTGAACCGGCGTACGGCCGAGCAGGTCGTCGAGGAGATCGTGCGGCACACCCCGGTGCCCGCGGCGGCCCAGGCGGGCGGCGGTCTCGGCCTGGGCCGAACCGTGCCGGAGTTCGGCCGGCCGCAGCCGCGGAGGCCGTGATGGCGGACGCGGGGACCACGCGCGCGGAGGACGAGCAGGGCGGCCGGGGCGGCGTCCGCACCGCGCTGGCCGGTCTGACCACCCGCGGCCGCTCCTTCCTGGCCGCCGGGATCGCGGCGGCCGTGTGCGCGTACGTCCTCGGGCAGGGCGAGCTGCTGCGGGTCGGCCTGCTGCTTGCCGTGCTGCCGCTGCTGTGCGCGGCCGTGCTCTACCGCACCCGGTACCGGGTCACCGGCAGCCGCCGGCTCTCCCCCGCGCGGGTGCCCGCCGCCGCCGAGGCCCGCGTGCACCTGCGGATGGACAACGTCTCCCGGCTGCCCACGGGCCTGCTGATGCTCCAGGACCGGGTGCCCTACGTGCTCGGGCCCCGGCCCCGCTTCGTGCTCGACCGGGTCGAGCCGGGCGGCCGGCGCGAGGTGTCCTACCGGGTCCGCTCCGACCTGCGCGGCCGCTATCCGCTGGGGCCGCTGCAACTGCGCCTGACCGACCCGTTCGGGATGTGCGAGCTGACCCGTTCCTTCTCGACGTACGACACGCTGACCGTCGTCCCGCGCGTGGAGCCGCTGCCGCCGGTGCGGCTGGGCGGCGAGGCCAGGGGGTACGGCGACGGGCGGCAGCGTTCGGTGGCGCTGGCCGGCGAGGACGACGTGATCCCGCGCGGGTACCGCTACGGCGACGACCTGCGCCGTGTGCACTGGCGCTCCACCGCGCGCCACGGCGAGCTGATGGTGCGCCGCGAGGAGCAGCCGCAGCGCGCCCGCTGCACGGTGCTGCTGGACACCCGGGGCGTCGCCTACCGGGGCGCGGGCCCCGACTCGGCCTTCGAGTGGGCCGTGTCGGGGGCGGCCTCCGTGCTGGTGCACATGCTGGAGCGGGGCTTCTCGGTGCGGCTGCTGACCGACACCGGCACTTCGGTGCCCGCTGAGGGCGCCGACGGGTTCGCCGGCTCCGGCCCGGAGTCCGCGGACGCGGCCGGGCTGATGATGGACACCCTCGCGGTGATCGACCACTCCGACGGGGCGGGCCTGTCCCGCGCGTACGACGTGCTGCGCGGCGGCAACGAGGGACTGCTGGTGGCCTTCCTCGGCGATCTCGACGACACCCAGGCCGCGGTGGCGGCCAGGATGCGGCAGCGCAGCGGGGGCGCGGTCGCCTTCCTGCTGAGCGGGGACGCGTGGACGGGCGAGCCGGCCGGCGGGCCTGGCACCTCCGGTCCCGCCGCCGAGCGGCTGCGGATGCTCCAGGACGCGGGCTGGACCGCGGTGAGCGTGGAGCGGGGCGCCGCGCTGGGCGAGGTGTGGCGGCAGGCCGACCAGGAGCGCATCCGGGTCGGCGCGGCCGGCGGCGCGGGCTTCGGCGCGGCGGGCCCGGGCGCGGTGAGCGGGGCGGCGGCCTGGGGAGAGGGGCGGTCATGAGCGGGCGGACCCGGATGACGCTGTGCGCCGCGGCGGCCACGCTGATGGCGGCCTGCGCGCTGCTGCCGCTGGTGGAGTCCGCGACGTGGCTCGTGCAGGCGGCGGTGCTGCTCGCGGTGCAGTCGGGCGTCGGTGCGGCGGCCCGGCGGGTGCCGCTGGCCCGGCCGCTGACCGTGGCCGCGCAGGCGCTGGCCGCGCTGCTGCTGCTCACCCTGGTCTTCGCCCGCGGCCGGGCCGTCGCCGGGGTGGTCCCCGGCCCGGACGCGTTCCGGCATCTGACCGCGCTGCTCCAGCAGGGCGCGGACGACGTGGGACGGTACGCGATCCCCGCGCCGCTGACCCCCGGCATCCGGCTGATGCTGGTCGGCGGTGTCCTGGTGATCGGGCTGATCGTGGACACCCTGGCGGTGACCCTGCGCAGCGCGGGTCCCGCGGGGCTGCCGCTGCTCGCGCTGTACTCGGTGGCCGCGGGCCTGTCCGACGGCGGCTCCGGCTGGCTGTGGTTCCTCCTGGCGGCCGCCGGATACCTGATGCTGCTGCTGGTCGAGGGCCGCGACCGGCTCTCCCAGTGGGGCCGGGTGTTCAGCGGGGCGTCGCGCGCCGGGGGCGCCGAGCCGGGCGGCACGGTGGCGCCGGTGCGCACCGGGCGCCGGATCGGCGCGGTCGCGCTGGGTGTCGCCCTGGTGGTGCCGCTCGCCCTGCCGGGGATGCGGGGCGGCCTGCTGGACTCCGCCGGGGCCGGCGTGGGCCCGGGCATCGGGGGCGGCGGCACGATCTCCGCGGTGAACCCGCTGGTGTCGCTGCGCGACAGCCTCAACGTCGACCAGGACCGCAGGGTGATGACCCTGCGCACCGACTCCCCGAACGCCGAGTCGCTGTATCTGCGGATCGTGTCCCTGGACGACTTCGACGGCACCACCTGGAAGCCCTCCCAGCGGCACATCGTCGGCGTCCCTGACCCCTTCCCCGCCCCGGCCGGGCTCGACAGCGGCGTCCGGCGCACGGAGATCACCACGACGATCTCCACCGCGGACTGGTACGCCCAGGACTGGCTGCCGATGCCGTATCCGCCCAGCGGTGTCCGGATCGACGGAAGCTGGCGCTACGAGCCGGTGGGCATGACCCTGGTCGGCGACCACGGACAGAACACCCGCGGACTGACGTACCAGGTCAAAAGCCTGGACGTGCAGCCGACGGCCGAGCAGCTCGCCTCCGCGGCCCAGCCGCCGCCGGCCCTCCGGCAGGAGTACACCAAGGTCCCCAAGTCGCTGCCGGCGGATGTGGCCGAGACGGCCCGCCGGGTCACCGAGGGGACGGCCAACCACTACGAGCAGGCGGTCAAGCTCCAGGACTGGTTCGCCTTCGACGGTGGCTTCCAGTACGACACCCAGGTCGACGCGGGCACCGGGCCGCAGGCGATCTCCCGGTTCCTCAAGGACAAGCAGGGCTTCTGCATCCACTTCTCCTTCGCGATGGCCGCGATGGCGCGCACACTCGGCATCCCCGCGCGGGTGGCGGTGGGCTTCGCGTCCGGTGCGGCGCGCAGCGACGGCTCGGTGGAGGTGGGCCTGAAGGACGCGCACGCCTGGCCGGAGCTGTACTTCGAGGGCGTCGGCTGGACCCGCTTCGAGCCGACCCCGTCGCGGGGCACGGTGCCGCAGTACACCGAGACGGACTCCTCGACCAAGGTGACGGTGCCGGACCAGGCACCGCCGACCGGGCGGGCGAGCACGGCGCCGAGCACCGCGCCCTCGTCGAGCGCCGGGTGCCCGCCGCAGCTCAAGCGGCTGCAGGAGTGCCCGAGCCCCTCGGCGCAGGCGGCGCTGCCCGCCGGCGGCCACGGCCCGCGGTGGTACACGGCCGCGGCGTGGGTGCTGGGTGCCCTGGTCGTCGTCCTGCTCCTGCTGTCACCGCTGCTGTGGCGCGCCCGGACGCGGTCGCTGCGGCTCGGCGCGCACGGGCGCGGCCCGGCGGACGCGCCGGGGCACCGGCTGGCCCTGTGGCGGGAACTGACCGACACCGCCTGGGACTTCGGGATCTGGCCGGACGAGTCGCTGACGCCGCGCAAGGCGGCCGCGCGGATCATCCGGCTCGGCCGTCTCGACACGGAGGCGGCCGCGTCGGTGCACCGGGTGGCCGACGCCGTGGAGCAGGTCCTCTACGCACCGCGTCCCGCTCCGGTGTCGGGGCTCGCCGAGGACGTCCGGCGGGTCGCCCGGGGCCTGCGGGACACGGCCTCCCGCGGGATCCGGCTGCGGGCCGTCCTCGCCCCGCGCTCGACCGCCCGCCTGTCCTGGGCGCTCGTGGCCCGGTGGGCGGCGGTGAAGTCCCGGGTGGCGGCCTTGGCTCCGACCCTGCGCGGGCCGAGGGGGCAGCAGGGCTGAGGCCGCCCCGCCGACCGCGACGCGGCAGAGGACGTGTGAGGGGCCGACCACCTGTGGTGGCCGGCCCCTCACACGATGGTCTCGGTCCTGGCTAGCGGCCCTGCTCGTCGCGGCGGCGCTGCCAGCGCTGTTCGATGCGGTCCATCACGGAGAGCTTCGGGCGCGCCGGGCGTCGCGCGTGCGGGCCGCCGACGGGCTGCTCGCCCGGCTTGGGGGCCTTGCGCCAGCCGGTCACGGCCAGCAGTGCACAGCCCAGCATGACCAGGAAGCCCACCACACTCACCCAGGGGTACTGGGCGATCACACCTGCCATGAGGAGCGCGATACCCACGAGGAAGCCCGCGACCGCCTGGTAGACCCGCCGCCGGGTGTACGTACGCAGCCCGCTTCCCTCAAGCGCCGACGCGAACTTGGGATCTTCGGCGTACAGCGCTCGCTCCATCTGCTCGAGCATGCGCTGCTCGTGCTCCGAGAGCGGCACGGAGTCCTCCTCATCGTGCAGTCGCCGGGGCGACCCGGGGGGTCCCTTCAGGATAGGCAGGGAATCGCCCCCGTGAAACCCGCCCCTCTGCGCCAATTGACCGGCCAGGTCAGCCATGACGGCCCGGCTCGCTGAGGCTTCCATTCCCCGGCGGCCGACCTGTCATGCCGGACGGTCTCCCCCGATCATACGGCGCACGGGCCGCGATCGGGGGGCCTGTGGCGCACTCCATGCAGGCCGGAGCGCCGATCGGCGGACCGCCACAGGGCCCGCCCGGGCCTGCTCAGACCTCTCGGGCACCCCGGGTCTCACCGAGCACGTGCAACTGCGTGGCCACGGAGTGGAACGCCGGCAGCTCGGCCGCCGCCGCTTCGAGTTGCAGCAGCGCGTCCAGCGTGCCGGGCTCGGTGTCCACGAGCACACCGGGCACCAGATCGGCGAAGACCCGTACGCCGTGCACCGCGCCGACCGCCAGGCCCGCGTCCTCGACGAGCGCGGTGAGCTGCTCGGCGGTGAAGCGGCGCGGCACCGGGTCGCCCTCGCCCCAGCGGCCGTCCGGATCACCGAGGGCCCGGCGGGCCTCCTTGAAGTGGCCGGCCAGCGCCCGGGCCAGGACGGCGCCGCCGAGCCCGGCGGCGAGCAGGCTGAGGGTGCCCTCGGGGCGCAGGGCGGTGACCGCGTTGCGCACGCCCTCCGCGGGATCGTCGACGTACTCCAGGACGCCGTGGCAGAGCACCGCGTCGTAGCCGCCGCGCTCGACCACGTCGAAGAGGCCGAGCACATCGCCCTGCACGCCGCGCACCCGGTCGGCCACGTCGGCCTCGGCGGCGCGGCGCTCCAGGGCGAAGAGCGCGTTGGGGCTCGGGTCGACGACGGTGACGCGGTGGCCGAGGCGGGCGACGGGAACGGCGAAGTTGCCGCTGCCGCCGCCGGTGTCCAGGACGTCCAGGGACTCCCGGCCGGTGGCCTTGGCCCGGCGCTCCAGGGCGTCGCGCAGGACGTCCCAGACCACGGCGGTGCGCAGCGAGGCACGGGAGGGGGCGGGGCCGGAGCGCTGCGACGCCGGCCGGGGGTGGTGAGGGGAGACGGGCGGGCGCATCGGGTCCGACACGGCAGTTGACTCCTCGCGGCGGCACCGCCTCTTGCACGGCGGAGCGATCGGGCTGCCTTCCCGGCCCGCGGGACGCGAGGCGGGAAGGCTTCAGGCGTCTTCCACCCTATTGCCTCGCCCACCCGCCCCGCCCCTCGCCTCGGCCCCGGGGGCGGGGACGGGGACGGCCGGGGCGGGCGAGCCGGGCGGGTGAGGACGATGAGGACGGCGGCCGGGGTGGGTGGTCCGGCGGGTCCGGGAGGCCCGGGCCGTCCGGCGGGTCCGGGAGGCCCGGGCCGTCCGGCGGGTCCGGGCGGCCCGGGTCAGGCGGCGAATCCGGGTGGCCTGGCGAATCCGGACGGTCCAGCGGTCCGGCGGGTCCGGGCGTCCCGGCGGGTCCGAACAGTTCGGGCGCTACGCCCGCCGCGCTACGCCCGCCGCGCCGCGGCTGCCGCGCCTCAGCCCGCGCCCCGCATGTCGCCGCCGTACCGTCCCGTGCCCCGCGTGGTGCCGCCGTACTGGCCCGCGCCCGGTGCGCCGACGCCGTACCTGCCCCCGCCGCGCGCGCTCGCGTCCGGCATGCCCCCGCGCGTACCCGCCTCCGGTGGACCCTCGCGCGTACCCGCGCCCGGCGGGCCCTGGCGGCTGTCGGGGCCCGGGCGGGGTGTGTCGGGGTCCGGGGCGGGGTGGCGTGGCTGGGGCAGGACCGGCTGGAGGACCAGCAGCCGCTCGACGATGCGGAGGAACATCGCCACGTCCCGCATCAGGTCGTCGGCGTCCCGGCGGCCGGCCGCGCCCTGGACGCCGGCCTCGGCCAGGGCGCGGCGGCGGGCGCCGGAGGCGAACAGCGCGCTCCACTCGGTCAGTTCGGGAGCGATCTCGGGGAGGACCTCCCAGGCGCTGCGGATGCGGGCCCGGCGCCGGGGCGCGGTCTCCGGGCGGCCCCGCGCGGCGAGGACGGCGGCGGCGGTGCGCAGGGCGGCGAGGTGGGCCGTCGCGTAGCGCTCGTTGGGGGTCCGCAGGACGGCGGCCTCTTCGAGGCCCGCGCGGGCCTGGGCGAGCAGGTCGAGGGCGGCGGGCGGGGCCGTGGCCCTGCGGAGCACGGGGTGGACGTCGCTCGCCGGGCCGGTCAGTGAGGGGGCAGGGCCGGTGGCGCGGCGCCGACGGGCGGCGGCTGCGGACGAGTTGGCCATGACGAACCTCCTGTCGTCTGGTTGACGGCACAGGTGCCGTATGTGCCCATCGTGAGCTATGCCACTGACAATCCGTTCTGACCTGGGACTTTGTTTCGATCGCGGGTTCGGGGGTATTTTTGTACTGACCAGTCAGTTCAAAAGCGGTCACGGGGAGGGAAGCCGTGGACGACCCGCAGCGCGAGTCGCAGGGCGAGCCGCAGGACAGGCCGCCGCACAGCTCGCCGGAGAGCCCGTCCGAGGACCTGTCCCAGGGCCCGCCCGACAGACCCCGGGACACGGCAGGCGGCCTCGCGGTCACAGCCCGCCGCCTCGGGCTGCGCGGACCGCGCGGCTGGGTCTTCCGCGACGTCGGCCTCGACGCGGAGCCCGGTGCGCTGATCGCGGTCGAGGGCCCCTCCGGGTCCGGCCGCACCTGCCTGCTGCTCACACTCACCGGGCGGATGCGGCCCACCGAAGGAGTGGCCGAGGTGGGCGATCTCAAACCTCCCCGGCACATGTCCGCGCTGCGCCGGGTCAGCGCGCTCGCCAATGTCGCCGGGGTCACCGACCTCGAACCGGCCCTGACCGTCGGCGAGCATCTGCGCGAACGCGCCCTGCTGGAGCGCCGGTTCCGCACCGCACCGTTCGCCCTGCCGTTCCCGCGCGCGCGGCGGCGGGCCGAGCGCGAGCGGCTGACCGGCGACGCGCTCGCCGCCGCCGGACTGGACGTCGAGGCGCTCCCCCACGGGGCCCGCACCGCGGTCCGCGACCTGGACCGCCTGGAGGTGCTGCGCCTGTCCGTCGCGCTCGCGCTGATGTCGGCGCCGCGGCTGCTCGCCGTGGACGACGCCGACCTCAAGCTCTCGCCCGCCGAACGGGAGGAGGCGTGGGAGCTGTTGCGGTCGCTGGCCGCGTCCGGGACGACCGTGCTCGCGGTGTGCGGCGAGGCGCCGGACGACGCGGTGACCGTGTCCACCGCCGGGCCGCGGGAGAGCGAGACCGGGACCGGGACCGGCGGCGGGGAGCAGGACGACGAGGAGCAGGACAGCGCGGGGCGGGACGACGAGATGCGGGACGACGAGGAGAAGGGGGCGGGCGATGCGTTCGCCGCGACTGGCCGCGCTTGAGCTGAGGCGCTTCGCGCGCGGGAGGCTGCCCCGGGCCGCCCTGGTGGCGCTGCTCGTGCTGCCGCTGCTCTACGGCGCGTTGTACCTGTGGTCGTTCTGGGACCCGTACGGCCGCCTGGACCGGGTGCCGGTGGCCCTCGTCGACGAGGACCGGGGGGCCACGGCGGACGGCAAGCGGATCACGGCCGGCTCCGACCTCACCGAGAACCTGCTCAAGAGCGAGACCTTCGACTGGCACCGGGTGAGCGCCGAGCAGGCCCGCGAGGGCGTCGAGGACGGCACCTACTACCTGTCGCTGACCGTGCCCGCCGACTTCAGCCGGCGTATCGCCTCCAGCGCGGGCGGCTCCCCCGAGACCGGTGCCCTCCAGGTCCGTACGAACGACGCGAACAACTACATCGTCGGCCAGATCTCCAAGACGGTGTTCAGCGAGGTGCGTTCGGCCGCGTCCGCCAAGGCGTCGCGGTCCTTCCTGGACAAGATCTTCGTGTCGTTCTCCGACATCCACGGCAAGACCGTCCAGGCCGCCCAGGGCGCGGACCGGCTGACGGGGGGCATCGGCAAGGCCGAGAAAGGCTCCGAGGACCTCGCCGACGGGCTGGCCGAGGCCAAGCAGGGCAGCGGCAAGCTGGCCAAGGGCCTGACGAAGCTCGACAGCGGGGCCGGTGAACTGCGGGACGGCTCGCGGCAGGTGGCCGACGGCACCCAGACCCTCGCCGACCGGGTCAACGCGGTCGACGGCACGGTGGGCCCGTTCATCAGGGACAACGAGAAGACCATCGGTGACTCCGCGCGGCTGGTCGCCGACTCGGCCGGGACGGTCCGCGACAACCTCGCCACCCTGGTCGAGCACGCCCCGGCCGCCGACAAGGGCGCCCACGCCGCCGCCGAGGTCCTCGACGGCGTCTACACGCGCCGCTGCGCCCAGCCGGCCGGCCCGCCCGACCCCGCCTGCGCCGACCTCAAGAAGGCGAAGACGGCCGCGGCCGACGTGGCGGCCGTCGCGGACGACGTCGACACGCTGATCGCGGACAACTCCGCCGACCTGAAGAAGCTGGACGCGAACCTCGCCGCCCTCCAGAAGCAGGCCCGGGCCCTCGCCGACCGCTCGCCGCACCTGTCCGAGGACCTCACCGACGCCGTCAAGAAGGTCAACGAGCTGAACGCGGGCGCGGGCAAGGTCGCCGCGGGGGCGAAGGAACTGCACACCGGGCTCGGCACGGCCAAGTCCGGCGCGGACACCCTCGACAAGGGCGTCGGCAAGCTCAAGACCGGCGCCGACGACCTCCAGGGCGGCATGTACAAGCTGTCGGACGGCTCCGGCAAGCTGGCCGGCGGGCTGCACCAGGGGGCCGGGCAGATCCCCGACTACGGCAAGAAGGACCGTGACCGGCGCACCGGCGTCATGTCCGACCCGGTCCAGCTGGCCTCGCACGACCTGCACCACGCGCCCAACTACGGCACCGGGTTCGCGCCGTACTTCATCCCGCTGTCCCTGTGGGTGGGCGCCATGGTGGCGTACATGCTGATCCCGGCGATGAACCGGCGCGCGCTCGCCGCGGGCGCCCCGCCCTGGCGGATCGCGCTGGCGGGCTGGCTGCCGGTGGTGGCGGTCGGGGTGCTGCAGACGGCGGCCCTGATGGCGGTGCTGCACTGGGCGATCGGCCTGGACATGACCCGCGCGGGAGGCACGATCGCCTTCCTGTTCCTGGTGGCCGCCTGCTTCGGGGCGATCGTGCAGTGGCTGAACGCGCGCTTCGGCCCGGCGGGCCGGATCCTCGTCCTCGCGCTGCTGATGCTCCAGCTCACCTCGGCGGGCGGCACCTATCCCGTGCAGACCAGTCCGGGCTTCTTCAGCACGCTGCACCCCTTCCTGCCGATGAGTTACGTCGTCGACGCCCTGCGCCGGCTGATCACGGGCGGCGGTCTCGGCCCGGTGTGGACGGCCTGCGCGGTGCTCGCGGGCTTCACCGCCGCCGCCCTCGCGCTGACCGCGCTGGCGGCCCGGCGGCGCCAGGTGTGGACCCTGGACCGGCTGCACCCGGAGCTGAGCCTGTGACCGCCGACCCGGTGACCGCCGTGCCCATGACCGCCGTGCCGCCCGGCACGACACCTCCCGTACCGGCCGAGGAGTCCGTTCCTGTGACAATCGGGGCCATGGAAAGCAGCAGCGCCACGCCGGGCGGCCGTACCCGCCGCGAGGCCACCCGGCAGAGGCTCTACGAGGCGGCCGTCACGCTCATCGCCGAGCAGGGCTTCTCCGCCACCACGGTGGACGAGATCGCCGAGCGGGCCGGGGTCGCCAAGGGCACGGTCTACTACAACTTCGCGAGCAAGTCGGTCCTCTTCGAGGAGTTGCTGCGGCACGGGGTGGGCCTCCTCACCGCCTCGCTGCGGGAGGCCGCCGAGCGCGCGGAGCGGGAGGGCGGCAGCCGGGTCGACGCCCTGGACGCGATGGTCCGGGCCGGGCTCGTCTTCATCGACCGCTACCCCGCCTTCACCCAGCTGTACGTGGCCGAGCTGTGGCGCACCAACCGGGCCTGGCAGTCCACGCTCACGGTGGTCCGGCAGGAGGCGGTCGCGGTCGTCGAGGGGGTACTGCGCGAGGGCGTGGCGCACGGCGAGTTCAGCGAGGAGATCGATGTACCGCTGACCGCCGCCGCGCTGGTGGGCATGGTGCTGGTGGCCGCCCTGGACTGGAAGTCCTTCCAGGCGGAACGGTCCCTGGACGACGTGCACGCCGCGCTGTCCCGGCTCCTCCAGGGCCGGGTGAGCGGCACCCGGCCCTGACCCGCGGGGCCACGCGGGACGTACGGGCGTACGGGGCGTATCCGGCGTACGGGATGCTCCGGTCGGCGTACGGGATGTCCAAGGAGGGGTCCGGGGCCGCGCCGTTCCGCCGCCCCGTGCCGGCGGTCGCGGCGCCGTGCCCCTTCCCGTGGGCCCCACTCTTCCCTCCGCGCGGACCGGTCCCCATCCGCGCGCGTACTCATCTCGCCGTCTAGGTACGCGTACTCAGTCCGGCGCACCCGCCCTCGTCGGTGCGTGCGTTCCGGACGGAATGCGCTGGTCACAGCCCCGCGGCCGGGATTGTCGGTGGTGGCCGATAAAGTCGCCGGCATGGCACGGATTGCGGTGATCGGCGCCGGGACGGGCGCGATGGCGGCTGCCGCCCGGCTGGCCGTCGCGGGCCACCGGGTGACGGTGTACGAGCGCACGGACACCTACGGCGGTGCGCTGCGCCGCCACGAACGGGACGGCTTCGCCTTCGACACCGGCCCCGGACTGCTCCCGCTGCCCGCGGTCTACCGCGACCTGTTCGTCAAGACCGGCAAGGAGCCGCTGGAGGACCGCGTCGAACTGGTCCAGGTCGACCCCGCGGCCCGGCACCTGTTCGCGGACGGCACCGACGTCTCCCTGCCGAACGCCTCCCGCGCGGGCGCCGTCACCGCCCTGGACACGGCGCTCGGCGGCGATGCCGGGCAGCGCTGGGGCGACTTCCTGGTGCGCGCCCGCGAGGCCTGGGACCGCACCCGCCGGCCGCTGCTGGAAGAGCCGCTGTGGCCCGACTGGCGGGTGCTGGGCGAACGCGAGCCCTATCCGGCGGTCCCGCACAAGCGGCTGCTGCGCACCCGGCGGGCCGGCACGCTCGCCGAGGTCGGCGCCTGGGAGCTGCGCGATCCGCGGCTGGCCGCGCTGCTGGAGAGCCACGCCCTCGGGTACGGCCTCGACCCCAGGACCGCCCCGGCGAGCGCGGCCGTACTGCCGTACATGGAGCACGCCTTCGGCATGTGGTACGTGCGCGGCGGCCTGCGCGAGCTGGCCCGCGCGGTGTACGAGCGGTGCGTGGCCCGCCGGGTCGCGTTCGTGTTCGGCGCCGAGGTCACCGGGATCACCGTGCGGGACGGGCGCGCGGCGGGCGTGGAGCTGGCCGAAGGGGGCGTCCAGGAGGCGGAGTTCGTGGTCGCCGGGGTGGCGCCGGAGGTCTGGGGCCGTCTCCTTCCGGACTCCGCGGCGCGCGGGCCGGGCGAGGTGGCGCCGCAGGACGGGCTGCCGAGCCGGCTGACCGTGCTCCTCGCGCTGCGCGGCGGCCGCCCCGAGGGCACGGCCCACCGGACCGTGGTGCACACACGGGACCGCGGGGCCGAGTTGGACGCGCTGTTCGGCGCGGCCCCCGCGCTGCCCGCGGAACCCACGGTCACCGTCTCGCGCCCCGGCGACCCGGCCCTGGTCCCGGACCCGGGGCACGAGGCCGTCACGCTCACCGCCACCGTCCCCGCGGGGCTCGCGGACGGCGGCGGGACTGCCGGTGAGGGCGCCTGGGAGCGGCAGGCCGGCCGGATGATCGGCGCCGCCGAGCGGGCCGTGCCCGGTCTGCGCGAGCGGCTGCTGTGGCACGAGGTCCGCACCCCGGCCGACATCGCGGAGGCGACGGGCGCGGTCGGCGGGGCCGTCCCCGCGCCGGCCCTGGCCGCGGCCGGGGGCCGGCTGCTGCACCCGGCCAACTCCACGGCGGTCCAGGGGCTGTTCGCCGTGGGCGGCTGGGCGCATCCGGGGGGTGGGCTGCCGCACGCCGGCATGTCGGGGGCGCTGGTGGCCGGGCTCATCGTGGAGGGACCGCGGTTCCGCGGCTCGCAGTGAGCCCGGCCGGGCCGGCGGCGGGCCGCGCGGGCCGGTTCAGAAACGGTACTGCTCGTCGAAGCCGGCGCCGTGCTGCGCCTGGCCCTGCCCATGGCCACCGCCCTGCCCATGGCCGCCGTCGTGCCCGTCGCCCTGGTAGGGGTAGGGCTGCTGCTCCGGTGTGAGCCGGCCGCCGTGCGGGTCGTCGGCGCGCTGCTGCGGGACCCACACCCCGCCGGCCGGAGTCCCGTCCGGGTGGCCGCCCGTGGCGTACGGGTCCTGGGCGGCGTAGCCCTGCCGGCCGTAGCCGGTGTCGTAGGCGGCGCCGTCGTAGGTCTGGGTGCCGATGTACGGGTCCGAGTAGGCGGCGTACTGCTGCTGGCCGGTGCCGTCGTAGCCGTAGCCCTGCTGCCCGTAGCCCGAGTAGTCGTACCCGTAGCCCTGGTCGGTGCCCTGGGCGGTGGGGGCGTACTGGCCCTGGTCCGGTGCGCCCGCCGGGTGGGGCGAGTCGCCGTAGACGCCGTAGGAACCGGTGTCGTCGGGCAGCGGCAGCGGCTCGTACACGGTGGTGGGATCGGCGGCCGCGGACTCCAGGGGGCGGGCCGGGGCGAAGACGTCGTCGTGCTCGTCGTCGTCCTGCCCGTACGGCAGGCCGGGTCCCGCCGGGTTCCTCGTGCCGTCCGTCCCGGCGTGCTCGTCCGGGCCGGTGGCGTCCGGGGCCGGGTGGCCGGTGTCCGCGCCGGTCGGGGCCTTGCGGTCGGCGCGGCCGCGGCGGCGCTTGGCGGGCTCCTCGGCGGACGGCTTCCTGACCGCCCAGCCCGCCGCGAAGCCGCGGCGGAAGGAGAGCGTCACATAGGTCTGGCCGATCGCGAAGGCGATCGCGCCCGCGCCGATGACCAGGACGGACGGGATGAGCACCCCGAGCACCACGCACAGGAAGCCGCCGAAGGCGAGCAGCCGCCAGCGCAGCCGCGCCTTGTACTGCAGCAGCACCTCGCCGAGCAACCACAGCGCGACGCCGCCGAAAGCGATGTAGAGGACCGCCCAGCCCATGTACGCCCCTCTCCCAGTGGCCGTTCCGCAGTGTGTCGTACGCGGGTGCGACCGTCTAGGTCCGCGGTGGCCGGTGCGGACCCAGGTTCTCGTAGATTTCCAGGGTCGCCGTGGAGTTGTTGAGCGTGATGAAGTGCAGTCCGGGCACTCCCTCGGCCAGCAGCCGCGCGCAGAACTCCGTGGCGAATTCGATCCCCATGGAGCGTACCGCCGCCGGATCGTCCTTCGCGGAGAGGATCCGTTCTTTCAGGACATCCGGGATGGCGGCGTTGCTGAGCTGGGGCAGCCGTTCGAGGAGCCGGAGGCTGGTGACCGGCATGATCTCGGGGATGACGGGGGTGTCGCAGCCGGCCGCGGCGACGCGGTCGCGCAGGCGCAGATAGGACTCCGGCTGGAAGAACATCTGCGTGATGGCGTAGTCGGCGCCCGCGCGGCACTTGTCCACGAAGTGCGCGACGTCGCTGTCCCAGCCGGCGGAGCGCGGGTGCATCTCCGGGAAGGCGGCCACGCCGACGCAGAAGTCACCCGACTCCTTGATGAGCCGGACGAGTTCGGCCGCGTAGGTCAGCCCGCGCGGATGCGGCACCCAGTCGCCCATCGGGTCGCCGGGCGGGTCGCCGCGCACCGCGAGCATGTTGCGGATGCCGGCGTCGGCGTACTGGCCGATGATGTTGCGCAGTTCGGCGACGGAGTGGTTGACCGCGGTGAGGTGGGCGACCGGGGTGAGGGTGGTGTCGGCGACGATCTGCTGGGTCTCCTTGACCGTGCCGGCGCGCGTGGAACCGCCCGCGCCGTAGGTCACGGAGACGAAGTCCGGCGCGACCGCCTCGACCCTGCGCAGCGCGCTCCACAGGTTCCGCTCGCCCTTGGACGTCTTCGGGGCGGAGAACTCGAACGAATACGTCGTCTCTCCGGCGGCGAGGATGTCGCGCACGGTGCGTGCGCGATCAGTCCTGGTGGATGCGGTTCCGAGGGCCATGCTCGCAGGTTATCCAGGGCGGCCCTGTCCCCCAACCGGGAGCCGGTGAATTGCACGGATTGTCGCTTTGTTGTCCATCCCTCGGACACCGGGCCGCCACCCGGCCCCGGCTCTCCGGCCGGCCGCCGGTTCTCCGGCCGGCCGCGAGGCGGGAGATCTCAGCCGGCCGCCGCCTGCCGCAGCCGCCCGGCGATGCGGGCCGCCGCCGCGCCGGGGTCGTCGGCCTCGGTGATCGCCCGGACCACGACGACCCGGCGGGCGCCGGCCGCCAGCACCTCGTCCAGGTTGCCCAGGTCGATGCCACCGATGGCGAACCAGGGGCGGTCGGTGCCCAGGGAGGCGGTGTAGCGCACCAGATCCAGGCCGGGGGCGGGCCGGCCGGGCTTGGTGGGGGTGGGCCAGCAGGGGCCCGCGCAGAAGTAGTCCACGCCGTCCTGCGCGGCGGCCGCGGCAACCTCGGACTCGGCGTGCGTGGAGCGGCCGATCAGCACCTCGTCGCCGAGGATCGCGCGGGCGGCGGGCACCGGCAGGTCGCCCTGGCCGAGGTGGAGCACGTCCGCGCCGGCGGCGTGGGCGACGTCCGCGCGGTCGTTGACCGCGAGCAGCCTGCCGTGCCGGGCGCAGGCGTCGGCGAACACCTCCAGGTGCTCCAGCTCCTCGCCCGCCTCCATGCCCTTGTCGCGCAGTTGCACGATGTCGACCCCGGCCGCCAGGACCGCGTCGAGGAACTCGGGCAGGTCGCCGCGGTCCCGGCGGGCGTCCGTGCACAGGTACAGGCGCGCGTCGGCGAGCCGGTCGCGGGCGGCGGCTGCGGTGTCGGACATGCGTGGGTCCCCCCGGGTGGCGGTAGACGGTGTGTCGGTGGCGTACGGGCCGGGCCGGGCCGCGGCCCAGTGTCGTACGGGCCGGGCCGCGGCCCAGTGTCGTACGGGCCGGGCCGGGGCCCAGTGTCGTACGGGCCGGGCCTTGCCCAAGCCCCGGCCCGTACGCGGACGGGTCGTTCTGTTTCGGTCGGAGTGCGGGCGGGCGGGGTCAGACGGCGAGTGCCTGGGCCCGGCGCTTCACCTCCGTGCCGCGATTCTCGCTCAGGGCCTGCGCGGGGGTGCCGGGCAGGGTCGGGTCGGGGGTGAAGAGCCATTCGATCATCTCTTCGACCGTGAAGCCGTCGTCCCGCAGGAGCGTCAGGGTCCCGGTCAGGCCCTTGACCACCTTGTCCCCGTCGATGAAGGCGGCGGGTACCTGCAGCGCGCGGTTCTCACCACGGCGTACGGCGATGAGCTGGCCCTCCTTGACCAGCTGCCGCACCCGCGTCACCTCGACATCGAGCATCTCGGCGATGTCGGGGAGGGTCAGCCAGGCGGGTACGAGCGCATCGGTCTTCGCGTCAATCTCGGTCACGGGACAAGCGTGCCATCTGCCACTGACAGTCGGAAACCGGCCCCGTCCGACCGGCCGGGCGCGCAGCGCCCGGGAGGGCTACGCGGTGGCCGCCTTCAGCGGCCTCGCCGGGTCCGCGAGCAGCGCGGCGTCCATCGGCGTGCCCGCCTCGATCAGCCGCCGGCCCTGGGCCAGATCGCGCGGCCGGCCGACCGCCAACAGGGCGACGAGCCGGCCCTCGCGCAGCCAGCACACCGTCCACGCCGGTCCGTCCGGCTCGCCGCGCCACAGCAGCCGGTCGGCGCCGGTGTGATGGCCGGCGTACTGCACGAAGCGGCCGAACTGCTCCGACCAGAAGTAGGGCACCGGATCGTAGACGGCCGGGGTCAGGCCGAGCAGGTCGGCGGCGACCGTGCGCGGGCCCTGGAGGGCGTTGTCCCAGTGGTGGACCAGCAGGCGCTCGCCGTAGCGGCCGGAGGGGAAGGAGGCGCAGTCGCCGACCGCGTACACGTCCGGCACGGAGGTGCGCAGGCGGTCGTCGGCGAGCACCTCGCCCTGGTCGCCCAGCTGGACGCCGGAGCCGGCCAGCCAGGCGGTGGCGGGCCGCGCGCCGATGCCGACGACGACCGCGCCGGCGGGCAGCCGGGAGCCGTCGTCGAGGATCACCGCGCCGGGCTCGATGCGGGCCACGCGCGCGCGGGTGCGCAGTTCGGTGCCGCTGTCGGCGTACCAGGCGGCCATCGGCGCGGCCACCTCGGCGGGCAGCGCGCCCGCCAGCGGCCGGTCCGCGGCCTCCACCACGGTCACCGCGCAGCCGGCCTCGCGGGCGGCGGTGGCGAACTCGGCGCCGATCCAGCCGGCGCCGACCACCACGACGTCGTGCTGCCCGGCGAGGACCGGCCGCAGCCGCGCCGCGTCGTCGAGGGTGCGCAGCAGGTGGACGCCGGGGACGTCCTCGGTGCCGGGGACGCGGACCGGTTCGGCGCCGGTGGCCAGGACCAGGACGTCGTAGGGCACCGGTCCCTCGGAGGTGTCCAGGACGTGGGCGTCGGCGCGGACGGCCAGTGCCTCGCAGCCGAGCCGCAGCTCCAGGCCGAGCCCCTCGAAGTCGACGTCGAAGGCGGAGCCCTCGGCCTTGCCGAGCAGCACGGCCTTGGACAGCGGCGGCCGGTCGTAGGGCTGGTGGGGTTCGGCGCCGATCAGTGTGACGGTGCCGGTGTAGCCCTGCTCGCGCAGGGCGACCGCGGTCCGCACGCCGGCCATGCCCGCGCCGACGACGACCACGCGCCGCGGTTGTGCCGTGCCCTGTCCCTGCGTCTGCTCACCCATCCGATCACCATAGTCACCTGACGTTTCGCCAGGCAGGGGGCGTGCCAGGTGACCTGCTGCACAGCGACTCCGCTAGCGGGCCCGCTGCGCAGCGGGCCGCCGGCGGACCTCCTCCACCACGCTGGTGCCGCTGCCCGGCTGCGACTCCCACTCCCAGGTCTCCTCCAGCCGCAGCCGGCCGTCCGCCAGTTCGACCACCGTGGAGACGCAGTGCCCGCCGGCCGTCGTGCCGTCCCGCTTGAGCTGGACGTAGCGGAAGTCGAGCCGGTCGCCCTCCCGGGTCCCCACCAGATGGCCGCGCACGACGTCGCCGCCCGCGTACTCGGCCCAGATCTCGCCGTCCCGCTCGTGGTAGGCGAACCGGGTGCGGGTGCCGACCTGGCCCGGGGCCTGGTCGGCGACGGGGGCGAGGACGAGGCCGTCCAGCGAGCGCGGCATCAGCGGGCTCCCTTACCGGGTCAGGGCTCTGCGAGCTAGGGTGGCCACCGTACAAGCACTCGCGGGAGCCCGGACGCACCGGGCTGAGAGGGAGGCTGGCGGCCTCCGACCGTACGAACCTGATCCGGGTCATGCCGGCGAAGGGAGGGGCTGGACGCCCATGTCGTTGTCACGTTCGTCAGACGTCCTCGTGATCGGGGGCGGGATCATCGGGCTCGTGACGGCCTGGCGCGCCGCCCAGCGCGGGCTGGCCACGGCCGTGGTCGACCCGGAGCCGGGCGGCGGGGCCGCGCAGGTGGCGGCCGGGATGCTGGCCGCCGTCACGGAGCTGCACTACGGCGAGCAGACTTTGCTCGGCCTCAATCTGGCCTCGGCCCGCCGCTACCCCGACTTCGCGGCCGAGCTGGCCGAGCTGACCGGGCACGACCTCGGCTACCGCAGGTGCGGCACGCTGGCCGTGGCCCTGGACGCCGACGACCGCGCCCACCTGCGGGAGCTGCACGCCCTCCAGCAGCGTTCGGGCCTTGAGTCGGAGTGGCTGTCCGGGCGGGAGTGCCGGCGCCTGGAGCCGATGCTCGCGCCGGGCGTGCGCGGCGGGCTGCGGGTGGACGGCGACCACCAGATCGACCCGCGCCGGCTGGCCGCCGCGCTGGTGGCGGCCTGCGAGCGCACCGGCGTGGTCTTCCACCGCGCCTGGGCCGACCGGCTCACCGTGACCGGGGACCGGGCCGCGGGCTGTGTGCTGCGCGACGGCACGGCGCTCGGCGCGCGGCAGGTGGTGCTGGCCGCCGGCAGCCTGAGCGGGCGGCTGGCGGGGGTGCCGGACGCGCTGCTGCCGCCGGTGCGGCCGGTGAAGGGGCAGGTGCTGCGGCTGACCGTGCCGAAGCGGTACGCGCCGTTCCTGAGCCGCACCGTGCGGGCCGTGGTGCGCGGCGGCCACCTCTACCTGGTGCCGCGGCTCAGCGGCGAGCTGGTGGTCGGGGCCACCAGCGAGGAGCTGGGCTGGGACACCACGGTGACCGCGGGCGGGGTGTACGAGCTGCTGCGCGACGCGCACGAGCTGGTGCCCGGGATCACCGAGCTGCCGCTTACCGAGACCCGGGCCGGGCTGCGGCCCTGCTCCCCGGACAACGCGCCGCTGCTCGGCCCGACCGACCTGGACGGACTGCTGGTGGCCACCGGCCACCACCGCAACGGCGTGCTGCTCACCCCCGTCACCGGGGACGTCATGGCGCAGGTGCTGACCACGGGCGAGCTGCCCGAGGAGGCGCGCCCCTTCACCCCGCGGCGCTTCGCCGCCGTCGCACTCACGGAGCAGCCCGCATGAACATCTCCGTCAACGGCGAGCGGCGCGAGGTCGCGTCCGGCACACCGCTCGACACCGTCGTACGGACGCTGACCGCGGCGCCCTCCGGGGTGGCCGCCGCCCTGAACGAGACCGTCGTCCCGCGCGCGCAGTGGCCGTCCACGGCCCTGGCCGAGGGCGACCGCGTCGAGATCCTCACCGCCGTCCAAGGAGGCTGACCATGGCCGACGATCCCTTCGTCCTCGGCGGTGCGCCCTTCACGTCCCGGCTGATCATGGGCACGGGCGGGGCACCCAGCCTGGAGGTGCTGGAACGGGCCCTGGTGGCCTCCGGCACCGAGCTGACCACGGTGGCGATGCGCCGGATGGACCCCTCGGTGCACGGCTCGGTGCTCTCCGTGCTGGAGCGGCTGGGCGTCCGGGTGCTGCCCAACACGGCCGGCTGCTTCACCGCGGGCGAGGCGGTGCTGACCGCCCGCCTGGCCCGCGAGGCCCTGGGCACCGATCTGGTCAAGCTGGAGGTCATCGCCGACGAGCGGACCCTGCTGCCGGACCCGATCGAGCTGCTCGACGCGGCCGAGACCCTGGTCGACGACGGCTTCACGGTGCTGCCCTACACCAACGACGACCCGGTCCTCGCACGGAAACTGGAGGACGTGGGCTGCGCGGCGATCATGCCGCTGGGCTCGCCGATCGGGTCCGGGCTCGGCATCCGCAACCCGCACAACTTCCAGCTGATCGTCGAGCACGCGCGCGTGCCGGTGATCCTGGACGCGGGCGCCGGCACCGCCTCGGACGTGGCGCTGGCCATGGAGCTGGGCTGCGCGGGAGTGATGCTCGCCTCGGCGGTCACGCGCGCGCAGGAGCCGGCGATGATGGCCGAGGCCATGCGGCACGCGGTGACGGCGGGCCGGCTGGCCCGGCTCGCGGGCCGCATCCCCCGGCGGCACTTCGCCCAGGCGTCCTCGCCCGCCGAGGGCCTGGCCGCGCTGGACCCGGAGCGGCCGGCGTTCTGAGGCGGACGGGACGTACGTGGGAAGCGTCACAGGACGGCTTCAGTACCGCCGTGGAGCCCCGCGCGGCGGCATGGGTGTCCGTGGCTGCTCGTAGACTCGCTGCGTGGATACGACCCTCAAGGACCCTCTCGTCGGGCAGGTGCTCGACGGCCGCTATCGCGTCGACGCGCGGATCGCCGTCGGCGGGATGGCCACGGTCTACCGGGCCCTGGACACCCGCCTGGACCGCGTCCTCGCGCTCAAGGTGATGCACCCGGCGCTCGCGGCCGACGGCTCCTTCGTCGAGCGGTTCATCCGGGAGGCCAAGTCGGCCGCCCGCCTGGACCACCCCAACGTGGTGCAGGTCTTCGACCAGGGCACCGACGGGTCGTACGTCTACCTGGCCATGGAGTACGTCGCCGGGTGCACCCTGCGCGACGTGCTGCGCGAGCGCGGGGCGCTGCAGCCGCGGGCCGCGCTGGACATCCTGGAGCCGGTCCTCGCCGCGCTCGGCGCGGCGCACCGCGCGGGCTTCGTGCACCGGGACATGAAGCCGGAGAACGTGCTGATAGGGGACGACGGCCGGGTGAAGGTCGCCGACTTCGGGCTGGTACGGGCCGTGAACACGGTCACCCACACCAGCGGCGCGGTGCTCGGCACGGTGTCCTACCTGGCGCCCGAGCAGATCGAGCAGGGCACCGCGGACCCTCGGGTCGACGTGTACGCGTGCGGTGTCGTGCTGTACGAGATGCTGACCGGCTCCCGGCCGCGCCAGGGCGAGAGCACCGCCCAGGTGCTCTACCAGCACCTGCACGAGGACGTGCCCGCACCCTCCGCCCTGGTGCCCGGGCTCCCCCACGAACTGGACGAACTGGTCGCGGCGGCCGCCGCGCGCACCCCGGAGGCGCGTCCGTCCGACGCGGTGGCGCTGCTCGCGCGGGTCCGCGAGGCCCGGGCGGCGCTCGGCCCGCGGCAGCTGGACGCGGTACCGCCGCAGGCGCTCACCGCGGGCCACGACAACGCCGAGGACCGCACCAGCGTGATCCCGCGCGCGCTGACGGTGCCCCGCCCGCTGCCCGTCGACGAGGACGACGGGACCGGCGCGGCGGCGGCCCTGCACCGCACCAGCCGCCTGGAGACGCCCCCGGCGCCCGCGCCGCGGCGCCGCACCGGCCGCCGCGCCCGGCGCGGCCTGCTGACCCTGGTCGCCGCCGTGCTGCTGGTCCTGGGCGTCGGTGGCGGTGTGTGGTACATCAACTCCGGTCAGTTCACCAAGGTCCCGCCGCTGCTGTCCAAGACGGAGGCGCAGGCCCGGGACCGGCTGGACGCGGCCGGCCTGGACGTCAAGGGCGTCCGGCACGCCTACAGCGACACGGTCCGCCGGGGCACGGTCCTCAGCACCGACCCCGCGGCCGGTGCCCGCATCCGCAGCAACGGCTCGGTGACGCTCACCCTCTCGGACGGCCCCGAGACCGTGCGGGTGCCGGACCTCAAGGGCCGTCCGCTGGGGGAGGCGCAGCGGGCGCTGAAGAAGGACGGCCTGGAGCCGGGCATGGTGAGCCGGGCGTTCAGCCAGGACGTCGCCAAGGGCTCCGTGATCAGCACCGATCCGAAGACGGGCACCGACCGGCACGCCGGTTCGGCCGTCGCGCTCGTCGTCAGCAAGGGCCGCCCGGTGGACGTGCCGGACGTCACCGGCGAGGACCCGGACGAGGCGCGCTCCGACCTGTCGGACGCGGGCCTGAAGGTGGAGATCGCCCCCGCCCAGGTGAACTCCGAGTTCGACAAGGGCCAGGTGGCCCGGCAGACCCCGCCGTCCGGCGCGCAGGCCGCCGAGGGCGACACGGTCACGCTGACGCTGTCCAAGGGCCCGGAGCTGGTCGAGGTGCCGGACGTGACCGGGGACAGCGTCGACGACGCGGAGAAGGCCCTGCGGGACGCCGGTTTCAAGTCCGACGAGGACCGCGGGCTGCTCGGGCTGTTCGGCGACACCGTCAAGAAGCAGTCGGTGAAGGGCGGCGACCGGGCGCCCAAGGGCTCGACGATCACGCTCACCATCCGGTGAGCCGGACCGGCCCGGCGCACGAGAGGGGGATCACGGCGGCCCGCGCCCCGGTGCCCGCCGCCCGCATGACACCCTGAACGGGTGAGCAGCCAGCAGTCCCCCGCCTCCTCCCCCGCACCGGGCCGTGTCCGCAATCCGGTCGGCGGCCATGTCCCCGTCGCCGGCGGACTCCACTCCACGGGCCTCGCCTACGCCCGTGAGCTGGCGGCCGAGGCCGTGCAGGTCTTCGTCGCCAATCCGCGCGGCTGGGCCACGCCCGCCGGCAACGGGCGGCAGGACGAGGCGTTCCGCGCGGCCTGCGCCGAGCAGTCCGCCCCGGCGTACGTCCACGCCCCCTACCTGATCAACTTCGGCTCGCACACCGAGGCGACCGTGGAGCGGTCCGTCGCGTCGCTGCGGCACTCGCTGCGGCGGGCGCGGGACATCGGCGCGCTGGGCGTGGTGGTGCACACCGGCAGCGCGACCGGGGGCCGGGACCGGTCCGTGGCGCTCCAGCAGGTACGCGAGCACATGCTGCCGCTGCTGGACGAGCTGACCCACGACGACGACCCGTTCCTGCTGCTGGAGTCGACGGCGGGGCAGGGCGCCTCGCTGTGCTCGCGGACCTGGGACTTCGGGCCGTACTTCGAGGCACTGGACGCCCACCCGAGACTGGGCGTGTGCCTGGACACCTGCCACATCTTCGCCGCCGGGCACGACCTGACCGGCGAGCACGGCATGCACCGGACGCTGGACCTGCTGGTGGAGACGGTCGGCGAGGGGCGGCTCAAGCTGATCCACGCCAACGACTCCAAGGACGTGGCGGGCGCCCACAAGGACCGGCACGAGAACATCGGCGCCGGGCACATCGGTGAGGACCCCTTCCGGGCCCTGATGACCCACCCGGCCACCGCGGGGGTCCCGCTGGTCATCGAGACGCCCGGCGGCAAGGAGGGGCACGCCGCCGACGTGGCCCGGCTGAAGAAGCTCAGGGACGGCTGAGCGACGGCCTCACCGGCTCACAGACCGGGGCCGTCCCCGGCCTCCTCCTGGTAGGAGTAGCGCTGTTCCTGCCAGGGGTCGCCGATGTTGTGGTAGCCGCGCTCCTCCCAGAAGCCGCGGCGGTCGGCGGTCATGTACTCCACGCCGCGCACCCACTTGGGGCCCTTCCAGGCGTACAGGTGCGGGACGACCAGGCGCAGCGGGAAGCCGTGCTCGGCGGTGAGCAGTTCGCCGTCCTTGTGCGTGGCGAACAGGGTGGTGGCGGCGGTGAAGTCGGCCAGCCGGAGGTTGGAGCTGAAGCCGTACTCCGCCCAGACCATCACGTGGGTGACGGTCGGCGCGGGCGGGGCGATGTCCAGGACCGTCCGGGCCGGGATGCCGCCCCATTCGGCGCCGAGCATGCTGAATTTCGTCACGCAGTGCAGGTCGGCGACCTCGGTGGTGTACGGCAGGGCGGTGAACTCGTCGTGGGTCCAGCTGTGCTTCTCGCCGTCGGCGGTGGCGCCGAAGACCCGGAAGTCCCAGCGCTCGGGGCGGAACTTGGGCACCGGCCCGTAGTGCGTGACCGGCCAGCCGCGCTGCAGCCGCTGCCCGGGCGGAAGCTCCGGCTGTACGGCTCCTCCGGACGCGGCGTGCGACGCGTCCCCAGATGCGCGTTCCACCGGCTGACCCATGTCTCCATCCTGACAGACCGCACGGGGTGCACCGGACCAGCGCAGGAATAATTCAGGCATCTCCCACTAAGTGTGAACTTACTGGACGGGCGTGCACGCCGGTGCAATCATGCGGCGCTATCGGACCGGACCGCACAGAAGGAGCCCAGCAGGATGCAAGGCGACCCCGAGGTCATCGAACTCCTCAACGAGCAGCTGACCGCCGAGCTGACCGCGATCAACCAGTACTTCCTGCATTCGAAGCTGCAGGACCACAAGGGGTGGACGAAGCTCGCCAAGTACACCCGGGACGAGTCCTTCGACGAGATGCGGCACGCGGAGCTGCTCACCGACCGCATCCTCCTGCTGGACGGCCTGCCGAACTACCAGCGGCTCTTCCACGTCCAGGTCGGGCAGACCGTGGCCGAGATGTTCCGGGCCGACCGGCAGATCGAGGTGGAGGCCATCGACCGGCTGCGCCGCGGGGTGGACGTGATGCGCGACAAGGGCGACATCACCTCGGCCAACATCTTCGAGGCGATCCTCGCCGACGAGGAGCACCACATCGACTACCTGGACACCCAGCTGGAGCTGGTGGACAAGCTCGGTGAGGCGCTGTATCTGGCGACGGTGATCGAGCAGAGCCAGCCCGACCCCTCGGGTCCGGGCACGCACGGCTTCTCGACGCCGTAAGGACGACGCCCGCTAGGCGGCGCGCCGCTCGCTCTCGCCCAGGGCCGCGCCGGTGCGCGCGATCTGCGGGAAGGCCGGGGCGCCGCGGTCGACCAGCTCCCGGCGGGGGCACGCGCCCCGGCCGAGCAGGGCCTGGATGCGGCGCACACAGCCCCCGCAGTCCGTGCCCGCCTTGCAGGCCGAGGCGATC
Source organism: Streptomyces sp. NPDC047017 (assembly GCF_040644175.1). Lineage (NCBI taxonomy): Bacteria > Bacillati > Actinomycetota > Actinomycetes > Kitasatosporales > Streptomycetaceae > Streptomyces > Streptomyces sp. NPDC047017. The sequence goes on along the minus strand of NZ_JBEYVW010000001.1, from coordinate 405,048 downwards.
TGGCGGGGCGTGCAGGCACCGTTCTCCGCGTGCTGCTTGACCTGCTGCTCGGTGATGCCGAAGCAACTGCAGACGAACACGCGGGTCACCTCCCGGCGGGGGTCGGATTCAGTGGCGCCGCCCCGACTTCTCGGTGAGGCAAACCTAACCTTACCCGCCGGGCCAGAGGGGGAAAAGCGGGTGGGGCCCGGACCGTATGTGATCCGTGCCCCACTCGTCCCTCTCACCGCGGCCGGCGCCCCGCCGGCCGCACGGCCTCACTGGTCGCGGTACATCTCCGCGACCAGGAAGGCCAGGTCGAGCGACTGGCTGCGGTTGAGCCGCGGGTCGCAGGCCGTCTCGTAGCGCTGGTGCAGGTCGTCGACGAAGATCTCGTCGCCGCCGCCCACGCACTCGGTGACGTCGTCGCCGGTCAGCTCGACATGGATGCCGCCCGGGTGGGTGCCCAGCTCCTTGTGCACCTCGAAGAAGCCCTTGACCTCGTCGAGCACGTCGTCGAAGCGGCGGGTCTTGTGCCCGGAGGCCGCCTCGAAGGTGTTGCCGTGCATCGGGTCGGTCACCCAGGCCACGGTCGCGCCGGAGGCGGTGACCTTCTCGACCAGCTCGGGCAGCTTGTCGCGGACCTTGTCGGCGCCCATCCGGACGATGAAGGTCAGCCGGCCGGGCTCGCGGTCGGGGTCCAGGCGCTCGATGTACTGCAGCGCCTCCTCGGCCGTCGTGGACGGGCCGAGCTTGATGCCGATCGGGTTGCGGATCTTCGAGGCGAACTCGATGTGCGCGTGGTCCAGCTGCCGGGTGCGCTCGCCGATCCACACCATGTGCGCCGAGACGTCGTACAGCTGCCCGGTGCGCGAGTCGGTGCGGGTGAGCGCCGACTCGTAGTCGAGCAGCAGCGCCTCGTGCGAGGAGAAGAACTCGACGGTCTTGAACTCCTCCGGGTCGGTGCCGCAGGCCCGCATGAAGTTCAGCGCGTTGTCGATCTCCCGGGCGAGCTGCTCGTAGCGCTGGCCGGAGGGGGAGGACTTCACGAAGTCCTGGTTCCAGGCGTGCACCTGGCGCAGGTCGGCGTAGCCGCCGGTGGTGAAGGCGCGCACCAGGTTCAGCGTGGAGGCCGAGGCGTGGTACATCCGCTTCAGCCGCTCCGGGTCCGGGACGCGGGCCTTCTCGGTGAAGTCGAAGCCGTTGACGGAGTCGCCGCGGTAGGTCGGCAGGGTCACGCCGTCGCGGGTCTCGGTCGGCTTGGAGCGCGGCTTGGAGTACTGCCCGGCGATCCGGCCGACCTTCACCACCGGCACCGAGGCGGCGTACGTCAGCACGGCGCCCATCTGGAGCAGGGTCTTGAGCTTCGCCCTGATGTCGTCGGCGGACACCGCGTCGAACGCCTCGGCGCAGTCGCCCCCCTGGAGGAGGAACGCGTCTCCGCGGGCGACGGCGGCCATACGGGCGCGCAGCTGGTCGCACTCGCCCGCGAAGACGAGCGGCGGGAAGCTCTCCAGTTCGGTGGTCACCTTGCGGAGAGCGGCCTGGTCCGGATACTCCGGCTGCTGGGCCGCAGGGAGATCCCGCCAGGTGTGCGTGTCGACGATGGAGGCGTTTGCGTTCACAAGTTCAGACTACGGGGTGCGTGTGCCGTGTCCGCCCCGTGCCCAAACTATGGGACGCCGGATCCCGGGACCCGGCGTCCGAGCCCCGCGGCGGCGGGGAGCGAACCGCGCGGCTCACGCTCCGGCGGCGACGTCCAGCTGGTCGCGGTCCACGTTGATCCGGACCCCGCCGTACGTCTCGGCCCGGTCGCCGGCGTACTGGTGGATCCGCTGCCGCTCGGCCCACAGGCCGGCCGGGAGGGCGTCGTCGGTGGTGGCGGCCTGGTCGTTCCAGTGGGCGAAGTGGATCACGTCGGGCAGCGTGGTCCTGGTGGCGTTGGCGACCAGATCGGTGATGAGCGAGGAGGTGCTGCCGTACGCGCCCGAGCGGTAGCCCAGCTCGTGCAGCCGCTCGGTCCAGGCCGTCACGAAGCCGAGGACCCGGGAGGTGACGGCCGCACCGGGGGTGTACTGCTCCAGGTCGGCGTAGAGCACCGCGCCCTTGCCGAAGCCGAGCGCGGCGGCCTGGGCGGCCGCGTCCTCGGCGGCGGCGGTGCCCTGCGGGGCGGGGTCGGTGATGGCGGCGCAGCCGCTGCCGCAGCTGCCGGCGGAGGAGGTGGGCTGCGGGCCGACGTAGAGCGGGAAGAAGCGCCAGCCCTTGGTGTACTGGGCCTGCACCCAGTCGGCGGTCAGGTTCGGCTGGGCGCAGCCGCGGTTGATCCCGCCGATGTAGACGCCGACGGCGCCGTAGGGCGAACCGGCCCGCCAGGCGTCCATGGCCGCCTGGCCGGGTGCGGCACAGGTGTCGAAGCCCTTGCCCTGGTGCGCGGTCACGTCGGCGGGCAGCGCCGGGACGGCCGGGGCCGCGTCCGTCGTCCCGCCCCGGGCGGCGGCCACGGGCAGTCCGGCGCTGCCCAGCACCTGTTCGATCCGGGTGCGGTCCGTGCCGTAGGGGGCCGTGACGGCGATGCCCTCGGCGGGCGCGGCGGCCCGGAAGAGGTGGGCGGTGCGGTTCTCCGTCACGGCGGCCACGGCGGCGGTGGCGGGCTGCACCCACAGCGCCTCGGTGCGGCCGGTGACGTGGGCCGGGCAGTCCTGCCGTTCGCCGGGGTCGCCGAGGTAGACGGCGTGCCGGTCGAAGCGGACGCAGGCGGTGGGGTCGGCGGCGAGGTCGACGACCGGCCAGTCGGCCGGGACGGTGAAGGTGTGGCCCCGGTAGGCGACGGCCTTGACCGAGTCGTCCCGCGCGGCGTCGGCGGAGGGGGTGCGGGCGGCGGCCGGCGCCCCGGCGCCGAGGGCGGCGCAGGCGGCGAGCGCGGTCAGCGCGGCGAGTGCGCGGGGACGGGGCATGCGCGGCGGGTGGGGCCGGTGGGGCATGGAGATGGCGGGCTCCTCGGTCGGGCGCGGGCGGCGGCCCTGGGTGACGGACGCCGTCGGCGGGAGGCGGTGACGGACGCCCTCCTTCCACCCGGCGCGCCCGGCGGAAACCGGACTGTGGTGCGTCCGGGCGACCCGGCGCGCGGGACGCATGCGATAGGGTGCGGGGCATGTTCGCGCACTCGACCCAGATCCAGAGCTGGTGGTGGACCGCTTCTCCGGCGGCCCGCTGACTGCGCGTATCCCACACTTCGCGAAGGCCGCCCGAGGGGCGGCCTTCGGTGTTTGCGGCACCTGGGCCCGTTCCTCGCCGGGATTTCGACACGAACCGACGAAACCGACGGAACCGAGGGAAGAAGCCCCATGAACCCGGACCTGAACCTGGCACAGCTGCTCACCGACCCCCGCCCCTTCGCGCTGCTGCGCCGCCGCGCCCCCGGCCACGACCACGACATGGTCGAGGTGCTGGTCGGCCCGGTGACCGCCCGCGAGCGCCTGGCCGACCTGCCCGACCGGGGCCTGGCCCTGGTCCCGTTCCGGCAGATCCGCGAGCGCGGCTTCGACGTCCGCGACGACGGCACCCCGCTGCTGGTGCTGACCCCCGAGGAGGCGTACGGCATCCCGCTCGCCGAGGCGCTGGCGCAGCTGCCCGCGCACGAGGTGCGGGTGGCGGGCGGCGGTTTCGACGTCGGTGACGAGGAGTACGCGCGGATCGTCGGCCGGGTGCTGCACGAGGAGATCGGCACCGGCGAGGGCGCCAACTTCGTGATCCGGCGGACGTACGAGGGCGAGATCCCCGGGTTCGGCCGGGCCGACGCGCTGGCGCTGTTCCGGCGGCTGCTGGAGGGCGAGCGGGGGGCGTACTGGACGTTCGTGGTGCACACCGGGGACCGGACGCTGGTCGGGGCGAGCCCGGAGGCGCATGTGCGGATGTCGGGCGGCACGGTGGTGATGAACCCGATCAGCGGGACCTACCGCTATCCCGCCGGGGGCCCCAGTCCCGAGCACCTGCTCGGCTTCCTCGCCGACGGCAAGGAGATCGAGGAGCTGTCGATGGTCGTCGACGAGGAACTGAAGATGATGTGCACGGTCGGGGACAGGGGCGGGGTGGTGGTCGGGCCGCGGCTCAAGGAGATGGCGCACCTGGCGCACACCGAGTACGAACTGCGCGGGCGGTCCTCCCTGGACGCGCGGGAGGTGCTGCGCGAGACGATGTTCGCCGCGACCGTCACCGGGTCGCCGGTGCAGAACGCCTGCCGGGTCATCGAGCGCCACGAGACCGGTGGACGCGGCTACTACGCCGGTGCCCTCGCCCTGCTCGGCCGGGACGCGGGCGGCGCCCAGACCCTCGACTCCCCCATCCTGATCCGCACCGCCGACATCGACGCGGCCGGGCGGCTGCGCGTCCCGGTCGGCGCGACCCTGGTGCGCGGCTCGGACCCGGCGGGCGAGGTCGCGGAGACGCACGCGAAGGCGGCGGGCGTGCTGGCGGCGCTGGGGGTGCGGCCGGGCCGGCCGCGCACGGAGCGGGAGCTGCCCCGGCTGGCCGGGGACCCGCGGGTGCGGGCGGCGCTGGACGGGCGCCGGGCCTCACTGGCGCCGTTCTGGCTGCGGATGCAGGAGCCCTCGAACGCCCTGGCCGGGGACGCGCTGGTCGTGGACGGCGAGGACACCTTCACGGCGATGCTCGCCCATGTGCTGCGCTCCTCGGGGCTCGGCGTCACCGTGCGCCGCTACGACGAGGACGGGCTGCGGGAGGCCGTCCGCGCGCACCGGGGGCCCCTGGTGCTCGGTCCCGGCCCCGGTGATCCGCGTGATCCGGCCGACCCGAAGATGCGGCTGCTGCGCGCCCTGACGGCCGAGGCGCTCGCGGAGCACCGGCACGGTGTGCTCGGTGTCTGCCTCGGACACGAGCTGATCGCCGCCGAACTGGGCCTGGACCTCGTCCGCAAGCAGGTGCCGTACCAGGGCGCGCAGACCACGGTCGACCTGTTCGGGCGCCCGGAGACCGTCGGCTTCTACAACAGCTTCGTGGCCCGCTGCGACGACGAGGCGCACGCCGGGCTGGCCGCGCACGGCGTGGAGGTGAGCCGGAGCGCGGACGGCGAGGTGCACGCGGTGCGCGGGCCGGGCTTCGCGGGCGTGCAGTTCCATCCGGAGTCGGTGCTGACGCTGGACGGGGCCGCGATCGTGTCCTCCCTGCTGGGTCAGTTCTGCGGCACCAGCACGTTCTCCGAGCGGCGGCCGGCCGTGTAGTCGAGGACGTTGCGCACGGTGGCGTCGACGATCTGCCGCAGCGCGTCCTCGGTGTAGTACGCCTGGTGCGAGGTGACCAGGACGTTGGGGAAGGTGACCAGGCGGGCCAGCGTGTCGTCCTCGATGGCCTCCTGGGACCGGTCGAGGAAGAACAGGCCCGCCTCGGACTCGTAGACGTCCAGTCCTACGCCGGTGAAACGGCCCTCGCGCAGTTCGGCGACGAGGGCCCCGGTGTCGACGAGGCCGCCGCGGCTGGAGTTCACCAGGATCGCGTCGTCCTTCATCGCCTTCAGGGCGGCCGCGTCGATCAGGTGCTGGGTCTGCGGCATCAGCGGGACGTGCAGGGAGACCAGATCGGAGTCGGCCAGGAGCTGTTCCTTGTGGACGTACTTCATGCCCAGTTCCATGCAGTTGGGGTTCTCGGCGACGTCCCAGCCCAGCAGCCGCATGCCGAAGCCGTGGGCGATCCGGGCGAACGCCTCGCCGATCTTGCCGGTGCCGATCACTCCGGCGGTACGGCCGTGCAGGTCGCGGCCCATCAGCCCGTCGAGCCGGAAGTCGAAGTCGCGGGTGCGGGTGGAGGCCCGCACGACACGCCGGTTGACGGCGAGGGCGAGCGCCCAGGCGAACTCGGCGACCGCGTACGGCGAGTAGGACGACACCCGGGCGACCGTCATGCCGAGCCGCTCGGCGGTGTGCAGGTCGATGTTGTTGAAGCCGGTGGAGCGCTGGGCGATCAGCCGGGTGCCGCCGGCCGCGAGGATCTCCAGGACCCGGCCGCCGAGTTCGGCGTTGACACTGGTGGAGACGGCCTCGTAGCCGGCGGCGATGGGGGCGGTGTCCTCGGTGAGGAAGACGCCCAGGCAGCGGACCTCGTGGTGGTCCTGGAAGGCGTGCTCGATCAGGGGCTTCTCGTCGGCCTGCACTCCGAAGGCCAGGATCTCCATCGCCGCTCCCGTTTCGCTGGGGTATGGGCCGGATACGCCGAATCTACGAATATACGGTCCACACCCCCGCGCGGCGTTCCGGCACAGGCCGACGCACGCTGGTGCCGGTCCATGCCGGTCCATGCCGGTCCATGCCGGTCCATGCCGGTCCATGCCGGTCAGTGCCCGTCAGCCGAAGAAGACCCCCGCCTCCTCGTACAGCTCCGGGTCCACCGTCTTCAGCCTGGCGGTGGCCTCGGAGATCGGGACGCGGACGATGTCGGTGCCGCGCAGGGCGACCATCGTGCCGAAGTCGCCGTCGCGGACGCACTCGATGGCGTGCAGCCCGAAGCGGGTGGCCAGCCAGCGGTCGAAGGCGCTGGGCGTGCCGCCGCGCTGGATGTGCCCGAGGACGGTGGTGCGCGCCTCCTTGCCGGTGCGCCGCTCGATCTCCTTGGCCAGCCACTCGCCGACCCCGGACAGCCGTACGTGCCCGAAGGAGTCCAGCGACTCGTCCTTGAGGACCATCTGGCCGTCCTTGGGCATGGCGCCCTCGGCGACGACCACGATCGGGGCGTAGGACGCCTTGAAGCGGGAGGTGATCCAGGCGCAGACCTCGTCGAGGTCGAAGCGCTGCTCGGGGATGAGGATGACGTTGGCGCCGCCGGCCAGGCCGGAGTGCAGGGCGATCCAGCCGGCGTGCCGGCCCATCACCTCGCAGACCAGGACCCGCATGTGGGACTCGGCGGTGGTGTGCAGGCGGTCGATGGCCTCGGTGGCGATGGAGACGGCGGTGTCGAAGCCGAAGGTGTAGTCGGTGGCGGACAGGTCGTTGTCGATGGTCTTGGGCACCCCGACGCAGGGCACGCCGTACTCGTCGCTGAGCCGGGCCGCCACGCCGAGGGTGTCCTCGCCGCCGATCGCGATCAGCGCCTCGACCTCCTGCTTGGCGAGGTTGTCCTTGATACGGCGGATGCCGTTCTCCTGCTTGAGGGGATTGGTGCGCGAGGAGCCGAGGATGGTGCCGCCGCGGGGCAGGATGCCGCGCACCGCGGGGATGTCGAGGCGGACGGTGTCGTTCTCCAGGGGGCCGCGCCAGCCGTCCCGGAAGCCGACGAAGTCGTAGCCGTACTCCTGGACGCCCTTGCGGACGACACCCCGGATGACGGCGTTGAGCCCGGGGCAGTCGCCGCCTCCGGTCAGTACTCCGACGCGCATGGAAATGTCCCTTCGCCACGGTTGCCTGGTGAAGGTCACGCTAAGGGTGACGCACGTCACTCCGGCACCGCCGGGACGGTCAATTCCGGTGAAATGTCCGGTAGTTGATCACGGCAAATCCACTCGGAAGAGTGGCGATATCCGGTATGCCGGTTGACGCGTCAGTCGGTCATCCGCCGTCCAGGCCGCGCTCGATGGCGTACCGGACCAGCTCCACCCGGTTGTGCAACTGGAGTTTGCCGAGGGTGTTCTGCACATGGTTCTGGACCGTGCGGTGCGAGATGACCAGGCGTTCGGCGATCTGCTTGTAGCTCAGTCCCTTGGCGACCAGGCGCAGCACCTCGGTCTCGCGGTCGGTGAGCCGGGGCGCCCGCGGCTCGCCGTCGGCCACGGCGCCGCCGGCGGGGGCGGGTTCGGCGGCGAGCCGCCGGTACTCGCCGAGGACCAGTCCGGCCAGGCCCGGGGTGAACACCGGGTCGCCCGCGGCGGTGCGGCGCACGGCGTCCAGCAACTCCTCCGTCGAGGCCGACTTCAGCAGATAGCCGGTCGCGCCCGACTTCACCGCCTCCAGCACGTCGGCGTGCTCGCCGCTCGCGGAGAGCACCAGCACCCGCAACGCCGGGTCGGCCGCGACGAGTTCCTTGCAGACCTGGACGCCGGGCTTGGCGGGCAGGTTGAGGTCCAGTACGAGCACGTCGGGCGCGGCCGCCCTGGCGCGGCGCACCGCCTGCTCGCCGTCGCCCGCGGTGGCGACCACCTCGAAGCCGGACTCGGCGAGGTCCCGGGCGACGGCGTCCCGCCACATCGGGTGGTCGTCGACCACCATGACCCTGATCGGCGGCGGCGCCGCTTCCCTCTCTTGGGCTCCTTGGGCTCCTTGGGGTCCTTCGGGTCCTTGGGCTCCTTGGGCTCCTTGGGGTCCCTGCTGTCCCTGTTGTCCCTGCTGTCCGTGGTGGTCCTGCCGGTCCTGTGCCGGTGTCATCGGCTCTCCGTCCTCCCCCGGGCCCGCGCCGCGCCCCGGGCGCCGTGGGCCTTGCCCGTGTGCTTCGGTGCCTTCAGTTCGACCTCGGTGCCCTGGCCGGGCACCGAGAACAGTTCGGCGGTGCCGCCGACGTCGCGCAGCCGGCCCCGGATCGACTGGGCCACGCCGAGCCGGCCCTCGCCCTCGGCCTGGGCGAGCCGCCCCTCCGGGATGCCGGGTCCCTCGTCGCGCACCGTCACCAGCACCGCGTCCGGCTCGTCCTCCACCAGGATCCAGGCCCGCGCGTCCTCCCCGGCGTGCCGGCGGACGTTGTCCAGCGCGGCCCCGACGGCCGCGGCCACCTCACGGGCCACGGCGGACGGCAGCGGCACCGGGGCGCCGGGCTCGGCGAGGCTGACCCGGGAGCCGGCGTGCGGGGCGAGCAGCGCGCGCAGGTCGACGGGTTCCGCGCCGGTCCCCTCGCCGCGCCGCCCGTGCGCGCCGCGTTCGCCGCCGCATCCGCCGCGTTCGCCGTGTTCATCGTGTTCGCCGTGCTCCTCGACCGCCCGGACCACCGCCCCGTCGGCCGCGTCGGCCGAGACCCGGGAGACGGGCACCAGTCCGCCGGAGACCAGGGTGCGCAGCGCCACCTCCTGCTCGCCGGCCAGCCGGCCCAGCTCCGCCGCCTCCCCGCCGATGACCGCGCCGCGCCGCTGCACCATGGCCAGCACCTGGAGCACGCTGTCGTGGATGTCCCGGGCCAGCCGCTCCCGCTCCCGGGTCGCGGCCTCGATCTCCAGGGCGCGGGCGAGGGTGCGTTCGGAGGCGCGGGCGACCTCGACCACGTAGCCGATGGCGAGGGAGGCGACCCAGACGAGCATCACGTTGTGCACGGTGTCGCGGGCCGGGGTGCCGCGCTCGACCAGATTGGCGGCGGCGACCGCGGTGGAGGCGACGGCGGCCCAGCGCCAGCCGCCCTTGAGGGCGAAGGCGAGGACGGATCCGGCGGTCCATATCGACGGCAGCGTCGGGCCGCCCTGCGCGATCCGGGTGTGCGCGTCGGCGACCGGCGTGAGCAGGATGCCGCCCGCCGCCAGCGCGAGGTCGGCGACGAGGAAGCGCTTGGTGCAGCTTGCCGCGTTCGCCACCCGGGGCAGGGTGGCCGGGGTCCAGACGAACAGCACGCAGTAGTACGCGATGGCGACCCCGGGGTGCGGGAAGCGGTCGTAGGCGGTGGCGAACAGGCCGACCGCGTAGAACATCGTCAGCACCCGGTAGCCGGCGAGCGCGCGCCACAGCGGCAGCTCGACCGACATCCGCATGACACGCTCGCGCCTGGCCATGTCGTCCCCCCTGTGCTCCCCCGGTACCGCGGCTCGCCTACTCCGCGGGCGTCTCCTTGCCCCCGGACGCGTCCTTCTCGGCGGCGGCCTGGGGGGCGGGGGCGGTCTTCGCCGCCTTCTCCGCCTCCTTCTCGGCCTTCTCCGCTTCCTTCTCGGCCTTCGCCGCCTCCGTGAGCTGCCGCTTGGCCGCGGTGGCGTAGATGTCGACGTATTCCTGGCCGGAGAGCTTCATGATCTCGTACATGACCTCGTCGGTCACCGCGCGCAGTACGAAGCGGTCGTGCTCCATGCCCTGGTAGCGGCTGAAGTCCAGCGCCTTGCCGATGCGGATGCCCGGGCGCATCAGCTTGGGGACGACCTTGCCGGGCGGCTGGATCTTCTCCGTGTCGATCATGGCGACCGGGATGACGGGCGCCCCGGTGGCCAGCGCCACCCGCGCCAGGCCCCCCGGCTTGCCGCGGTAGAGGCGGCCGTCGGGTGAGCGGGTGCCCTCGGGATAGATGCCGAACAGCTCGCCGCGCTCCAGTACCTCTATGCCGCTCTTGACCGCCGCCTCGCCCGCGCCGCGCGCGCCGGAGCGGTCCACCGGGAGCTGGCCGACGCCCTTGAAGAACGCGGCGGTCAGCCGGCCCTTGACCCCGGGCGTGGTGAAGTACTCGGCCTTCGCGATGAACGTGACCTTGCGGTCGAGCACCGCGGGCAGGAAGAACGAGTCCGAGAACGACAGGTGGTTGCTGGCCAGGATGGCGGGACCCTCGGCCGGGATGTTCTCCAGTCCCTCCACCCAGGGCCGGAAGGCGAGCTTCAGCGGTCCCCCGATGGCGACCTTCATCGTGCCGTAGAACAACCGACTGCCTCCTGTGTGTGTCGATCAGACCATATCCCGCCCGCGTCGCAGAAGGGGCCGACGGCCCTGGTCGGTGTCGGTGCCGTCGCGTACGGTGAAGTACCCGCGATCGACGCGCCATCCGTCATCGACGGCCAGCTGTCATCGACGTGCCAGCCCACTTCACGAACAGGAGACCGACGTGCCGGTCCTCCCCGGAGCCGAGCCGTTCCGCCACGAGGGCGGCGAGGTCGGCGTCCTCCTCTGCCACGGTTTCACCGGTTCCCCCCAGTCGCTGCGCCCCTGGGCCGCGTACCTGGCCGAGCGCGGCCTGACGGTCTCGCTGCCGCTGCTGCCCGGGCACGGCACCCGCTGGGAGGACATGCAGCTCACCGGCTGGCAGGACTGGTACGCGGAGGTGGACCGCGAGCTGCGCGTGCTGCGCGAGCGGTGCGCGCGGGTCTTCGTGGCCGGGCTGTCCATGGGCGGCGCGCTGGCGCTGCGGCTGGCCGCCAGGCACGGGGACGCGGTCACCGGCGTGGTGGTAGTCAACCCGGCCAACAAGGTGCACGGCCTGTCCGCGTACGCCCTGCCGGTGGCCCGGCATCTGGTGCGCACGACGAAGGGCATCGCCAGCGACATCGCCCTGGAGGGCAGCGCGGAAGTGGGCTACGACCGGGTGCCGCTGCACGCCGCGCACTCGCTCAGGAACTTCCTCCGGCTGGTCGACGGCGAGCTGCCGCAGGTCACGCAGCCGCTGCTGCTGCTGCGCAGCCCGCAGGACCATGTGGTGCCGCCGGCCGACCCGGCGCGCATCCTCGGCCGGGTCTCCTCCGTGGACGTGACCGAGGTGCTGCTGGAACAGAGCTACCACGTCGCGACGTTGGACCATGACGCGGACCGGATCTTCGAGGACAGCTTCTCCTTCATCGGCCGGCTCGCACCCAGTGTCGGCAAGGAAGGGACGGCCGCAGGTGGCTGAGCACGACTCCGACCGCGAGGGCCGGGGCGACCGGGACCCGGCCGAGCCCGTGCAGCCAGGCCAGCCGGTCCAGCCGGTGGAGCCCGGACGGCCCGTGGAGCCCGGACGGCCCGTGGAGCCCGGACGGCCCGTGGAGCCCGTGCAGTCGGCCGATACCGTGCGTTCCTCGGACGCCCGGCAGGCGTCGGACGCCGTACCGCTGTCGGACGCCATGCGGCCGGTGGACCCGGTGAAGCCTCCTGAGCCGGTGAAGCCCGTGGATTCGGTGCAGCCCGTCGAGCCGATGGATTCGGTGAAGCCGGTGGATTCCGTGAAGCCGCAGAAGCCGGGCGACACCCCGGGTGCCGCCGAGGTCGGGGGCGCGCCCCTCGACGAGGCCGCCGCCTGGGCGGCGATCGTCGCCGGGTACGGCGAGGAGCCGCCGGACCCGCCGGGGACGCGCCCCTTCCGCCCCATCGAGGACCTGGCGCTGCCGGAGCCGCCGGACGAGAGCGGCGAGCAGCCCGGCACGGACCCGCCGCCGAAGGACGGGCCCGGGCCGGCGAAGCCGCTGGGCAGCTCGGTGACCTTCGCGCCGGGCCTCGCGGGAGCCGACGCCGGTCCGCGCGACCACACGCTCCGCGAGCCGTCCGACGACGACCCGGACGAGGGCGACGAGGGTCATTTCGTCCCGCCGGAGCCGCCGCCGCTGCCCGAGGCGGACGTGACGGCGAAGTTCGCCTGGCTGGGGGTGCTCGGCGGTCCCGTGCTGCTCCTGCTGGCGGTGCTGCTCGGCTGGCAGATGACCTGGTGGCTGACCACCCTCGGCATCGGCGGCTTCCTAGGCGGCTTCGCCACGCTGGTGGTGCGCATGAATCCGGGGGACGACGAGGACGACGACCCGGGGCGCGGCGCCGTGGTGTGAGCCGGCAGGCCAGGGGCGGCCGCCCGGCGGGTTACGCCGCCGGGACCCGGAGCGCGGCCAGCACCGGAAGGTGATCGGTGGCCGCCCGCAGGTCGCTCTCGCTCACCCCGGGATGGCCGAGCGGCACCCCGCAGCCGAGGACCTCGACGCCGGCGGTGGCGAAGAGGGCGTCGATACGCCGGTGTGGCGCACTCGCCGTCCAGGTGTGCTCGCCGCCCCGGGGAGCGGTGGCCCAGCCGTCCTGGAGCCGGTCGGCCAGGCGGCGGAAGGCCGGGCCCTCGGGCCCCTCGTTGAGGTCGCCGCCCACGACCGCGTGCTCCACGCCCATCCGGGCCAGCCGGTCCAGGAGCAGGCCGCTCTGCCGGTAGCGCTCGTCCTGGTCCAGGGAGAGATGGCAGCCGAGCACCCCGAGCCGGGCGCCGCCGAAGCGGACCACGGCGGTGGCCAGGCCCCGCCGGTGCAGTCCGGGGGTGAGCGGCAGCAGGACGTCCTCGGTGCGCTCGACGGTGGCCCGCAGCGAGCACAGCACGGCCGGTCCGGCGGCCGTGGCGCCGCCGGTGAGGACCACCTGGCCCGACGCCGCCGCCAGCCGCGCCAGCTTCTTGCGCCAGCGGAAGAAGCGGGGCGCCTCCTGGAGGAGGACCAGATCGGGCGCGCAGGCGCCGATCACGCGGGCGAGGGCGTCGGTGTCGTCCCGCATCGAGCGGATGTTGAGGCTCAGGACGCGGACCACGGCGGAACCGTCGGGTTCGGTGCGGGAGTTGGGCAGCTGCTGCATGACGATCAACATACGCCGGGCGGAACCGGGCGCCGCACCCGCCCGCCCCGGCAAGAGGGCCGTACGGCAGCGCCCGCCGGCCCGGACGTACGGACGTCGGGAGGCGGCGGGCGCTCGGGGCTGTGCGGGCTCACATGACCGGGTCGGGCTCCCGGGCCAGGTCGGCCGCGCCCACCAGGCCGGCCTTGTTGCCGAGCTGGGCGGCGAGGACGTCGGCGACCGGGCGCCAGTTGCCGCCGACCAGCCACCGCTTGTAGGACTTGCGGATCGGGTCCAGGACCAGTTCGCCCTCGTCGGAGAGGCCGCCGCCGACGATGAAGGCGGACGGGTCGAAGAGGGAGGCCAGGTCGGCCAGGCCCGCGCCGACCCAGCGGGCCAGCTCGCGGTAGGAGTCGACGGCCACCGGGCAGCCCTGGCGGGCGGCGACCGAGATGTGCTTGCCCTCGATGCCGTCGGGGGTGCCGTCACCGAGGGCGAGCAGCACCTGGGCGTTCTCGGGGGTGGCGTTGGCGCGCTGCTTGGCGTAACGCACGAGGGCGCGCCCGGAGGCGTACTGCTCCCAGCAGCCCTGCGAGCCGCAGCCGCACAGCAGGCCGTCCGGGACCATCCGGATGTGGCCGAACTCGGCGGCCACCCCGAAGTGGCCGCGGCGCAGCTTGTTGCCGATGATGATGCCGCCGCCGAGGCCGGTGCCGAGCGTGATGCAGATGACGTTGCGGTGGCCCTTGCCGGCGCCGAAGCGGTACTCGCCCCAGGCGGCGGCGTTGGCGTCGTTCTCCACGACGACCGGGAGGCCGACGCGGGCCTCGACCTTCTCCTTGAGCGGCTCCTGGCGCCAGTCGATGTTGGGCGCGAAGTAGACCGTGGAGCGCTGCCGGTTCACGTAGCCGGCGGCGCCGATGCCCACACCGGTGATCTCGTGCCCCGCGCGGGCGCCCTCCACCGCCGAGGCGATGGCGTCCACGATGGCCTCGGGTGTGGTGGGGGTCGGCACCTTGAAGGTCGAGAGGATGCTGCCTTCCTCGTCGACCACGCCGGCCGCGATCTTCGTGCCGCCGATGTCGACGCCGATGGTGAGTCCCATGAATCCCTCAGTTCCGGTCGAGCCCCGCTACGGCCAACCGTACCCGAGGCGGTGACCGTCGCCTTCGCCTCGTCCGCCTCCCGGACGGGCCCGGCGCGGGGACGCCCGGGCCGTCAGTCCAGGTCGATGCGCTCGCCGCCGCCGGTGCCCTCGCCGCGGTCGCGGCGCTCGCCGGGCTGCTGCGGGCCGTCCGCCGGGCCGGTCCGGGGATCGGTGGCGCGGTCCGTCCAGCGGCGTTCCTGGGACTCGACGGCCGAGCGGTAGGCGGCGAGCAGTTCGCCGCCGGCCGCGGCGAGGTGGTCGAAGACGTCCGGGTTGCGTTCGACGACCGGTTCCACGGCGGCCCTGGCCTGTTGCACGGCCTGCCGGACCAGCTGCTGGGCGGTGGGTCCGGCGACCGCGCCGAACAGCGGCGACTGGAGCGAGGACAGCTTGTCGGCGACGGTGTCGACGAGCCTGCGCAGTTCCTCGGCGGCCGAGCCCGGGGGCGGCCCGTAGCGGGCGCGGCGCCGGGCCTGCTCGGCCTGGAGGTCCTCGGCGCAGGCGGTGGCCCAGGCGTCGGCGTCGCCGGCTCCCGGTGCGCGGCCGGCGCCGCGCTCCTCGCGAACGGCGTCGTCCCGCGCGGCGTCGTCGGACGGTGGGCGCTCTTCGCTCATGGCGGGCTCCTGACTACGGTTCGTCCTTCCGACGTTACCCGAACGCGGGGCCGCCGTTCACCTCTCGCGCGGCCACAGCGCGGGGTCCGGCGCGAACCGGACGCGCAGCTCGCCCTCGCGCAGCGCGGCCCCGTCGACGGTGCACCGGCGCAGCGCCGAGGGCAGCGGCACGACCCGGCGGAAGCTCCCGGCGGTGAGCGCGAGTTCGTCGCCGCGCCGCACGAGGTCCAGCGACTCGCGGCGGGCGCCCGGCAGCGGGATGTGCCACACCAGGACGCCGTCCTCGGCGAGGCGGTCCACGACCGGCCACTCGGCGCGGGCGGCCGGTGCGGGGGGTGTGCCGGGCAGGCCGAGCGCGGCCAGATCGTCCGGGCCGCGCGGGTCCCGGCCCAGGTGGGCGGCCGGGTGGACGGCGTACGTCTGGTGCCATTCCTCCAGGGTCTTGCGCTGCTGGGCGACCGGGGCCGCGAGCCAGGAGTCCGCGGGGGCCTCGGGCAGGACGCGGGCGGCGACCAGGGACTCGATGGGCAGGCCGCGCACGGCGAGCCCGAGGGCGGCGTCGCGGACGGCGTCGGCGCCGGCCGGGCCGGGCTCGGCGACCAGGCGGACCGCGGTGCCGGGGTCGGCGACGACCGCTTCGACGGCGGCCAGCTCCACGTCCCAGCGGGCGGCCGTCTCGTACAGCCACTCGGCGGGCATGGGGACGCCGGCGAGCCGGCCGAGGACCGGGCGCAGGGCGCGGGCGGCCTGCCGCTCGGGCGGCAGCAGGCGGCGCAGATAGCGGCGCAGCTCGGCGGGGAGGGCGAGCAGGGCGAGGGCCTGCGGGGCGGGCGGCAGGTCGACGACGAGCAGCTCGAAGCGGTCCGAGAGGGCGGCGTCGCGCAGGGCGCGCAGCAGGGCCAGTTCCTCGGCGCCGGGCAGCGGGGTGACCTCCTCGGCGTCCAGGCGGGCGGCGCCGAGCAGGTCCAGGACGCTTCCCGCGCGGTCCTGGAAGGCGACGAGGTCGTCCCGGAAGCCGGCCGCCGCGTCGGGGCGCCAGGCGGTCAGCCGCGGCGCGACCCGTACCGGCTTCGCTCCCGTGGGCTCCCCGAGGGCCGCGCCGAGGGTGTCGGTGCGGTCGGCGCCGAGCAGGAGGGTGGGGACGCCGTCACGGGCGGCGGCCAGTGCGGTGGCGGCGGCGACGGTGGTCCGTCCGCTGCCGCCGGGGCCCGTGATCAGGAGGGTGCGCATAGGGGTGAACGCTACCCGCGCGCGCTGGGGCTACCTCCCGCCGGACTCCACCCGCTTCTTCAGTCCGGCCAGCGCCCGGTCGGTGATGACCTTCTCGGCCTTGCGCTTGATCATGCCGAGCATGGGGATCTTGACGTCCACGGTGAGGCGGTACGTCACCTCGGTGGCGCCCGGGCCGGCCGGCCGGAGCAGGTAGGTGCCGTCCAGGGAGCGCAGCATCTGCGACTTCACCAGGGTCCAGGAGACCTCGTCGTCGCCGGTCCAGGTGTAGGCGAGGGTCTGGTCGTCCTTGATGGCGCCCGCGTCCATGACGAGGCGGACCTGCTCGGCCCGGCCCCGCGCGTCGCTGCTGAGGACCTCGGCCTCCTTGACCTCGCCGGTCCAGTCGGGGTAGCGGGCGAAGTCGGCGATCACCGCCATGACGTCGGCGGGAGCCGCCTCGATCGTGATGCTCGAACTGGTGTGTTCCGCCATCGCCGTGGCTCCTCCAGATGCGGGCCGCAAGTCGGTCGTCGTGCGCACGAGTGTGCAGCGTGAAGGCTACCGTGCAGGCGGGCGGCGGCCCGCACCCACCTGCGCTCCTGGCGGGAAGGGGACGTCGGGCCCGCCTCCCGTCCCCACCTGTCCCGGCCGCGCGCTCACCATTCCAGGGCCCACGGCCTGCCCGTTCCGGCGAAGTGCCCCACGTTGACGCACTCGGTGGCCCCGATCCGCATCCGCCGCACCAGCGGCTGGTGGACGTGGCCGAAGAGGGCGTAGCGGGGGCGGGTGCGGCGGACGGCGTCCAGCAGGGCGCGGCTGCCGCGCTCGAAGCGGCGGGCGACGGTGTCGTAGAGGAGTTCGGGCACGTCCGGCGGGATGTGGGTGCACAGCACGTCGACCTCGCCGACCGCCTCGATCTTCGCCGCGTACTCCTCGTCGCTGATCTCGAAGGGGGTGCGCATGGGGGTGCGCAGGCCGCCGCCGACGAAGCCGAAGACCCGGCCGCCGATCTCCGCCCGCTGCCCGTCGAGCACGGTGGTGCCCGCCGCGGCGTACTCCGGCCACAGGGCCGGCATGTCGACGTTGCCGTAGGTGGCGTACGTCGGGGTGGGGAAGGCGGCGAACAGTTCGGCGTACTGCCGGCGCACCGCCTGCTCCAGGACCGTGGCGCGGTCGCCCTCGACGCCCGCCCACAGCCGGGCGCCCAGCTCGCGGGCCTCCTCGAAACGGCGGGCGGTGCGCAGCTCGACGAGGCGGTCCGCGTTGGCCGTGCCGAACAGGTCGGGGAAGATCCCGCGCGAGTGGTCGGCGTAGTCGAGGAAGAGGATCAGGTCGCCCAGGCAGATCAGGGCGTCCGCGCCCTCGCCGGCCCGGGCCAGGTCACGGACGTTGCCGTGCACGTCGCTGACCACGTGGACGCGGGTCCTGCCGTCACCGGCCGCTGTGGATGCCATGACCGGCAGCGTACTGGTGAACACGGGCGGGCCGATTCCTGGTTACTGGCCAGTCATTCAGCGGGTCGACTACTGTGCGCGAAGAATGACCCGTCGTGTGACGCAGCGAACATCTCGTCGGGCCCCCCTGTCGAAGAAGCCATACCGGCGGGTAACGTCCGGGCAGTCCAGTCGTGCTCAGGATCACGCCACCGGGCCGAAAAGGCCCCCGGTGACGTCCTGGGCACCCGACCGAGCCTTGGACCGCACCGTCGCATCACACAACGTCGTGGCGCCGGCGCCCTATGAGGAGCAGCAGTCTTGCGCGAGTTCAGCCTTCCGGCTTTGTACGAGGTCCCTGCGGACGGCAATCTGACCGACATCATCCGCAGAAACGCCGCGCAGCATCCCGAGGTCGCCGTGATCGCCCGCAAGACGGACGGCGCCTGGCGGGACGTCAGCGCCCGGGACTTCCTCGCCGAGGTGCACACCGCCGCCAAGGGCCTGATCGCCTCCGGCATCCAGCCCGGCGACCGGGTGGGCCTGATGTCGCGCACCCGTTACGAGTGGACGCTGCTCGACTTCGCCATCTGGAGCGCGGGCGGCGTCACCGTGCCGGTGTACGAGACCAGCTCGGCCGAGCAGGTCCAGTGGATCCTCGGCGACTCGGGCGCGACCGCCTGCCTGGTGGAGACGGACGCGCACGCCGCCGCCGTGGAGTCGGTGCGCCAGACGCTGCCCGCGCTGAAGAACGTCTGGCAGATCGAGGCCGGCGGGGTCGCGGAGCTGGGCCGGGCCGGAGGGGGCGTCAGCGACGCGACCGTCGAGGAGCGCGGTTCGCTGGCGAAGGCCGACGACGCGGCGACCATCGTCTACACCAGCGGCACCACGGGCCGCCCCAAGGGCTGTGTGCTCTCCCACCGCAGCTTCTTCGCCGAGTGCGGCAACGTGGTGGAGCGGCTGCGTCCGCTGTTCCGCACCGGCGAGTGCTCGGTACTGCTCTTCCTGCCCCTCGCGCACGTCTTCGGCCGGCTGGTGCAGATCGCCCCGATGATGGCGCCGATCAAGCTGGGCTGCGTCCCGGACATCAAGAACCTCACCGACGAGCTGGCCGCGTTCCGCCCCACGCTGATACTGGGCGTGCCGCGCGTCTTCGAGAAGGTCTACAACGCGGCGCGCGCCAAGGCGCAGGCGGACGGCAAGGGGAAGATCTTCGACAGGGCGGCCGACACGGCGATCGCCTACAGCAGGGCCCTCGACACCGCCTCGGGCCCCTCGCTCGGCCTGCGGGTCAAGCACAAGGTGTTCGACAAGCTGGTCTACAGCAAGCTGCGCGCGGTGCTCGGCGGGCGCGGCGAGTACGCCATCTCCGGCGGCGCCCCGCTCGGCGAGCGCCTCGGCCACTTCTTCCGCGGCATCGGCTTCAGGGTCCTGGAGGGCTACGGCCTGACCGAGTCCTGCGCGGCGACCGCGTTCAACCCGTGGGACCGGCAGAAGATCGGCACGGTCGGGCAGCCGCTGCCCGGCTCGGTGATCCGCATCGCGGACGACGGCGAGGTGCTGCTGCACGGCGAGCACCTGTTCAAGGAGTACTGGAACAACCCGGGCGCGACGGCCGAGGCGCTGGCCGACGGCTGGTTCCACACCGGTGACATCGGCACCCTCGACGAGGACGGCTATCTGCGGATCACCGGCCGCAAGAAGGAGATCATCGTCACCGCGGGCGGCAAGAACGTGGCCCCGGCCGTGATCGAGGACCGCATCCGCGCGCACGCGCTGGTCGCCGAGTGCATGGTGGTGGGCGACGGGCGGCCGTTCGTGGCCGCGCTGGTCACCCTGGACGAGGAGTTCCTGGGCCGCTGGTGCGCCGAGCACGGCAAGCCGGCCGGTTCCACGGCGGCGGCGCTGCGCGAGGACCCGGAGCTGCTCGCGGAGATCCAGTCGGCGGTGGACGACGGCAACGCGGCGGTCTCCAAGGCGGAGTCGGTGCGCAAGTTCCGTGTCCTGTCCGCCCAGTTCACCGAGGAGTCGGGCCACCTCACCCCGTCCCTCAAGCTCAAGCGGAACGTGGTGGCGAAGGACTACGCGGACGAGATCGAGGCGCTCTACGCGAAGTAGCGGCGCCCGGGCCGCGGCCTACAGGAGCTTTTCGAGCCGCTCCGCGAGCAGGTCCCACCGCCACTTCTCCTCCACCCACCCGCGCCCCCGCTCCCCCATGCGGCGGCGCAGCTCCGCGTCGCGCAGCAGGGTGACGATCCGGTCGGCGGCCTCCTCGGGGACACCGCCGCGCACCACCCAGCCGGTCTCGCCGTCGAGCACGGCGTCGGGCGCGCCGCCGGAGTCCCCGGCGACCACGGGCAGCCCGGTCGCGGACGCCTCCAGGTAGACGATGCCCAGACCCTCCACGTCCAGGCCGCCGCGCCGGGTGCGGCAGGGCATGGCGAAGACGTCGCCTGCGCCGTAGTGCGCGGGCAGCTCGGACCAGGGCACCGCGCCGGTGAACCGCACCGAGCCGGCCACCCCCGTCTCCGCCGCCAGCCGGCGCAGGTCCCTCTCGTACGGCCCGCCGCCGACGATCAGCAGCACGGTGTCCGGCTCGGCGGCCAGGATCGCGGGCATCGCCCGGATCAGGGTGTCCTGGCCCTTGCGCCTCACCAGCCGGGAGACGCACACGACCACGGGCCGGTCGGTGAGCCCGAGCCGGGCCCGCACCCGCTCCCCGCCGGAGCCGGGGTGGAAGGTCTTCTCGTCCACGCCGGGCGGCAGCTGCACCATCCGCGCGGCGGCCTCGGGGGTGAGCGCGCCGGCGATCCGGGAGCGGGTGTACTCGCCGAGGTAGGTGATGGTGTCCGTGGACTGCCCGATACGGCGCAACAGCGCGCGGGCGGCGGGCAGTTGGGCCCAGCCGGCCTCGTGCCCGTGGGTGGTGGCCACCAGCCGCTCGGCGCCCGCCCGGCGCAGCGCGGGCGCCATCAGGCCGAGCGGGGCCGCCGCCCCGAACCACACCGAGGTGCAGCCGTGTTCGCGCAGCAGGGCGACCGCCCGCCGGGTCGCGTCCGGGGTGGGCAGCAGCATCGTCGTACGGGCGCGGACCACGGGGAAGGGCTGCCCGGCGTCGAAGGCGGCGGTGGCCTCGACGCCCTCCCGGCTCCGCTTCCAGGTGGAGGCGTGCACGACCAGCCGCCCGGGGTCCAGGCGCAGCGCCATGTTGTGCAGGAACGCCTGGATGCCGCCCGGGCGGGGCGGGAAGTCGTTGGTGACGATGAGGGTCTTGTGCATCGCCGCCGACCCTATCCAATCGCCCACCGGGCCCCGTACGGCCGCCCTCACGTGGCCCGCGCCCGACCCGCGGCCCACCGTGGAAGTCCAGGGACCAGAGGGCAAGGGACGCGGGACCGCGAGCGGGCGACGGGGCCGAGGTGGGCGAGGCGGGCGTGGGACGGCGGCTCAGGGCGGGGCGGTGGCGTGCGGCAGGGCGGTGGCGCACGGCGACGCCGCTCGCCGTCCGGACGGCCACCCGGGCCCCGCTGGTGCTCTGCGCGCTCGCCCTCCACGCGGCCCGGCGCCTGGGCCGGCCCGGCGAGGTGCGGTTCCGCTACGGCTCGAAGGAGTTCGCCGGCCCGTACACCGGCGCGGCCGGCCTGGCCGCGCAGGCGCTGGCCGCGCAGGCGCTGACCGCGGCGGCTGCGGGCGCGGGATCTGGCGCCGCGCACGGTCGCCGACGCCGCGTTCACGGCGGTGGCGCTGTGCACGGTCACCAGCCGGGTGATCAGCCCGCGGTATCCGGTGTGGCTGGTCACCCCGGCGGCCGTCCGCCGGTGCCTGCGGGGCAGCCCGACGCGGGCGGCGCCCGCCCTGGTGCTCGCGGCGGCGGCCGGGGCGGTGCTGGTGTTCCCGGTGTGCCTCGCGGACGCCGTGCTGAGCGGCCCGCTCGGCCTCGCCCCGCTGTCCACCCGCGACGGGCTGCCGGCCGCCGCCGCGGTGAGCGCGGCCCGGGCGCTGCGGCGCGCCACGCTCCCGCGCGCGGCGGCCGCCGAGCCGCTCAGCCCAGCTGCGCCCGCAGGTACTCCCGCCACTGCGCGGTGAACCGCGCCAGGGTCGTGCCCAGGACCTTCGCGAGCGCGTCCTCGACCGCGCCGGGCCGCTCCCGGTGGGTGCCGACGGCCCGGTAGAAGTCGTCAAGGCGGTGCTCGTCCCAGTGCGCCGCGATCATCCGGCAGGCCATCCAGCCGCCCTCGTACGCCTGCGCGAGGCGGGTGGCGTCGCCGGCGAAGCCGAAGTCCCGGTCCGCGGGCAGCGCGGTGGGCACCTGCCCGGCGTCCACGGCCCGCTGGAGTTCCGGCGCGGCCTGGTCCGGGCTGCGCCCGGAACCCCGGTAGCCGACCCAGTCGGCGTATCCCTCGGACAGCCACAGCGGGGTGGCCCGGCCGGTGTGGGCGCGGGTGGCGACATGGGTGGTCTCGTGGGTGAGGACGACCTGCCTGCCGAGCGTGCCGAGCATGCCGTACGCGTCCGGGTTGACGACGATCCGGTCGGCGGGGGCCCGGCTGGTGCCGCCCGGGGCGCCGGCGCCGCCCGTCTCGCCGGTGGTGACGGCGGCGATCCCCCGGTAGTCGGCGGCGGGCGAGCCGAGCAGGGCGGCCATGCCGTCCAGGGAGGCGGGCACCAGCACGACGATCCGGCGGCTCCAGTCCGTGCCCCAGGCGTCCGAGACCGCGGGCACCGCGTGGTCGGCCAGCGCCGCGTACCCGCGCAGCGCCCCGCCGCCCTGCCCGACACCGAGGACGATCCCGCTGTGCCCGCGCACCACGGTCACCGGGCCCTGGTCCCACAGCTGCTGCGCGGACGCGGCCGCGGGCCGCTCGGAGTCGACGTACCACGTCCCGCCGGCGGTGGTGGACAGGGTCAGGGTGCGGTCGGCGGTGACGGGGGCCGTGTCGTAGCCGCTGATCCGGTAGCGCAGTTCGGCCTCGGCGGTGGCCCGGCCGCCGCCCAGGCGCAGCGCGGTCACCCGGTACGACCAGGCGGCCAGCGGGAGAGACTTGAGGTTCGTGTACGGCGTCCGGACGCCGGTGACCGCGTAGGCCGCCGGGTCGTGGCGCAGGACCGCCGCCGCGCGGGCGTCCAGCACCCGCTGCACCTGGCCGCGCGCGGTGTCGGCGGCGGACGGGCCGGCGCAGCCCGTCAGCGACGCGAGCAGCAGGCACACCGCCACCGCCGAGGAACCCGACCCGCGCCTTCGACCAGCCATTCGCCGATCGTACGGCCGTCTCACGGGGGACGCCGGACCGCCCTCAGACCCGGGTGACCGAGGAGACGGGCAGCATGTCCACCCGGTCGTAGCGCACGGGCGCGCCCGGGTAAGGGGCGTGGATGACCCGCCCGTTGCCCGCGTACATCGCCACATGGCTGGCGTCGGAGCGGTAGACGACGAGGTCGCCGGGGCGGGCCTGGGACAGCGGGATGCGCCGGCCCGCGTACCGCTGCTCCTGCGAGGTGCGCGGCAGCTGCACCCCGGCCTGTGCGTACGACCACTGCATCAGGCCCGAACAGTCGAACGCCGAGGGGCCGTTGGCGCCCCAGACGTAGGGGCGGCCCAGCGCGCTGCGGGCGGCGGCGAGGGCGGCGGCGGCGCGCGCGGAGGCGGCCGGACCGTCGTCGGGGCCGGGCAGCAGGTCGTCGCGGCCGGAGCGGGAGGCACGGCCGTAGGCGTCGCGCTCGGACGGCGTCAGGGAGTTGAGCAGCTGCCGGGCCCGGGCGAGTTTCTGCTCGACGGTGTGCTTGTGGGCGGCGACGGCCGTGCGGCTCTTCTCCAGCGCGGCCAGCGCGCGGGTGGCCTCGGCGCGCTCCTGGGCGAGGGCCCGCAGCGCCTGCTCCAGGTCCCTGAGTTCGCCGGCCTGGCCGGCGCCGATCCGGTCGAGCATGGCCGCCCGGTCGAGGTACTCGGCCGGGTCGCGGGAGAAGAGCAGCGCGAGGGACGGGTCGAGGCCGCCCTCGCGGTACTGGGCGCCGGCCACCGAGGCCAGCGATTCCCGCAGGTCGTTGACGCTCTGCTGGCGCCGGGCGACCCGGTCCTGCGTGTCGCGCACCTGGCGGCGCAGTGACCCGGCCCGCTCGTCGGCCCGGTCGTAGGCCTCGGTGGCCTGCTCGGCCTCCTGGTAGAGGCGGTCCACCTGAGTCCGGGTGGTGTCGTCGTGCGGCGCGGCGACGGCCGGCGCGGCCGGGAGGGCGCCGAGGGCGGCCGTGGCGGACAGCAGGCAGAAGGCGGCGCCGGCACCCCGGTCGAACCCGGACGGTGCAAGGCGGCGATGGGACCCCACGGGAAGCCGAACTCCCTCCACTGGCCAATACGGACTGCCTCCCCGCAGGTGGGGGAAACGCGGCAGACAGTAGCCCCGTGACGCGGCGGCGGCCAAAGACCCGGGCGGGCGTACGACACGGCGCCCCGCCTCCGACACAGGTCAGGGGCGGGGCGCGGGGTCAGCACAGGTTGATGCGATTCGCCCGTTCGGGCGGCATGAACGCGGTGACGGCTGGGTCAGATGCGCACGCCGAACTGGAACGGCATGTTGCCGATCGCCTCGTAGCGCACGTTGGCCCCGGTGTGCGGGGCGTGCAGCACCATGCCGTTGCCCGCGTAGAGGCCGATGTGGTGCAGGTCGCCGTAGAAGAGCACCAGGTCGCCGACCTGGAGCTGGCTCTGCGAGTAGATCCGCTGGCCGGCGTTGGCCTGGGCCTCGGAGGTGCGCGGGATGGTGACGCCGGCCTGCGCGTACGCCCAGGAGGTCAGGCCCGAGCAGTCGAAGGAGGACGGGCCGGAGGCGCCGTAGACGTACGGGCTGCCTATCTTGCCCTGGGCGGCGGCGAAGGCGGCGCCGGCCCGGCCGGTGCCCGGGGTGATCTTGCCGATCTCGGTGCGGTCGGTGCCGCGCGTGGCGCGGCCCTGGTCGGCGGCCTCCAGGGCCGCCTTCTCGGCCGCGGTCAGGGAGTTGAGCAGCTTCTGCGCCTCGGCGAGCTTGCCCTGGACTTCCTTCTTCTTGTTGCCCAGCTCGGTGCGGGTGGCGGCGAGATCCTTGAGCTTCGCGGACGCCTCGGCGCGCTCCTGGGCCAGTTCGCGCTGCTTGTCCTGGATCTTCTTGAGCGCGTCGACCTGCTGGCCGCTGACCTGGTCGAGCGTGGAGGCCTTGTCCAGGTAGTCGTCCGGGTTCGAGGAGAGGAACAGCTGCAGGGAGGGGTCGATACCGCCGGTGCGGTACTGGCCCGCCGCCATCGAACCGATGCCGTCGCGCAGCTTGTTGAGGTCCTGCTGACCGCGCGCGACGTTGTCCTGGATGGTGGAGATGTCCTTCTGGAGCTGGTCCTGCTTCTCCTTGGCCCCGTTGTACTTCTCGGTGGCCTGCTCCGCCTCTTCGTAGAGCTTGTCGACCTTGGACTTGACCTCGTCCTTGCTCGGCTTCTCACTCGGCGCCGCGTTGGCGGCCTGCGCGCTGATGGCGACGGCGGCGGCGGCCGCGGTGGTCAGCACGGTGACGCGTGCACGACTCGGCTGTTTGGGTCGACGATGGGACGCCACGGAAGCGAGCTCCTTCTTGTGAGTGACCACCCGCTCGGAGGTTCGAAGCCAGACCCTAGTGACCTCATCGTGATGAATTCAAATCCTCACAGTAAAAAATGCCGTCACCCCCTGCATTCTTTGCACTCAACTCACCGGAAGTAAGTCCGGATTGACACTGGGTCGCGCCGTGGGCCCGCCAATTCCGGCAATGAGCCCGTACGTTGCGAATAGCGGCGCCAAGCGGCTGATGCCCGTTTCGTCCCGGGACGGGCGCGGGCGGCTCAGCCGCGCGTCAGCCGCTTCAGCAGCATCACCGACGCCACCGGGCGCGCGCCCGCCCGGGCGATCCCGTCGGCCACCTCGCGGTCGGTGGAGGCCACGATGACCGGCCGGCCCGGCGGCTCGGCGCGCACCAGCTGGCGGATCAACTCGTCCGCGGTGACGCCCGGCTTGGAGAACAGCACCCGCACCCCGCGCGGCGGCGCGAGCAGCACCGGCGCGGCCAGTTCGGCGCCGTCGAAGACACAGGTGACCTCGGCGCCGGTCTGCGCGGCGAGCTGGGAGAGCTGCCCGAGCAGCCGCAGGCGCTGCTTCTCCAGCGGCATCTGGGGATAGCCGGTCTTGGTGACGTTGTAGCCGTCGACGACCAGATGGGCCTGCGGCAGCGCCAGCAACTGGTCGAGGACCGCCGGGTCGTGCTCGGACAGCGCGCGGGCGGCGATGTCCTTCGGGGTCATCCGGCCCGGCTCCACCGCGTCCACGGTCTCGGCGGGCCGCACGGACACCGGCGGCAGCGCCAGTTCGCGCCGCAGCCCCTGCGCCGCGTCCAGCACGGTGTCGAGCAGCAGCCGCACCCGCATGTCCTCGACGCTGCGGCCCTCGCGGGCCGCCTTGCGGGTGGCCTCCAGGGCCGCCTCCGCCTCGCCCAGGCGGGTCTTGAGCCGCCGGTTCTCGCTCTCGGCGGCCGACACCTGCACCTGGCCCTCGGCGCGCAGCGCCTCCGTCTCGCCCCGCGCCTTGCGCAGCGCCGCCTCGCCGCGCTTGACGTCGCTGAGCGCGGCACGCAGCTTGCGGTGCAGCGACTCGGCCTCCTTGCGGGCCGCCTCCGCCTCGGCGCGCAGCCCCTCGGTCTCGGCGCGGATCTGCTCGCGGGCCGCGGCGAGCTGCCCGCGCAGCCGCTCCAGCTCGGCCCGGCTCTCCTCGTCGGCGCGCTCGGCGTGCGCGCGCTGGGCCTCCTCGCCGGCGGCGGTCACCAGCTTCACCCAGCCGCCCGGCCGCAGCACATAGGCGGCGGCGGCCACGTCGAGCGGGTCCGCGGCCGGGGGCGGCGCGCCGGAGTCGAGGGCGCCGCACAGCTCCGGCTGCGCCTCCTTGAACTTCTCCGCGATCCGCTGCCGGAACAGCGTGTCGCTCTCCAGCGCCGCCGCCATCGCGTTGCCGGCGAACTTCGCCCGGCGGCTCGGCGTGAACCGGGCGTACTGCCGAAGCTGCGCGGGCAGCTCGCCGACCGTCAGCCGGCCGAAGGCGTCGGCCACGATCTGCACGACCCGGCGGCGCACGCCGTCGGGCAGCGGACGGTCCAGCACCTCAGCGGCGCCGTCGCCCGGCTCCCCGCCTTGTGTCTGCGCCATCCGTCACCCCAATGCCTCACGGGACCCCCACGGGGTCGCCTGTGCGGGGCCCGCTCCGCTCAGGAGCCGGCGCCCGGCCTGTCCACGAGTTCCACCTTGTCCACCGCGTTGCACCAGCGGCAGCGCACCGATTCGATGGTCTCACCGACCACCTCGCGCTCCTCGACGGTCGGCTCCCCGGCCAGGTCGAG
This sequence comes from Streptomyces sp. NPDC047017, assembly GCF_040644175.1. Lineage (NCBI taxonomy): Bacteria > Bacillati > Actinomycetota > Actinomycetes > Kitasatosporales > Streptomycetaceae > Streptomyces > Streptomyces sp. NPDC047017. The sequence goes on along the minus strand of NZ_JBEYVW010000001.1, from coordinate 378,132 downwards.
GTGGACGTACTCGACGACCTTCGAGGAGCGGGTCACGTCGAAGCGGGTGAGGTTGCCGCAGAGGGTGCAGCGCCATCGCGTCGTGGCGGTCGGCAGGGGAACCGTCATCGTGGCTGTTCACTTTCCTTCTGGTCTGCGTGACGCGCCGGCTGCCCCGGGGCACCGGCACGGGGGCGTCGGCACGTAACCCTACGGCCTGGGAGCCCCTCGCCGCCCGGGTGTCCACGACGGCGAGGCGGTCCGCACGGATGCGTCCCGTTACGCCATGCTCTGTACACATGATCAGCTACAGGAACGCGGTGGCCGTCCGGACGGCCAGGGCCCTGCGGGCGGTACGGACCGCGCCGGCCCCCGTGACGGGCGCCCTGATCGTCCTGTGCTGCCTGGTCTTCGCGGCCGGCCCCGCCTCGGGGCTGAACCCGGCCTACGGCACCGGGGAGGCGCTGGCGGCCGCCCAGCGGGTCTACTTCCGCCGCTGGGGCGTGATCCCCGCCGACCTGTTCTCCGGTTCCGCGCGGGCCGCCCTGACCCCGGCGACGGCCCTGTTCGTGCACGGCGGCTGGGTGCACCTGCTCGGCAACATGCTCTTCCTGTACGTCTTCGGCGCGATGACCGAGCAGCGCATGGGCCGGGTGCGGTTCACGCTGTTCTACCTCGGCTGCGGCTACCTCGCCCTGCTGGGCTACGCCGCCGCGCACGCCGGCTCGGGGCAGACCCTGGTGGGCGCCTCGGGGGCGATCTCGGCGGTCCTCGGCGCCCTGCTGTACCTGTTCCCGCGGGCCCGGGTGACCAGCCTGCTGCCGTTCCTGTTCTTCCTGCCGCTGCGCCTGCCGGCCTGGGTGGTGCTGCCCTTCTGGGCGGCCCTGCAGTGGCTGGCGGCGGGCCAAGCCGCTCAGGGCCCGGGCGTGGCGTACCTGGCGCACGTCATCGGCTTCGCCCTCGGGTTCGCCGTGGCCTGGGTGCGGTACGGGGGCAGGGCCCGCCGGGCAGGCCCTAGAGTGAAGGCCAGCCCCGCTCCGGCCCCCGAGGGAGAGAACCAGCCGTGATCACCGCGATCGTCCTCATCAAGACCAGCGTGGACCGGATCCCCGAGATCGCCGAGCGGATCGCCTCGCTGGAGAGCGTGAGCGAGGTCTTCTCCGTGACCGGGACGTACGACCTGATCGCGATGGTGCGGGTGGCGCGGCACGAGGACCTGGCGGAGGTCATCCCGGGGCGGATCAGCAAGATCCCCGGCGTCGAGGCCACCGACACGCACGTGGCGTTCCGGACGTACTCCCAGCACGACCTGGAGGCGGCGTTCGCGATCGGCCTGGACTCCTGACCGGCGACCCGCCGCCTCCCCGCGCTCCGGGCGCGCTCACACCGCCGGGACGCAGCGGCCGTCCTCCGTGCGGTACTGCCACCGGGCGCCGTCGCTGACCAGTTCCCGCACCGCCGTCACGAAGCGCTCGACGTGCTCGTCGGGCGTGCCGGCGCCGAAGCTGACCCGGATGGCGTTCAGGGACTTCTCGCCGGGCGCGGCCTCGGGGGCGCCGCACTCGCCCTGGGTCTGCGGGTCGCTGCCGAGCAGGGTGCGCACCAGCGGGTGGGCGCAGAACAGGCCGTCGCGGACGCCGATGCCGTACTCGGCGGAGAGCGCCGCGGCGAAGTGCGAGCTGTTCCAGCCCTCGACGACGAACGAGATCACGCCGACCCGCGGCGCGTCGTCCCCGAACAGGGAGAGGATCTTCACCTGCGGGACCTCGGCCAGTCCCGCCCGGACCCGGTCGATCAGGTCCTGCTCACGGGCGACCAGGGTGTCGAAGCCGGCCTCGGTGAGCGCCTTGCAGGCGGAGGCGATGGAGTAGGCGCCGATGACGTTGGGGGAACCGGCCTCGTGGCGGGCGGCGCTCTCGTGCCACTCCACGTCCACTCCCCCGTCGGTGCGCCGGCTCACCCGGCGGCTCGCGCCGCCGCCCGCGAGGTAGGGCTCGGCCTCGCGGAGCCAGTCGGCGCGGCCGGCCAGCACACCGGAGCCGAACGGGGCGTACAGCTTGTGCCCGGAGAAGGCGACCCAGTCGACGTCGAGGTCCTGGACCGACACCGGGTGGTGCGGGGCGAGCTGGGCGGCGTCCAGGACGATCCGGGCGCCGTGCGCGTGGGCGGCGGCGGCCAGTTCCCGCACCGGCCACAGCTCGCCGGTGACGTTGGAGGCGCCGGTGACGCAGACCAGGGCGGGACCGTGCGGCTCGCGGCCGGCCAGGGCCCGCTCCAGGGTGGCCACGGCCTGCTCCGGGGTGCGCGGGGCGTTGAGGTACGTCACCTGCGCGTCCCGCCAGGGCAGCAGCGAGGCGTGGTGCTCGGTCTCGAACACGAACACCCGGCAGTCGGCCGGGATCGCCCGGGCCAGCAGGTTGAGGGAGTCGGTGGTGGACCGGGTGAACACCACCTGGTCGTCCGCGCGGCAGTCCAGGAACTCGGCGACGGTGCGGCGGGCGTTCTCGAACAGGTCGGTGGAGAGCTGGGAGAGGTAGCCGGCCCCGCGGTGCACGCTGCCGTAGTAGGGCGCGTACGCGGCCACGTCGTCCCAGACCCGCTGGAGGGCGGGGGCGCTGGCGGCGTAGTCGAGGGCGGCGTAGGCGACCTCGCCCCCGGTCACCAGCGGCACGGTGACGTCCCGGCCGAGGACGGGCAGCGGGGAGCGGACGGACCGGTCGGCGGCAGCGGTGGAGACGGACATGGTGAACTCCCGTGAAGGCAGGCGGAATCCCCACGCGAGCCGGCACGGCTCAAGCGTGGAGGGAGAAAGAGAAAGGGTGCGGAGGCGGGGCTCGGCGGCCCTAGCGCATTCGCTTGCTCACGGAAGGCTCCCTCGTACGACCAGGACCCCTGGTGATGCGAGGGGTCCGCGCTTGCCGTAGACCTCGCTGCCTACGGCCTGGTCTTCACCCGGGGCACCCCGCCACGGACGGAGGGTTGCCGGACAGCCGGCCGGGGCCACATGGCTGTCACTCATGACCTGGTTCCACATCCTGCCACACGATCTTCCCGGCGCAAGGCGCAGTCCGGATCGTGGACTGCGCCCCGCGTCACACCGGGACCCCGGCTCAGGCGTTGCTGGCGGCCACCCAGCGCTCCAGGGTGCGGCGGGCGGCGCCGGAGTCGATGGACTCGGCCGCCTGCGCCATGGCGGTCCGGATCTGCTCCGCCAGCGTCCCCGGGCCCGGCCGCAGGGCTACCAGGGCCGCCGCCGAGTTCAGCAGCACGGCGTCCCGTACGGGGCCCGTCTCGCCGTCGAGCAGCCGGCGGGCGACCTCCGCGTTGTACGAGGCGTCGGCGCCGCGCAGGGCCTCCACCGGCACCAGCGGCAGGCCGACGTCGCGCGGGTCGAACGCCTCCTCGGTGACCGTGCCGTCCCGGACCACCCACACCCGCGACGTCGCCGTGGTGGTCAGCTCGTCCAGGCCGTCGTCGCCCCGGAAGACCAGGGAGGAGTTGCCGCGTTCGGCGAAGACGCCCGCCACGATCGGCGCCTCGTGCGCGACCGCGACCCCGACCGCCTGGGAGCGCACCTTCGCCGGGTTGGTCAGCGGGCCGAGCAGGTTGAACACCGTACGGATGCCCAGCTGGCCGCGGGCGGCGCCGACATGGCGCAGGGCCGGGTGGAACTTGACCGCGAAGCAGAAGGTGATGCCGGCCTCCTCGGCGACCTCCACCACCCGGCGCGGGGACAGGTCGAGGTTGACGCCCAGCTTCTCCAGCACGTCGGAGGCGCCGGAGGCGGAGGACGCGGCCCGGTTGCCGTGCTTGACGACCTTCGCGCCGGTGCCGGCCACCACGATCGAGGACATGGTGGAGATGTTCACCGTCTTGGCGCCGTCGCCGCCGGTGCCGACGATGTCGACGGTGGCGCCGGGCACCTGGATCACGTTGGCGTGCTCGTACATCGTGCGCACCAGGCCGGTGATCTCCTGGACCGTGGCGCCCTTGGCCCGCAGGGCCACCGCGAACCCGGCGATCTGGGCGTCGGTCGCCTCGCCGCCCATGATCCGGTCCATGGCCCACGCGGTGTCGTCGGCGGCCAGGTCGCGGCCCGCCAGCAGACCGTTCAGCAGCGCGGGCCAGGAACGGCCCGCCGCGGTGTCGCCTCCAGCGGGGGTCACAGCGCTCATAAGCCGCTCCTGGGTCGGTGTCCCGGACAGGGGACACGAAATCTCAAAAATCCACCTCCACCCTATCCAGCCCTGGACACGACGAAGGGCCCCGTCCGGGATGGGGGCACCCCCCTGCTCTTTTGAGCTTGGGGGAGGACGGGGCCCTTCGACCTGGCGTGGCGACGCTCAGGGTTCAGTGATCAGTGGTGGCCGTGGCCGCTCGTGATCTCCTTGTACTCCTCGACGGTCGGCTTCTGGATCTGGCCGTCCTCGCCGTAGTAGGCCTTGCTGAGCTTGGCGCGCAGCTTCTCCGTACCGGCGACCTTGCGCTCGACACCGTTCTCGTCGACCGTCGGGCCGATCTCGACCGGCTCGTACTGGTGGTGAGCGGTGAGGGTGTACAGCTGCTCCTGGCTGAGCGGCTCGTGGACCTCGATGAACTCACCGTGCGGCAGGCGCTTGATGATGCCCGACTCGCGGCCGTGCAGGACCTTGTCCTTGTCCCGGCGCTGCAGGCCGAGGCAGATCCGCTTGGTGACGACGAACGTGAGGACCGGCACCACGAAGAAGGCGATGCGCACGAACCAGGTGATCGCGTTGATCGACAGGTGGAAGTGGGTGGCCCACAGGTCGTTTCCACCGCCGACGAGCAGCACGAAGTACCAGGCGATCCACGCGGCGCCGAAGGCCGTGCGGGTCGGCACGTTGCGCGGGCGGTCCAGGATGTGGTGCTCGCGCCGGTCGCCGGTGATCCAGGACTCGATGAACGGGTACAGCGCGATCGCGGCGAGCACCACACCGAAGAGGGCCAGCGGGATGAACACGCCGAGGACCAGCGTGTGGCCCCAGAAGTTGATCTCCCAGCCCGGCATGGCGCGGATCAGGCCCTCGGCCATGCCCATGTACCAGTCCGGCTGGGCGCCGGTGGAGACCTGGTCCGGACGGTAGGGGCCGATGGCCCAGACCGGGTTGATCTGCGCGATCGCCGCGATGGCCGCGATGGCACCGAAGACCAGGAAGAAGAAGCCTCCGGCCTTGGCCATGTAGACCGGCAGCAGCGGCATGCCGACCACGTTGTTGTTGGTCTTGCCGGGACCCGCGAACTGCGTGTGCTTGTGGTAGAAGACCAGGATCAGGTGGCCGACCACCAGGCCGAGCATGATGCCCGGCAGCAGCAGGATGTGGATCGAGTAGAACCGGGCCACGAAGTCGTGGCCGGGGAACTGGCCGCCGAAGAGGAAGTACGAGATGTACGTGCCGACGATCGGCACGGACAGGATCGCGCCCTCCATGAAGCGGACACCGGTGCCGGAGAGCAGGTCGTCCGGGAGCGAGTAACCGGTGAAACCGGTGAACATGCCGAGGACGAACAGCAGGAAGCCGAACAGCCAGTTGACCTCACGCGGCTTGCGGAACGCGCCGGTGAAGAACACGCGCATCATGTGCACGAACATGCCGGCCAGGAAGATCAGCGCGGCCCAGTGGTGGATCTGCCGGATCAGCAGGCCACCGCGCACCTCGAAGGAGATGTGCAGGGTCGAGTTGAACGCCTCGCTCATCAGCTGTCCCTGGAGCGGGACGTAGCTGCCGTGGTAGACCACCTCGTTCATCGACGGGTGGAAGAACAGCGTCAGATACACACCCGTGAGGATGATGATCAGGAAGCTGTAGAGGCAGACCTCACCCAGCATGAACGACCAGTGGTCGGGGAAGATCTTGCGCATGTTGGCCTTGGCCAGGCTGTAGATGCCCAGCCGGCCGTCGGCCCAGTCGGCGAGCTTCTCGCCGGCCGGTGCCTTCCCGCGCGCGCGGGTCGGCTCGTTGGTCGCTGAAGTACTCATCCGCGCTCCCAGAATGCAGGACCGACGGGCTCCTCGAAGTCGCCGAGCGCCTGGAGGTAACCCTCGCTGTCCACGCCGATGCGCAGCTGCGGCAGGGCGTGGCCGGCGGGGCCGAAGATCACTCGGGCACCGTCGGAGAGGTCGAAGGTGGACTGGTGGCACGGGCACAGCACGTGGTGCGTCTGCTGCTCGTACAGGGAGATCGGGCAACCGACGTGGGTGCAGATCTTCGAGTAGGCCACGACGCCCTGGTGCGACCACTCCAGCTCACGCTTGTCCTTGATGTTGTCCGGCTGCAGCCGGACGATCATCAGGGCCGCCTTGGCGATCTCCTGCTGGAAGTCCTCGCTCTGCTCCTCCAGGCCGTCGGGCTTGGCGAAGGTGAGCGAGCCGACGGCGATGTCCTCGGGACGCATCGGCTGGTTGGTGTTCATGTTGACCAGGCGCTTGCCCTTCGCCCACAGCGTGTGGCGGAGGGTGTCCTTGGGCAGCGGGCCCAGGTCGCGCAGGAGGAACAGCCCGGACAGCGGCACCAGCGTGAGCGCGCCCAGCATGGTGTTGCGGATCAGCGGACGGCGGCCGATCGCGGACTCCTTGGCACCCTGCTTGAAGTCCGCGTGGACCTTGGCACGGACCTCGGGGGACGCCTCGATCGGGTGACGCTCGTCGGCGACCTCCGCGTCGGACATCAGGGTGCGGGCCCAGTGGACCGCGCCCGCGCCGATGCAGAACAGCGCCACGCCCAGAGTCAGGCCCAGCGCGAAGTTCATCGCGCTGAGGTGCCCGATCGGGAAGACGTAGATCGACTTGTCGTTCGGGATCGTCACGTAGGACGCGATGAAACCGACGGTGGCCAGCATCGACAGCGTGAACAGGAACGCGACCACGCGCTCCGACCGCCGGGCGGCCTGCTCGTCGATGTCCTGGACCCGGTGCTCGTGCGGCGGCAGGCCGGGGTCGGCGAACGGGTTCTTGTCGTCCGCCACGGCGCCGTGCGCCGTGCCCTGCTCGGCAGGCAGGTTCTCTTCTGGAATGTCTTGGCTACTCATGACTTCTTGGCCTTTGCGGTCCGGGCGGCGACCCACACGGCGACGGCGATCAGCAGGCCCAGCCCGAAGATCCAGCCGAACAGACCCTCACTGACCGGCCCGAGGCCGCCCAGCTCCAGACCACCGGGGTTCTCCGTGTTGTCGCTGTTGACCGCGTTCAGGTACGCGATGATGTCCTTCTTGTTCTTCTGGGACATCGTGGTGTCGGGGAAGGACGGCATGTTCTGCGGGCCGGTCTGCATGGCCTCGTAGACGTGCTTGGGGTCGACGCCCTCAAGGTCCGGCGCGAACTTGCCGTGCGTGAGCGCACCACCCTTGCCGGTGATGTTGTGGCACTGCGCGCAGTTGGTGCGGAACAGCTCGCCGCCCGCGGCGACGTCCGCGCCGTCCGTGCTGTACAGGTTCTTCGTCGGCACGTTCGGACCGGCGCCCAGGGAGGCGATGTACGCCGCCAGCTGGTCGATCTGGGGCTGGCTGTAGATGACCTTCTTGCGCGGGACCTGCGCGCCCGGCTGCTGGGCCGGCATACGGCCCGTACCGACCTGGAAGTCGACTGCCGCGGCGCCCACGCCCACCAGGGGAGGACCGTCAGTGGTGCCCTGCCCACCGGTGCCGTGGCAGCTTGCGCAGCCGACCTCGTAGAGCTTCTTGCCCTCCTCGATGGTGAGGGACTGGGCGGAGTCGTCGGCCTTCGCCTTGCTCGCGGGCGCGAACGCGGTGTACAGCCCCCCCGTGGCCGCCAGCGCGAGAAGGAGGACGACGACCGCCGCCAGCGGATGGCGTCGTCGTGCGGAGAGCTTTTTCACGGATTACCCCGGTGTCAGGATCTTCTGCGTCGATGCTTTGCGGTGTTGGATCGGTTCTTCGGCTACTTGATCAGGTAGATCGTGGCGAAGAGGCCGATCCAGACGACATCGACGAAGTGCCAGTAGTAGGACACGACGATGGCCGCCGTCGCCTGCTCGTGCGTGAACCTCTTCGCCGCGTAGGTGCGGCCGAGGACCAGCAGGAAGGCGATGAGGCCGCCCGTCACGTGCAGGCCGTGGAAGCCGGTGGTCAGGTAGAACACCGAGCCGTACGGGTCGGAGGACAGGGAGAGCCCGTCCTCCTTCACCAGGCTCGTGTACTCGTAGATCTGACCGCCGATGAAGATCGCACCCATGATGAAGGTGACGATGAACCAGCCCCGGAGCTTCTTCACGTCACCGCGCTCGGCGGCGAAGACGCCGAGCTGGCAGGTGAGTGAGGAGAGCACCAGGATCGTGGTGTTCGCCGAGGAGAAGGGGACGTTGAGGTGGTCCGCCATCGCCTTCCAGTGATCGGGTCCCGTCACCGATCGCAGGGTGAAGTACATCGCGAAGAGGGCCGCGAAGAACATCAGCTCGGAACTCAGCCAGATGATGGTTCCGACGCTGGTGAGGTTCGGCCGGTTGACCGACGGGTGCGCGTGCCCGGTTTCTACTGTCGTTGCTGTCGCCACGACCGACATTATGTCGGTCGCTTATCCCGCCCTCACTCCGGGGGGTGCCGTTCGGAGTGTCTGGGGGGTCTGTCCAGCCCGTATGGCCCATCGAAGGGGTGTTCCAAGCGGTGTTGGCGGTGAGGCGGAGGGAGTAGCATCCGCGCCAGCGGTACCCGGAAGTTCCCGACGAGTTCCCGACGAATGCTGTGTCTTCTAGAGATGCGTGGAGGAACAATGCAGGCGACCGCCACGGTGCTGGTCTACAGCGACGACGCCGGCACGCGCGAGCAGGTGCGGCTGGCCACCGGCCGCAGGCCGGCCCAGGACGCGCCCCTCGTGGAGTTCGTGGAGTGCGCCACGCCCGCGGCCGTCCTCGCGGAGCTGGACCGGGGCGGGATCGACGTCTGCGTCCTGGACGGCGAGGCCGTGCCCATGGGGGGCATGGGGATGTGCCGGCAGATCAAGGACGAGGTCTTCCACTGCCCGCCGGTGCTGCTGCTGATCGGGCGGCCGCAGGACGCGTGGCTGGCCACGTGGAGCCGGGCGGACGCCGCGGTGACGCTGCCGGTGGAGCCGGTGGAGTTCGCGGGGGCGCTGGCGGCGCTGCTGCGGAAGCCGGCGTTGAGCGCCTAGGGGGTCGGGACGGCCCGCTTGTTCTGCGGGTGCGGGCCGTCCGCGGCCGGCCGCGCCCCTTGTTCCTCTGTTGCCTCAGAGGCTCTGGGGGCGCAGTCTCGCCTGGTCCGGGCCGGGGGTGGCGGACTGGGGGGACGCGGTCAGGGCGCTGCCCTGGAGCCATTTCTGCCAGGGCAGGTTCCAGTCGCCGTAGCCGTTGTCGAACAGCTCCATCGGGTCGCCCTTGGAGTTGACGACCTGGACGACGTCGCCCTCGTGGATGTTGTCGAAGAACCACTTGGCGTTCGGGGTGCTCATGCCGGTGCAGCCGTGGCTGACGTTGGCGCTGCCCTGGGAGCCCACGGACCAGGGCGCGGCGTGCACGAACTCGCCGCTCCAGGTCACCCGGGTGGCGTAGTAGACGGGCAGGTCGTAGGAGTCCGAGGTGCCCGCGGCGATGCCGACCGTGGAACTCTTCATCCGGACGAAGTACTGCTTGGCCAGGACCACCTTGACGCCGTTGCGGGTCTCGAAGCCGGGCTTGCCCGTGGTGACCGGGATCTCCCGGACCTTCTCGTCGTTCCTGTAGAGGGTCAGCCGGTGCGTGGCGGCGTCCGTGACGGCGACGACCCGGTCCCCGGTGGTGATGGTGAGCGGCTTGGCGGTGCCGCCGTACAGCCCGTCGGCGATGCGGAGGTTCTCCAGGTCGCTGTGGACCGTGATGGTGGCGTTGGCCGGCCAGTAGTCCTTGGGCCGGTAGTGCAGCTGCTTGTCGTCGACCCAGTACCAGGAACCCGCCACGGCCGGTGTGGACTCGACCTGGAGGCCGCGCTCCACGATGGCGCGCTGGGCCTTGTCCTTGACCGGCTGGTCCAGTTCGGCCGTGATGGGCTCGCCGACGCCGTAGGTGCCCGCCTCCGGCCCGAACGACACGTTCAGGCGCTTCTGGGTGGTGGGCTTGCTGGTGTCGAAGTCGAGGACCTTGCGGCCGGGTGCGCCGTCGTCGTCCTCCGTGCGGACCGTGAGCTTGTAGTGGGCGCCCGCGGCCAGCGGTGAGGTGCTGTGCCATCGGGTGCCGTCGGCGGTGAGTTCGCCGGAGACCCGGCGGCCGGCGGCGTCCACGGCGGTGACGTCGGTGATGCGCCCGTCCGAGCCCGCCGCGGTGACCACCAGGGGCTTGTCGGGGTCGGCTTTCTTGCCGGCGTCCGTGGGGCCGCTGAAGGTGATCTGGTCCGCCGCGTCGTACGGCTCGTCGGCTGCGGGATGGTCGTCCGCGCCGCAGGCGGTGAGGCCCGCGCCTAGGGCGGCGGCGAGGAGAGTCCAGCCGACACCGGCCCTTGCGCCCCGGGAGAACAGTGTGGTGCTCATGGCAGCACGCTAAGTAGCTCCGTCAACTCCGGCGCGGTGGATCGTCCGTCCGGGGGACGCCGTTGCGGCAAAAGCGGGAGCCCGGGCACTCCTGCGACGGAGTGCCCGGGCTCCCGGATGGTGCTTCGCGCGTGCTACTGGGTGCGGTTCTCGCCGCGGTAGTACTCGAAGACCCAGCCGAACAGGGCGATCATGACCAGCGGCGCACCGAAGTACAGCAGCCACCAGCCGAGGGCGACACCGAGGAAGGCCAGCGCGCCACCGACACCGAGGGCGAGCGGCTGCCAGCTGTGCGGGCTGAAGAAGCCCAGCTCGCCGGCTTCGTCCGCGACGTCGGCCTCCTTGTTGTCCTGAGCGCCCGCGTCCACCCGCTTGGCCGTGAAGCCGAGGTAGAAGCCGACCATGATGCTCAGGCCGAAGGACAGGAAGAGCGCCGTCGTACCGGCCGGCTCCTTCGACCACCAGCCATAGACGATCGCCATGACGAGCAGGAAGACGCTCAGCCAGATGAACATCTTGCCCTGGATCTTCACTTGCCGGCCTCCTTGCCGCCCGCGACGGCTGCCTTCTCACCGTGACCGGCGTTCTCGAGCTGGTCGAGCGCGGCGATCTCAGGGTGGTGCAGGTCGAACGCCGGGGATTCGCTGCGGATCCGCGGCAGGGTGAGGAAGTTGTGCCGCGGCGGCGGGCAGGAGGTCGCCCACTCCAGCGAGCGGCCGTAGCCCCACGGGTCGTCCATGTTGACCGGCTTGCCGTACTTGGCGGTCTTCCACACGTTGTAGAAGAACGGCAGGATCGAGGCGCCGAGCAGGAAGGAGAAGATGGTCGAGACCATGTTCAGCCCGGTGAAGCCGTCGGCCGCCAGATAGTCGGCGTACCGGCGCGGCATGCCTTCCACGCCCAGCCAGTGCTGCACCAGGAAGGTGCCGTGGAAGCCAATGAACAGCATCCAGAAGGTCATCTTGCCCAGGCGCTCGTCGAGCATCTTGCCGGTGAACTTCGGCCACCAGAAGTGGAAGCCGGAGAACATCGCGAAGACGACCGTGCCGAAGACGACGTAGTGGAAGTGGGCCACCACGAAGTACGAGTCGGAGATGTGGAAGTCCAGCGGCGGCGCGGCCAGGATGACGCCGGTCAGGCCACCGAAGGTGAAGGTGATCAGGAAGCCGGTCGCCCACAGCATGGGTGTCTCGAAGGAGAGACTGCCCTTCCACATGGTGCCGATCCAGTTGAAGAACTTCACCCCGGTCGGGACCGCGATCAGGAAGGTCATGAAGGAGAAGAACGGCAGCAGCACACCGCCGGTGACGTACATGTGGTGCGCCCACACCGTCACGGACAGGCCCGCGATCGAGATGGTCGCGCCGATCAGGCCCATGTAGCCGAACATCGGCTTGCGGGAGAAGACCGGGATGACCTCACTGATGATGCCGAAGAACGGCAAGGCGATGATGTACACCTCTGGGTGGCCGAAGAACCAGAAGAGGTGTTGCCACAGCAGTGCTCCGCCGTTGGCGGCATCGAAGATGTGGGCGCCGAACTTGCGGTCGACCTCCAGCGCGAACAGCGCGGCGGCCAGCACCGGGAAGGCGAGCAGGACGAGCACCGCGGTCAGCAGCACGTTCCACACGAAGATCGGCATGCGGAACATGGTCATGCCGGGCGCGCGCATGCAGATGATCGTGGTGATGAAGTTGACCGAGCCGAGGATCGTGCCGAAGCCGGAGAAGGCCAGACCCATGATCCACATGTCGCCGCCGACACCGGGCGAGTGGATCGCGTCGGACAGCGGGGCGTAGGCGAACCAGCCGAAGTCGGCCGCGCCCTGCGGGGTGAGGAAGCCGCCCACCGCGATCAGCGAGCCGAACAGGTACAGCCAGTAGGCGAACATGTTCAGCCGCGGGAACGCCACGTCCGGCGCGCCGATCTGCAGCGGCATGATCCAGTTCGTGAAACCGGCGAACAGCGGCGTCGCGAACATCAGCAGCATGATCGTGCCGTGCATCGTGAACGCCTGGTTGAACTGCTCGGTCGACATCAGCTGCAGGCCCGGACGGGCCAGCTCGGCGCGCATGAGGAGCGCCATCACGCCGCCGATGCAGAAGAACGCGAACGACGTGACCAGATACAGCGTGCCGATCGTCTTGTGGTCGGTGGTCGTCAGCCACTTGATCACGACGTTGCCGGGTTGCTTGCGCCGGACCGGCAGCTCGCTCTCGTAAGAGCCCTCAGCCGCCGCGGCACCCTGGGGTTCGTTGAGGATGCTCACAGGTTGTTCGTCTCCCGGTTCTTCTCGTGGCTCGTCTGCGCGATGCCGGCGGGAACGTAACCGGTCTGCCCCTTCTTAACGAGGTCCTTGAGGTGCTGCTCGTAGCGGTCCGGCGAGACGACCTTCACGTTGAACAGCATCCGGGAGTGGTCCTGGCCGCAGAGCTCGGCGCACTTGCCCCGGAAGGTGCCCTCCTCGTTGGGAGTCACCTGGAACGAGTTGGTGTGGCCGGGGATGACGTCCATCTTCATCAGGAACGGCAGCACCCAGAAGGAGTGGTTGACGTCCCGCGAGGTGAGGATGAAGCGGACGGTCTTGCCCTTGGGCAGCCAGAGCGTCGGACCGGGGTTGCCGTTCTGCGGGTTGCGGGTGCCCGGCGTACCGAAGTCGTAGACACCGCCGGCGTTCGCCGGGAAGTCCTTCTTGAACCGGTCCGGAATGGCCAGCAGGTTCTTGTCGGACTTCGCGTCACCCGCGGAACCCGCGACGGGCTCCACGTAGTTGAAGGCCCAGCTCCACTGGTAGCCGACCACGTTGACCGTGACGTCGGGCTTCTTCGATTCGTCGAGGAGCTTCGACTCGTCACGGGCGGTGAAGTAGAAGAACACCGAGACGATGATGAGCGGGACGACCGTGTACAGCGCCTCGATGGGCATGTTGTACCGGGTCTGCGGAGGGACCTCGACCTTGGTGCGGCTGCGCCGGTGGAAGAAAGCACTCCACAGGATCAGACCCCACACCAGCACGCCGACCGCGATCGCGGCGGCCCAGGAGCCCTGCCACAGGGAGAGGATCCGCGGAGCCTCTTCCGTGGCGGGGGTGGGCATACCCAGCCGGGGGAAGTCCTTGTATGTGCAACCGGTTGCGGTCGCCAGGACCAGGCCCGCAGTCAGTGCCTGCAGCAGCTTCCGCCGCATCGGGCGCCGCGGCGAGCGGTCGGAGCCGTTGGGACTCACGTAGCGCCTTCCCGAGAGTCTCGCCCGCGCGGTTGGCTGCGGCCTGCCTTCTCGCTGGTCGGTCGCCGCCCTGCGTCGGGCAGGGGTTTGGATGTTTATGCGGACCAAACCCTACTGGACGCCTTCCGGCGGGTCGCGGGGAGGGTGCCATACGCGCCGCGGGTCACTCCGAAGAGGTGGGTTGCCCCTGGGTGCGGTGATATGTGACGGCAGATCGGGCGCGGCCCGGTCCCGGTGGGTACCGGTCGCGCGCGGCGACTGCCGGCACGTCGTGGCTGGTCGCGCGGTTCCCCGCGCCCCTTCGGGGCGCTTAGCGTGGACCCGTGGTCTATTTCGACGCGGCGTCCGCCGCTCCCCTGCATCCCGTCGCCCGGCAGGCGCTGCTGGCCTCGCTCGACGAGGGGTGGGCCGATCCCGCCCGGCTCTACAAGGAGGGCCGGCGGGCCCGGCTGCTGCTGGACGCGGCGCGGGAGGCGGCGGCCGAGGCGGTGGGGTGCCGGGCGGACGAGCTGAGCTTCACCGCCTCCGGCACGCAGGCCGTGCACACCGGGGTCGCGGGGGCGCTGGCCGGGCGGCGCCGGGCCGGGCATCACCTGATCGTGTCAGCCGTCGAACACTCCTCGGTACTCCATTCGGCCGAGGCGCACGAGGCGGCGGGCGGGACGGTCACCCGGGTCGGGGTCGACCGGAACGGAGCGGTGGCGCCGGGGGCGTACGCGGCGGCGCTGGGACCGGGGACCGCGCTGGCCTGCCTCCAGTCGGCCAATCACGAGGTGGGCACCGAGCAGCCGGTCGCCGAGGTGGCCGAGGTGTGCCGGGCGGCGGGCGTGCCGCTGCTGGTGGACGCGGCGCAGTCGCTGGGCTGGGGGCCGGTGGCGGGCGACTGGTCGCTGCTGGCGGCCAGCGCCCACAAGTGGGGCGGGCCGTCCGGGGTCGGGCTGCTCGTGGCGCGCAAGGGCGTGCGGTTCGCGGTGCGGGGACCGGCCGACGAGCGGGAGGCGGGCCGGGCGGCCGGGTTCGAGAACATCCCGGCGATCGTGGCGGCGGCGGCCTCGCTGCGGGCGGTGCGGGCCGGGGCGGCCGCGGAGGCCCTGCGGCTGCGGGAGCTGACGGAGCGGGTGCGGGCCCGGGTGCCGGGGCTGGTGCCGGACGTGCAGGTGGTGGGCGATCCGGTCCGCCGGCTGCCGGGCGTCGTCACCTTCTCGTGTCTCTATGTCGACGGGGAGACCTTGCTGCACGAGCTGGACCGCGCGGGTTTCGCCGTCTCGTCCGGCTCGTCCTGCACCAGCTCCACGCTGACCCCCAGTCATGTGCTCCGGGCGATGGGGGTGCTGAGCGAGGGCAACGTACGGGTGTCGCTGCCGCCGGGGACGGCGGAGGAGGACGTCGAGCGGTTCCTGTCGGTGCTGCCGGAGGCGGTGGCGCGGGTGCGGGCGAAGCTGGGGGCGCCGGCGCCCCGGACGGCGGACGGGCACCGGGAGGAGCTGGTCCTGGACGCCCTCGGCAAGCGCTGCCCGCTGCCGGTGATCGAGCTGGCGAAGGTCATCGGGGACGTGCCGGTCGGCGGCACGGTCCGGGTCCTCGCGGACGACGAGGCGGCCCGGCTGGACATCCCGGCGTGGTGCGAGATGCGGGGGCAGGAGTACGTCGGGGAGGAACCGGCGGACGAGGGCGCGGCCTACGTCGTCCGCCGGGTCTCCTGACGGCCCTTCACGGCCGAGGGTCCGTTACGGCGTGAGCGGTCAGACGAGGTGCGCGCGGACCTCGTGGGCCGCCTCGTCGCCGTACGCCTTGGTGAAGCGCTCCATGAAGTTGGCGCGGCGCAGCTGGTACTCCTGGGTGCCGACGGTCTCGATGACCAGGGTGGCCAGCATGCAGCCGACCTGGGCGGCGCGCTCCAGGCCGACGCCCCAGGCGAGGCCGGAGAGGAAACCGGCCCGGAAGGCGTCGCCGACGCCGGTCGGGTCGGCCTTGCGCTCCTCGTCGGGGCAGCCGACCTCGATCGGGTCCTCGCCGGTGCGCTCGATGCGCACGCCGCGGGCGCCGAGGGTGGTCACCCGGTGGCCGACGCGGCCGAGGATCTCGGCGTCGCTCCAGCCGGTCTTGGTCTCGATGAGGCCCTTCTCGTACTCGTTGGAGAACAGGTACGTCGCCCCGTCGAGCAGGATGCGGATCTCGTCGCCGTTCATCCGGGCGATCTGCTGGGAGAAGTCGGCGGCGAAGGGGATCGCGCGCGAGCGGCACTCCTCGGTGTGCCGGAGCATCGCCTCCGGGTCGTCGGCGCCGATCAGCACGAGGTCGAGGCCGTCCACGCGGTCGGCGACGGTCTTCAGCTCGATGAGCCGGGCCTCGCTCATCGCGCCGGTGTAGAAGGAGCCGATCTGGTTGTGGTCGGCGTCGGTGGTGCACACGAAGCGGGCGGTGTGCAGCGTCTCGGAGATACGAACCGAGGTGGTGTCGACGCCGTGCCGGTCCAGCCAGGCACGGTACTCGCCGAAGTCGGAGCCGGCGGCGCCGACCAGGACCGGGCGGGTGCCGAGCTGGCCCATCCCGAAGGCGATGTTGGCGCCGACCCCGCCGCGTCGGACGTCCAGCTGGTCGACCAGGAAGGAGAGCGAGACCGTGTGCAGCTGGTCCGCGACGAGTTGGTCGGAGAAGCGGCCGGGGAAGGTCATGAGGTGGTCGGTGGCGATGGAGCCGGTGACTGCGATGCGCACGGCGTGGACGCTCCTCGGAGAAGGGAGAGTGACAGTTCACGCTACCGGGTCGGGGTACGACGTTGAAGCGGTGGAAATTACCCGATAGTAGATGTTTCCCGGCGGCCCGCGGCGGCTTACCGTGCGATCCATGACCCACCACAAGACTCATTCCGCTCCCGCTCCGGCCGATGTCAAGGGCGGCGACATCGCTAGCGACATCGAGGCCGATCTGGCGTCGCTGCGCGGAGACTGCGCGCGGATGGCCCCGCGCTGGGCGTCCGCCGGGCGGGGCGCGGAGGCCGTCCGGCCGGTGTCGCCGGCCCGTATCCACGGCGTGTCCGTCCCGGCGTCGTCCGCGCGGCTGCTGGAGGCGATGTCGGACTACGGGGACTGAGTCCGCCGGCCCCGTGTCCGGGCACGGGGGAACCGGGTGCGTCCCCGGCGCGTCACATCCCCGTCCCCCGGTCGGGGGACGCGGGCCAGGACCCGGCGGCCGATGACTTTGTCAGGGCCGGGTCAGGGCCCGGGACAGTCGCACGGCCGAAGGAGCGATGCGGTGAACACCGAGCGACCCGAGAACGACGACGCCGCGAACGGCCCGGCGAACGGCGACGGGCCCGCGGGTGCAGCCCGGCACGACAGCCGCCCGGCGGCGAAGGCAGGCCCCGCGGGCACGGGCGGTCCCGCGGGCGAAGGCGGAAGCGGAGGCAGGCGGGGGCGGCGGCCGCTGGTCGCCGTGTCCGTCGCCGCGGCGGTGCTGCTGGTGGGCGGCGGCGGGGCGTACCTCGCGACCGGCGCCTTCGGCGGCCCGGACGGGCGTACGGAGTCGGCGGGGTCCGGCGGGCGCACTCCCCCGCCGCTCGTCCTGGACGGTTACGCGGTCGCCGCCACCGGCGGTACGGGCGGCGGCAACGGCATCGCCCCCGGCGAGCCCGACCCGTACGGCGCCGCCTACCGGGCCACGGGCACACTGCCCGCCGGGCCCGCCTCCGCGCCGGTGTACGCGGCGCGCGGCGAGGTCACCCGTGCCGAGGTGGCCCGGCTCGCGAAGGCGCTGGGGGTCACGGGCACACCGGTGGCCGACGCGCAGGCGTGGCAGGTGGGGACGGGCAAGGACGGCTCGGGGCCGATGCTGCGGGTGACCCGGCGGGCGCCGGGGGCCTGGACGTTCAGCCGGTACGCGCCGGGCACCGACGACTGCAAGGGCGTGACGTGCGGGCCGGGCTCGGCCGTGCCGTCCGGGCAGGGTCCCGCCGCCCCGTCCGGGCAGGACCCCGCCGCGCCGTCCGGGCAGCCGGTGAGCGTGGCGGCGGCCGAGAGGGCGGCGGCTCCGGTCCTCGCGGCGGTGGGGCAGTCCGGCGCGCGGCTGGACGCCCGCCAGGTCATGGGCGCCCAGCGGGTGGTGGAGGCCGATCCGGTGGTCGGCGGGCTGCCCACCCACGGGTGGACGACGGGGCTGACCGTCGGCCTGCGCGGCGAGGTGGTCGGCGGCAGCGGGCAGCTGAAGGCGCCGGTGAAGGGCGCGACGTATCCGGTGCTGGACGCGCGCAGGACCCTGGACCTCATGAACTCCGCGCCGCGGGGCGACCACCGCATGGGCATCGGCGGCTGCCCCAGCCCGGTGGCCGCCAAGGACCGCCTGGAGGCGCCGTGCGGGCGGGCGTCCCAGGGCAGCGGCGGCCACGACACCCTGACGGTGGAGAAGGCCGTGTTCGGCCTGGCGGCGCAGTACTCCGGCGGGCGGCAGGCGCTGGTCCCGTCCTGGCTGTTCCAGGTGCGGGCGCCGGGCGGCCAGGACAGCGGCTTCACCGTGCCGTACCCGGCCGTCGATCCGCGCTACCTGTCCTCCGGTACGACGGCCCCCGCCTCCCCTGCCGCACCCGCCACGCCGGGCGCGTCGGGCACCGCCGCTGCGAAGACCCGTGACGTGCCGGTGACCGGTTACAGCGCCCGGGGCGACGAGCTGACCGTGTCCTTCGAGGGCGGGGTGTGCGCCGACTACAAGGTGGCGGCGAAGGAGGGGGCGGGGCAGGTGACCGTGACGGTGACCGAGACCCCGTGGCGCGGCAAGGTCTGCATCATGATCGCCGAGGAGTACCGGCGGACCCTGCGCCTCGGTCACCCGCTCGGCGACCGCAAGGTGATCGGCTCGGGCGGCCGGGCGGTCCCCGGCGAGGCGGCGGGCGCGGGCTCGTCCGAATCGGTGCCGCTGGCGCGCTGAGCGTCCCGGCGCCCCGGAGACAGCGGAAGGCGGCGGCCCCTCGGAGGGGCCGCCGCCTTCCCACGTTCACGCCGTGGCGGGCTCAGCTGAAGGAGTCGCCGCAGGCGCAGGAGCCCGTCGCGTTCGGGTTGTCGATCGTGAAGCCCTGCTTCTCGATGGTGTCCACGAAGTCGACGGTGGCGCCGCCCAGGTACGGGGCGCTCATGCGGTCGGTGACGACCTTGACGCCGCCGAAGTCCTTGACGACGTCGCCGTCGAGGGAACGCTCGTCGAAGAAGAGCTGGTAGCGCAGGCCGGAGCAGCCGCCGGGCTGGACGGCGACGCGCAGGGCGAGGTCGTCACGGCCTTCCTGGTCGAGCAGGGCCTTGACCTTGGACGCGGCGGCGTCGGTCAGGATGATGCCGTCGGTGACGGTGGTGGTCTCGTCCGATACGGACATCTACATCTCTCCCGGGTTGTACGGAGACTGCTTGCCGACGAGTGCAACCGGCGCGGCCGCGGATTCATTCCGGGCCGTGCACGGGCCTCTTCGTTCTCTTCTCCGTGCTCGTTCTCTTCATGCTCGCACATGCGCCCGGTGGCCGGGAGCGGCCTGTGGACGCGGGCGGCCGGGACGGCGGAGGCGGCGGGCGGCACGGTGAGGGACGGCACGGCCCGGCGCCGGGATTCACGTCACATCGACATGATGGCCATCGTCAAAGTGACGTGAAGCGGTTATGATAGATAACGTCAATTAGACGAAAAGTAGAAAGGGTGCGTGTCGTGACCACCGCCCAGACCCAGGAGCTCGACGTCCAGCCGACGCCCCTCGCCCTGCTGCTGCTCGGCCGCGAGGCCGACCCGAAGAGCGAGCGGGGCGTCGAGTGTCCCGGCGACCTCCCCTCCCCGTCCGACCCGGACCTGGTGGCCCGCGCCCGCGCGGCCAAGGAGAAGCTCGGGGACAAGGTCTTCGTGCTCGGCCACCACTACCAGCGTGACGAGGTCATCCAGTTCGCGGACGTCACGGGCGACTCCTTCAAGCTGGCCCGGGACGCGGCGGCGCGGCCCGAGGCCGAGTACATCGTCTTCTGCGGTGTGCACTTCATGGCCGAGTCGGCCGACATCCTGACGAGCGACGCGCAGAAGGTGGTCCTGCCGGACCTGGCCGCCGGGTGCTCCATGGCCGACATGGCCACGGCCGAGCAGGTCGCCGAGTGCTGGGACGTGCTGACCGAGGCCGGGATCGCCGAGCGGGTCGTGCCGGTGTCGTACATGAACTCCTCGGCCGACATCAAGGCGTTCACCGGCAAGCACGGCGGCACCATCTGCACCTCGTCGAACGCCCAGCGGGCCCTGGAGTGGGCCTTCGGGCAGGGCGAGCAGGTGCTGTTCCTGCCCGACCAGCACCTCGGCCGCAACACCGCCGTACGGGACCTGGGCATGTCGCTGGAGGACTGCGTCGTCTACAACCCGCACAAGCCGAACGGCGGGCTGACCGCCGAGGAGCTGCGCGCCGCGAAGATGATCCTGTGGCGGGGCCACTGCTCGGTGCACGGCCGGTTCAGCCTGGACTCGGTGAACGACGTGCGCGAGCGGATCCCGGGCGTCAACGTCCTGGTGCACCCCGAGTGCCGGCACGAGGTGGTGGCCGCCGCCGATCAGGTCGGCTCCACCGAGTACATCATCAAGGCGCTGGAGGCCGCCCCGGCCGGCTCCAAGTGGGCCATCGGCACCGAGCTGAATCTGGTGCGCCGCCTGGCGAACCGTTTCGCCCCCGAGGGCAAGGAGATCGTCTTCCTCGACCGGACGGTCTGCTTCTGTTCGACGATGAACCGGATCGACCTCCCGCACCTCGTCTGGGCCCTGGAGTCCCTGGCCGAGGGCACGCTGGTCAACCGCATCGAGGTGGACCGGGAGACGGAGGCGTTCGCCAAGCTGGCGCTGGAGCGGATGCTGGCGCTGCCGTAGCCCCGCGGACGACGGCCAAGGCCCCTGGACCACAGCGGTGGTCCGGGGGCCTTGGCCGTTCGGTGCCGGACGGTGCCGGGCGGTGCCTCAGACGGTCACGGGCTCCCGTTCGTCCGTCCGGGTCTGGCCCTTGGCCGCGCGCTTCTTCGCCCGGCGCTCCTTGCGCAGCTCCAGCATGGCGTAGAGGGTCGGGACCAGCAGCAGGGTCAGCAGGGTCGAGGTGACCAGGCCGCCGATCACCACCACCGCGAGCGGCTGGGCGATGAAGCCGCCCTCGCCGGTGACGCCGAGCGCCATCGGGAGCAGGGCGAAGACGGTGGCCAGGGCCGTCATCAGGATGGGCCGCAGCCGGTGCCGGCCGCCTTCCACCACGGCCTCCACGACCCCGTAGCCCTGCTTGCGGTACTGGTTGATCAGGTCGATCAGCACGATCGCGTTCGTCACCACGATGCCGATCAGCATCAGCATGCCGATCATCGCGGGGACGCCCATCGGCGTGCCGGTGAGGATCAGCAGGCCGAGCGCGCCGGTGGCGGCGAACGGGACGGACACCAGCAGGATCAGCGGCTGGGCCAGCGAGCGGAAGGTCGCCACCAGCAGCATGAAGACGATCGCGATCGCGGCCAGCATCGCCAGGCCCAGGTTCTTGAACGCGTCGCCCTGGTCGGAGGTGACGCCCCCGATCTCGGCCGTCGCGCCCGCCGGGAGTTTGAGGTCCTTGATCCTCGACTGGAGCTTGCCGCTCACCGCGCCGGTGTTGTCGCCGGTGGGCCTGGCGGTGACGGTGGCGGCCCGCCGCCCGTCGATCCGGGTCAGCGAGACCGGACCGTCGACCAGCCGGACGGTGGCGATGTCCCCGAGCCTCACCGGGCCGAGGCGCAGGTTCTTCAGCTGGTCCAGGGTGCGGGCCGGTTCGGCCGACTTGACGACGACGTCGCGCTCGGTGTCGTCCAGGACCGCCTTGGCGGCCGTGGTGCCCTTGACGGCCTGGGCGACGGCCGCGCCGAGGCTCTGCTCGGTGAAGCCGGCCGCGGCGGCCTTGTCATCAGCCCGCACCGAGACGCGCGGCACGCTCTGCGAGAGGTCGCTGGTGACGTCGGTGACGCCACCGAGTCCGGCCACCGTGGTGCGGACCTGTTCGGCGGCGCGCCGCAGCGCGTCCGCGTCGGGTGCCTTGACGACCACCTTGAGGTCCTGGTCGCCGAAGCCGTCCCCGGCGCCGACCGTGGTGGTGCCGATGCCGGACAGCTTGCGCAGGCCGTCCTCGATGTCCTTGCGGACGCCGTCGGCGGAGGCCGAGTCCTCCAACATCACCTGATAGGAGGCGTGGTTGGTGTCGGTGGAGCCGCCGAAGGCCGCCATGAAACCGGAGGAGCCGACGGTGACCTGGTAGTCCTTGACGCCCTTCGTCGCGGCGAGCAGCTTCTCGACCTTCTTCGCCTGGGCGTCGGTCGCGGCCAGGCCGGTGCCGGGCTTGAGCGTCTGCTTGACGCTGAGCACCTGCTGGTCGCCGGAGCCGAAGAAGTCCGTCTTCAGCAGCGGGGTCATGCCGAAGGTGGCGACCAGCACGACCGCCGCGATCAGCACGCTGGTGAGGCGGCGGCGGGTGGCGAAGCGCAGCACGGGGACGTACCAGCGCTGGAGGCGGCTGTGCGCCTCCTTCTCCTCGGCCCGGCGGCGGGCCTCGGCGGCCTCGGCCGGGGTGCCCTTGGGGGCGCGCAGGAACCAGTACGACAGCACCGGCACGACGGTGAGCGCCACCAGCAGCGAGGCCAGCAGGGCCGCGGTGACCGTGATGCTGAACGGCCCGAACAGCTCGCCCACCATGCCGCCGACCAGGCCGATCGGCAGGAACACGGCGACCGTGGTGAGGGTGGAGGAGGTCACCGCGCCGGCCACCTCGCGCACCGCGTTCACGATGGCGTCGTGCCGTTCCTCGCCGTAGCCGAGGTGGCGTTTGATGTTCTCCAGGACCACGATCGAGTCGTCGACGACCCGGCCGATGGCGATGGTCAGCGCGCCCAGGGTCAGCATGTTCAGCGACAGGCCGCCGGTCCACAGCACGATCAGGGTCAGCACCACGGAGAGCGGGATGGACACCGCGGTGACCAGGGTGGAGCGGACCGAGGCCAGGAAGGCCAGGATGACCAGGACCGCGAAGAGCAGGCCGAGGGCGCCCTCGGTGGTCAGTCCGTCGATGGACTTGGCGACCGCCGGGCCCTGGTCGCTGACCGTGGTGATCTGCGCGTCGGTGCCGAGGTCGCGGCGCAGGCCGGGCAGCTTGTCCTTGATCGCGTCCGAGATCGAGACCGCGCTGCCGTCGTGGTCCATGGTGACGGAGACGGCGAGGCTGGGCTTGCCGTCGGTGCGGGTGAGGGAGTCGGCCGGGGCCGGCTGCCGGCGGACGGTGGCGACATCGCCCAGGCGCACCGGCGGCTTCGCCGTGCCGCCGCCCGCGCCCCCGGGTCCCGTGGCGGTGCCGGTGGCGGTGACCATCAGGTCCTGGATCTGCCGCAGCGAGGTGAAGCCGCCGCCGACCTGGACGGTGCGGGCGGCGCCGCCCTCGTCGAAGGAGCCGGCCGGGACGGTGGCGCCGCCCGCCTGCAGGGCCTGGGCCAGGGCGGCGGAGGTGAGGCCCGCGCGGGCGAGCTTCGCGTCGTCGGGGGTGACGGTGACCTGGAGGTCGCGTACGCCGTCGACGGTGACCCGGCTGACGCCCTTGATGTTCTTCAACGCCGGTACGACCGTCTTGTCGAGCTGGTCGGCGAGCGCCTGCTGGTCCCTGGGGGAGGTGACGGCGAGCACCGCGGTCGGGATGTCGTCGGTGGAACCGGCGACGACCTGCGGGTCGACGTCGTCCGGCAGCTGGGCGCGGGAGCGGTTGACGGCCTGCTGGACGCCGGCGACGAGCTGCTGGGTGTCGTTGCCGTAGTCGAAGGAGGCCGTGATCACGGCGTTGCCCTCACCGGCGGTGGAGGTGACGCCGGTGATGCCGTCGACGCTCTTGAGGGAGTTCTCCAGCGGCTCGACGACCTGCTTCTCCACCACGTCCGGGGACGCGCCCTGGTAGGGCGCCAGCACGGACACCACGGGAAGTTCGATGGTGGGCAGCAGCTGCTGCTTCAGCTGGGGTATCGCGATGGCCCCGAAGACGAGCGCGACGAGCGAGATCAGCCCGATCAGCGCCCGGTGCGCGAGGCTGGACCTGGACAGCCAGGACATGGGTCAGGGTCTCTCTTCTGTGAGCGTCGGTGAGCCGCGCGGCGGCACGGGCGCTCGACCGCGCCCACCCCTACACCCTCGGGCACCGGCCGCCCGCGTTCCCTAGCCCCCTGGTCCATTTCCTTATGCGCCGCCTACTCCGGCCGCAGTACGCCCGGGTAGAGGCCGCTCCACCCGTGGCTGTACCGGGGCGACAGGGGCTCACTCCACCCTGGGGCGGACCAGTCCGGACTCGTAGGCGATGACGACCAGTTGCGCCCGGTCGCGTGCGCCGAGCTTGGCCATGGCCCGGTTGACGTGCGTCTTCACGGTGAGCGGGCTGACCTGGAGGCGCTCGGCGATCTCGTCGTTGGAGTGGCCGCCGGCGACCTGCACGAGGACCTCGCGCTCGCGCACGGTCAGCGCGTCCAGCCGGTCGGAGCGGGCCGGGTCGCGGCCGTCGTCGGCGCCGCCCTGCGCGAGGAAGCGGGCGATCAGGCCCTTGGTGGCGGCCGGTGACAGCAGTGCCTCGCCCTCGGCGGCGATCCGGATGGCGCTCAGCAGCTCCTCGGGTTCGCTGCCCTTGCCGAGGAAGCCGGCGGCACCCGCGCGCAGCGCCTGGACCACGTAGTCGTCGACCTCGAAGGTGGTCAGGATGACCACGCGGACCCGGTCGAGTGCGGGGTCGGCGCTGATCAGGCGGGTCGCGGCCAGGCCGTCGGTGCCGGGCATGCGGATGTCCATCAGGACGACGTCGGCGCGCCGCTCCTTGGCCAGCCGGACCGCCTCGGTGCCCTCGGACGCCTCGCCGACCACCTCCATGTCGGGCTCGGAGTCGACGAGCACGCGGAAGGCGCTGCGCAGCAGTGCCTGGTCGTCGGCGAGCAGGACACGGATCGTCATACGGCGTCCCCCGGGGCGCGGGTGCGGGTGGTGACGGGCAGGATCGCATGGACGCGGAAGCCGCTGCCGTAGCGGGGTCCGGTGGTGAGGGTGCCGCGCAGCGCGGTGACCCGCTCCCGCATGCCGAGCAGTCCGTGCCCGCCGCCTGCCGGGGCGGGTCCGTCGTCGGCGCCGGCCCCGTCGTCCAGGACGGTGATCTCCACGTTCGGTCCGACGCGGACGACGCTGACCTCCGCCCTGGCCCCGGTGCCGGCGTGTTTCTGCACGTTGGTGAGGGCTTCCTGGACGATCCGGAAGGCGGCCAGGTCGACGGCGGCGGGCAGCGCGGTGGTGCCGTCGGCGCGGGCCACCTCCACGTGCAGGCCCGCGTTGCGGAAGGTGGCGACGAGTTCGTCGAGGCGGTGCAGGCCGGGGGCGGGCTCGGTGGGGGCCTCGGGGTCGTCGGACTGCCGGAGCAGGCCCACGGTGGCGCGCAGTTCGTTCAGCGCGGACCGGCCGGCCTCGCGGACGTGCGCCAGTGCCTCCTTGGCCTGGTCGGGACGCTTGTCCATGATGTGCGCTGCCACTCCGGCCTGCACGTTGACCAGCGCGATGTGGTGGGCGACGACGTCGTGCAGGTCGCGGGCGATGCGCAGCCGCTCCTCGACGACCCGGCGGCGGGCCTCCTCCTCGCGGGTGCGTTCGGCGCGTTCGGCGCGTTCGCGCATGGCCCGCACGAAGGCGCGGCGGCTGCGTACGGCGTCGCCGCCGGCCGCGGCCATGCCGGTCCAGGCGAAGACGGCGAGGTTGTCCTGCGCGTACCAGGGCCGGATGCCGCCGAGCATGGCGGCGCCGGTCAGCACGATCATGGTGGGCAGGCCCAGGCGCCAGGTGGTGGACCGGTCGGTGGCGGCGGCCACGGTGAACAGGGCGACGACGGCGGACATCACGACGGGCGTGCGCGGGTCGCCGGTGACGCACTCGACGAGCGAGACGGCGCCGGTGACGGCGAGGACCGTGCGCGGGACGCGGCGGCGCAGCGCGAGCGCGGCGGCCCCGAGCGTCATCAGGGCGAGGCTGAGCGGCGCCGGGGTGCGCACGGCCCAGCTGACCCCGTCCTCCCCGCGCGGGTCCACGAAGGACCCGGCCACCATGCAGACCAGCACACCGGCCGCGATGGCCGCGTCCAGCGCGAGCGGATGCGCCTTGAGGCCGCAACGGGCACGGTCGAGGGTGGTGGTCACGCCTGAGTACGGTACGGGGTTGTTGCGGGGGCGGGGTGGGGTGGGCGCCGGGCATCTCCGGGCGTCGGCCTTTCCCGGGTGCCGAGCCTCCCCGGGTGTCGGGCCGCCGTCGGGCGCCGGGCCTCCCCGGGTGCCGGACGTCCTCGGGCGCCGGGCCTCCCCGGGCGCCAGCCTTCCCCGGGCGCCGAGCCGCCCTCGGGTGCCGGGCGTCCCCGGGTGCCGAGCCACCCCCGAGTGCCAGGCATCCCCGGATGCCGAGCCGCCGTCGTATGCCGGCCCGCCCCGAGTGGCGGCCTGACGTGAGTGCCGGACCGCCCCGAGTGGCGGGCATCCCCGGATGCCGAGCCGCCCCCGAGTGGCGGCCTGACGTGAGTGCTGGCCCG
Source organism: Streptomyces sp. NPDC047017 (assembly GCF_040644175.1). Taxonomy (NCBI): domain Bacteria; kingdom Bacillati; phylum Actinomycetota; class Actinomycetes; order Kitasatosporales; family Streptomycetaceae; genus Streptomyces; species Streptomyces sp. NPDC047017. Next base: position 351,862 of record NZ_JBEYVW010000001.1, on the reverse strand, counting down.
CCCCGAGTGCCGGGCATCCCCGGATGCCGAGCCGCCCCCGAGTGCCAGCCCTCCCCGGGTGTCGGGCCGCCGTCGCATGCCGGCCCGCCCCGAGTGGCGGCCTGACGTGAGTGCCGGACCGCCGTGAGTGGCGGCCTGACCTGGGTGCCGGACCGCCGTGAGTGCCGGGCCGCCCCGGGAAGCCGTCAGCCCGGGATCAGGCCGTCGTCGCTGAGCAGTTCCCGGACCTCCTCCAGGGTGGCGTCTCCCGCGGGCAGGATCAGCTCGGAGGGCTCCAGGGCGTCGTCGGGCAGGGGCTCGCCCAGTTCCCGGACCTTGGCCAGGAGGGCGGCCAGGGTGCGGCGGAAGCCGGGGCCGTCCCCCTTGTCCATCTCGGCCAGGAGTTCGTCGTCCAGCTCGTTGAGTGCGGTGAGGTGGCTGTCGGCCAGCCTCACCTGCCCCTCCCCCATGATCCGTACGATCATGTCGCCCTCCTCGGCGGCGTGGGCCCCGCCTGTCGGTGACGTCGCTTTCACTGCTTGTCGAAGCGGGGGGTGTCCTGCGGCTGCTGCTGGGGCTGCGCCTGCTGCCGGCCGCCCTCGATGGCCTGCTGCGAGGAGCCGCCGGCCAGCTCGGCCTTCATGCGCTGCAACTCCAGCTCTACATCCGTACCACCGGAGAGCCGGTCCAGCTCGGCCGCGATGTCGTCCTTGGCCATGCCGGAGGGGTCGTCCAGGGCGCCGGAGGCGAGCAGTTCGTCGATGGCGCCGGCCCGGGCCTGGAGCTGCTGCGTCTTGTCCTCGGCCCGCTGGATGGCCAGGCCGACGTCGCCCATCTCCTCGGAGATCCCGGAGAACGCCTCGCCGATCCGGGTCTGCGCCTGGGCCGCGGTGTAGGTCGCCTTGATCGTCTCCTTCTTCGTACGGAAGGCGTCGACCTTGGCCTGCAGGCGCTGGGCCGCCAGGGTGAGCTTCTCCTCCTCGCCCTGGAGGGTGGAGTGCTGCGTCTCCAGGTCCGTCACCTGCTGCTGGAGCGCGGCACGACGCGACAGCGCCTCGCGGGCCAGGTCCTCGCGGCCGAGCGCGAGCGCCTTGCGGCCCTGGTCCTCCAGCTTGGAGGACTGCTGCTGCAACTGGTTGAGCTGGAGTTCCAGGCGCTTGCGGCTGGTCGCCACGTCGGCGACGCCGCGGCGCACCTTCTGGAGCAGCTCCAGCTGCTTCTGGTACGAGTAGTCGAGGGTCTCGCGCGGGTCCTCGGCCCGGTCAAGGGCCTTGTTCGCCTTCGCGCGGAAGATCATCCCCATACGCTTCATGACACCGCTCATGGGCTTCGCGCGCCCCCTTCTGACGGACTCCAGCTCACAGCTCTGCGACAGAACCCACAGTACGGGCCCTGCGTCCATTACCGCACTGTTCGGGAACGGATGCGGTCATCCCCAAGGACGAGTGCGCCCGGCCACGATCCGGCGTAGGGAGTAGGTGACCCCCGGGACCGCCGTCCGGGACGCGTGCGCGACGTCCCCCCTGTCTCCTGAAGACGACCGGTGTTGCCGGATCGTTCCCCACGGGACTGGGGTCCATGCGGGTCAAGCCCTTACCCTTGGGTTTTGTGTTCCGTAGCCGTGCCAAGGAAGAGAACGCCCCGGTCGCCGAGAAGGCGACGGTGAGCGTCTCCAAGCAGCCCCGCGACCCGCAGGCCCCCAAGGGCCGCCCCACTCCGAAGCGGAGTGAGGCGCAGTCCCAGCGCCGCAGCGTCGCCCACACGCCGACCAACCGCAAGGAGGCCGCCAAGCGGCAGCGCGAGGACCGCCGCGCCCAGATGGAGCGCCAGCGCCAGGCGCTCGCCAGCGGCGACGAGCGCTACCTGCCGGCCCGCGACAAGGGCCCGGTGCGCAAGCTCGCGCGCGACTTCATCGACTCGCGGTTCAACGTCGCGGAGTTCTTCCTGCCGATGGCCGTGGTCATCCTGGTGCTGAGCATGGTGCACGTCGGCTATCTGCAGAACATCGCGCTGCTGCTGTGGCTCGTGGTGATCGTGCTGATCGTGCTGGACTCGGCCGTCACCGCCTTCCGGCTCAAGAAGCGGCTGGCCGAGCGCTTCCCGGACCAGAACCGGCGCGGCGCGGTCGGCTACGCGCTGATGCGCTCGCTCCAGATGCGCCGGCTGCGCCTGCCCAAGCCGCAGGTCAAGCGCGGGGAGCGGCCCTGAGTACGACCGCTTTCTCCGGGGGTGCGGCGGACGCCTGGCTGGGCCGGCTGGGCGGGCTGCGTGATGTCGTACGGCAGGAGCTGGTGGCCCGGCAGCTCGACGAGCAGATAGCCGGGCGGTTCCCGGTCGGTCAGCGGCTGCGGGTGCTCGACGTGGGGATGGGCCAGGGCACGCAGGCGCTGCGGCTGGCGCGCGCCGGGCACCAGGTGACCGGCCTGGAGCGCGACCAGAAGATGATCTCGGTGGCCCGGGCGGCGCTGGCCGGTGAGCCGGAGGGCATCCGGGCCCGGATGCGGATCGTCGAGGGCGACGGGCAGGACACCGGCGTGCACTTCCTGCCGGGCAGTTTCGACGTGGTGCTGTGCCACGGCGTGCTGATGTACGTCGAGGAGCCGGACCCGCTGCTGGCCGGGCTGGCGCGGATGCTGGCGCCGGGCGGCCTGCTGTCCCTGCTGGTGCGCAACGGCGACGCGCTGGCGCTGCGGCCGGGCCTGTCGGCCGACTGGTCGGGGGCGCTGGCCGCGTTCGACACGACGGCGTACCGCAACCGGCTCGGCCTGGACGTGCGCGCCGACCGGCTCGCCGATCTGACGGCGACCCTCGCCGGCATCGGGGCGCCGCTGCACGCCTGGTACGGGGTCCGCGTCTTCACCGACACGGCGGCCGACGGCACGGAGCCGCCGCCGGACACGGAGACCCTGCTGGCCGCCGAGGAACGGGCCGGGCGCACCGACCCGTACCGCGCGGTCGCGGCCCTGCTGCACCTGTGCGGGGTCCGCGGCTGAGGCAGCCGGAGCCGCGCCCGCCCGGGAGGCGGGCTCGTTCGGGCGAGTACCGGGGGACGGGGCCGCGCGGCGGGGACAGACTCGGCTCATGGACGTTTCCCGGGTGCCCCGGCCGGTCGGTCCGCTCGTCGCGCTGGCCTGCTGCGCCGCGCTGCTGTCCGGGTGCGACGCCCCGGCCCCGCCCGAGGACGCCTCGGCCACCGCCACGGCTCCGGCACCGGCCGAGGGGCGGCACGTGGCCGCGCCGGCCACGGCGGGCGACCTGCAGAGCGACTACCTGCGGGTGATCAAGGAGGTCCTGCCGTCGGTCGTGCAGATCCAGGCCAGCCGCGACCTGGGCTCGGGGGTCGTGTACGACGACAAGGGGGACATCGTCACCAACGCGCACGTCGTGGGGGACGAGAAGCGGTTCCATGTGACCACGGCGGGCAGCGAGCAGGCGCTCACCGCGACCCTGGTCTCCTCCTACCCGGACCAGGACCTGGCCGTCGTACGGCTGGACAAGGTGCCGCACGGGCTGAAGGCGGCCGCCTTCGGTGACTCCGAGAAGGTCGCGGTCGGGCAGATCGTGCTGGCCATGGGGTCGCCGCTGGGCCTGTCGTCGAGCGTCACCCAGGGGATCGTGTCGGCGACCGGGCGCACGGTCAGCGAGGGGCAGGGCGGCGGGGGCACCGGGGCGACGATCGCCGACATGGTGCAGACCTCGGCCGCGATCAACCCCGGCAACAGCGGGGGTGCGCTGGTGAACCTGGACGGCCAGGTCATCGGCATCCCGACGCTCGCCGCCACCGACCCCCAGCTCGGCGGCAGCGCGGCGCCGGGCATCGGGTTCGCGATCCCGGCGTCCATGGTGAGGACGATCGCCGGGCAGATCGTGAAGTACGGCAAGGTGGTGGACTCCGGGCGGGCCGCGCTCGGCATCACCGGGCGCACCGTCGTGGACGCGGGCTACCAGCCCGCCGGGGTCGCCGTCGTCGAGGTGAAGGCGGGCGGCGCGGCGGACCGGGCGGGCATCCGGGCCGGGGACGTCCTGCTGCGGCTCGGCGGCACCGGCATCACGACGGTCACCTCGCTGTCCGAGGCGCTGGCCGCCGACCGGCCGGGGCAGAAGGCGACGGTGACGTACGCGCGGGACGGCGCCGAGCGGACGGTGCGGGTCACGCTGGGCGAGCAGTGAGCCGTACGGAACCCGCGGGACGTACGGCACGTACGGCACCCGCGGGACGTACGGCACGTACGGCACGGGGGGCACGTACGACACGGGGGGCACGTACGACACGGGGGGCACGTACGACACGGGGGGCACGTACGACACGGGGGGCACGTACGACACGGGGGGCACGTACGACACGTGGGGCGGCCGCGGACGGCCGCCCCCCGCCGCCGCCCGGACGGGCTACGCCTGGGCCTCCTCCTGGTCGGCGTGCAGGCTCATCGGGCCGTAGATCTCCGCGGCGTCCTCGAACAGCCGCACCTGATCGGCGCCGCCGTCGGCCAGCGCCTTCCAATTCTCCCCGATCCACGACTCGGCGTCGCCCTGCGTGGTGAACTCCTCGGGCTGGACCGCGGGCTGGACCTCCGCCCCGTCGGCCGTCTCGAACCGCCACGTCCATTCCGCCATGTACGCCTCCCTGATGTCAGCACACTGCACAGCGGAAGCCGGACCTCGTTCCAGATCTTGACGCAGACTCGATCCGATGTCCCGGCGCAGATCTTGGTCCGGCTCCTGCCCGCAGCCTAGCCGGATGCGCAAGACCCGCGCCGACCCGGGAAAATCAGGTCCGTGGACGTGACTTTGCTCGGCACCGGTGCCCCCGCGGGACTGCCCCGCCCCCACTGCCCCTGCGCGGCCTGCGCGACGGCGCTCGGCGCGCGGGCGCGGGCGGCGACCGCGCTGCTCGTGGACGGGGTGGTGCTGCTGGACCTGACGCCCGGCGCGGCGTTCGCCGCCGCGCGGGCGGGGCGGTCGCTGGGCGGGGTGGCGCAGGTGCTGCTGTCCCATCCGCACGACGGCCCCGCCGTGGAGGTGCCCGCCGGGCTGCCGCAGCCGGGCCGGGTGCCCGACGGGCGGGAGCTGGCGCTGCTGAGCGGGCACCGGGTGCGGGCGGTGGCGCTGGACGCGCCCGGCACCGGGTACGCGGTGACCGGGCCGGACGGGGAGCGGCTGCTGTACCTGCCGCCGGGCGGCGCCCCGGCCGGTCTGGAGGAGGGCTCGGCGGAGTCGTACGACCTCGTCCTCGCGGACGTCGTGGGGCGCCCGGACGCGCTGGCCAAGCTGCGGGCGGTGGGGTCGGTGGGGCCGACCACGGATGTCGTCGCGGTCCATCTCGACCACGACGTGCCGCCGGGCACCGAGTTGGTCCGGCGGCTGGCGGCGGCCGGCGCGCGGGCCGTGCCGGACGGGACGGCGCTGGTGGTCGGCGCGTACGAGGACGTACCGGACGTGCCCCGGCGCACGCTGGTGCTGGGCGGTGCCCGGTCGGGCAAGTCGGTGGAGGCGGAGCGGCGGCTGGAGGCCTTCCCGGGCGTGCTGTACGTGGCGACCGGCGGCACCCGGGGCGGCGACACCGAGTGGGCGGCCCGGGTCACCGCGCACCGGGAGCGGCGGCCGGGCTCGTGGCGTACCGAGGAGACCTGCGACCTCGTGCCGCTGCTCGCGCAGGACGGGCCGCCGCTGCTGGTGGACTGCCTGTCGCTGTGGCTGACGGACGCCATGGACGCGGTCGGCGCCTGGGACGACGCGGAGTGGGCGGGCGGCGGGGAGCGCGCCCTGCGCCGGCGGGTGACCGGGCTGACGTCCGCCGTCCGCGCGACCCGCCGCACCGTGGTGGCCGTCTCCAACGAGGTCGGCTCCGGGATCGTCCCGGCCACCGCCTCGGGCCGCCGCTACCGCGACGAACTCGGCCGGCTGAACGCCGCCTTCGCCGCCGAGTGCGAGCAGGTCCTCCTGGTGGTGGCGGGCCAGGCGCTGGCCCTGCGCGGCTGACCGGCCGGGGCCCGCCCGGCTGGATCCAGCGGTGTTCCGGCGGGGCCTGGCGGTATCCCGGCGGGGCCTGCCCCGTGTTCCGACGGGGCCGATCCGGCGTCCCGGCGGGGCCCGCCCGGTGTCCGGCGGGGCCTACGCGGTGTCCCGGCGGGCCACGACGCGGTAGGCGTTGGACAGGCCGGGGGTGCGGCGCAGCAGGGGAGACAGGGCGAGGTCGAGGAGGGCGGCCACGTCGACCAGGGGGCTGGTCGCGGTGGCGAGGACCGTGCGCAGCAGGCGGCGCGCGGTGGAGGGCGGGGCGCTGCGCCAGGGGGCGTCGGGAGCGGGCAGGAGGTGGGCGAGGGCCAGGGCGAGGGCCGCGGAGAGGTCGTCGGGGGTGTGCGGGGTGCGGCGGTCGGTGACCAGGACCGTGCAGCCGGCCGACTCCAGTTCGGCGCGGAGGTTGGCGAGCGGCGGCAGGTGCAGGTGGCGGGGCTGGCCGTGCGGCAGCCACCAGCGGCCCAGCAGCAGGGCCGGGGCGCTGCGCGGGTCGGGCAGTTCGATCAGGAGGTGGCCGCCGGGGCGCAGCACGGTGAGGGCGCCGCGCAGTTCGGCGCGGGGGTCGGGGGCGTGCGCCAGGTGGTGGAACATGCTGACCACGTCGTAGCGTCCGCGCAGCCGTTCGGCGACCCGCGGGTCGGCCAGGTGGCCGACGTGCGCCTCCTCGATCCGGCCGGCCGCGCGGGCCGCCTGGACGCGCGGGGAGGGGTCGAGCCCGTCGAAGGAGGTGTACGGGAACACCTCCCGGGCGGCCGCCGGGAAGTGCGCGTGGCCGGTGCCGACGTCCAGCCAGCTCTCGGGTTCGCCGACGCCCCGCATCAGGTGCGCGTCGCCGCGGTGCCGGCGGCGGCCGCGACGGCCGGCGAGCACCGGGTCGGGCAGGCCGTCCGGGTCGCTCTCGTCGAAGTCCCGGTGGTAGAAGGCCAGTCCGGCCGGGGTGAGCCGGGGGTTCTGGAAGGCGTGCCCGCAGTCCCGGCACTGGTCGAGGGCGAACGTGCCGGGCTTGCGCTGGAGCAGGTCGGGGGCGCGCAGCCGGGTGCGCAGCCGCGCCGAGCCGCACCAGGGGCAGTCCTCGCGGCGCGGTTCGCGGAACCGGTCGGTGCCCTGGGCGAGTTCGGCGGCGTACGCGACGCGCCGCGGGTCGTAGACGCGCGGGGCGTACGGCAGGGGCGGCATGGCGGCTCCCGGTGGGGCGAGGGGTCGTACGGCGGCAGGGGACGCGCCGGCCGTCCACTGCCGACATTCGCGGCAAAGGGAACGTATGGGATGCGGGTCCCGGCGGGAAAGACGCCGTCCGGGTGTGGTGGCGACGTGGCGCGGCCCTGTTCGACCGGGGCCGGTACTGTTCGGCGAATGAGTTCGCTGAATCTCGACGACTTCACCGACCTGATCGAGCGTCCGGACGGCGGTGTGCGCCGTGACGCCGAGGCGCGCCGGGAGCGCCAGGCCGTGCCGCCCGGTGCGCTGGGCCGCCTCGACGAGCTGGGCGAGTGGCTGGCCGCGGCGCAGGGCGCGGTGCCGGTACGGGCGGTCGAACGGCCCCGGGTCGTCCTCTTCGCCGGTGACCACGGGGTCGCCGGGCTCGGTGTGTCGGCGCGGCCCGCGGGCGGTGCCGGGCAGTTGGTGCGCGAGGTCCTGGCGGGCGGCCGGCCGGTGTCCGTGCTGGCCCGGCGGCTCGGGGTGCCGGTGCGGGTGGTCGACATGGCCCTGGACTGCGACCCGGAGGGCCTGCCCGGGGACGTCACCGCGCACCGGGTGCGGCGCGGCAGCGGCCGGATCGACGTCGAGGACGCGCTGACCCGCGAGGAGGCGGAGGCCGCCTTCCGGGCCGGGATGGCGGTGGCCGACCAGGAGGCCGACTCCGGTACGGATCTGGTGGTGCTCGGCGATGTCAGCGTGGGCGGCACGACGGCGGCGGCGGTGCTGATCGCCGCGCTGTGCGGGACGGACGCCTCGGTGGTGACCGGGCGCGGCGGCGAGGCGATCGACGACCTGGCGTGGATGCGCAAGTGCGCCGCGATCCGGGACGCGCTGCGCCGGGCGCGGCCGGTGCTGGGCGACCAGCTGGCGCTGCTGGCGGCGGTGGGCGGGGCCGACCTGGCCGCGACGACCGGGTTCCTGCTCCAGTGCGCGGTGCGCAAGCTGCCGGTGATCCTGGACGGGGTGGTATCGGCCGCGTGCGCGCTGGTGGGCCAGCGGGTGGCGTTCCGGGCGCCGGACTGGTGGCTGGCGGGGCAGAGCAGCGGGGAGCCGGGGCAGGCCAAGGCGCTGGACCGGATGGCCCTCGAACCGCTGCTCGACCACGGGGTGCGGGTCGGGGAGGGCGCGGGCGCGCTGCTGGCGCTGCCGCTGGTGCGGGCCGCGGCGGCGCTGGCGGCGGAGCTGCCCGAGGCCCCGGGCGAGACCCCGGGCGAGGACAGCGGGACGGAGCGCACCGCCGAGGTGTGAGCGGGGGCCGCCGGCGGTCCGGCGACCGGCGGTCCGGTGGGCGATGAACCGCCGAGCGGCGGGCCGCCCGCCGACTGACCACCGGGCGAGGGACTGACGGGCGACGGGCCACCGGTCGACGGGCCGCCACCGGTCGATGGTCGACGGGCCACCGGACGACGGACCGCCACCGGGCGACGGTCGACGGGCCACCGGGCGACGGACCGACAGCAAAGCGGACATTCGGTACAGGTGCGCCCATATGATCCCTCTTTATGGGAGATGCCCGAGTCGCACCCGTCCGTCCCGGCAGCGCGACCGCGCGGCGGGCCGCCGTGTCCGCCGTCTGGTACCTGCGGGCCGTCGCGTCCCTCAACTTCCTCAGCGCGGTGTGGGTCTCCCTCGGCCAGGACGTGCGGCGGCACAACCAGGAGGACCTCTTCACGCCGTACCTGCTCACCGCCGGCTTCGCCTCCGGAGTGTTCGCCACCTTCCTGGCCATCACCATGCGCCGCCGCAAACGGGCCGCCTGGATCCTCAACCTCGGGCTGAGCGGCCCGTTCCTGGCGCTGTTCGCCGTCACGATGACGTTCCCGGAGATCCGCCACTCCGTGCAGAACTGGGTCTCGCTGGCCCTCACCGCCGGTTTCACCGCCGCCCTGCTGCTGGGCCGGCGCGAGTTCTACGCCAAGGGCGACCGCGCCAACCCCAAGCTCGCCGCCGCCGTCGCGGCCGCCGGGCTGCTGCTGGCCTCGCTGCTCGCCACCGCGCTGGTGACGCTCACCAACCAGGCGCCGGACGCGGCCCGTTCGACGTACCCGCAGCGCTGGTACTACGGCACGCTGCGGCTGGTCTCGGTGGCCGCCCCGCCGGCCCGCTTCCCCGGCATCGCCACCCCGAGCTGGGCGGACGTCGCCGTCAACGTGCTGTCCAGCGCCCTGGTCCTCGCCGTCCTCTACGCCGCCTTCCGCTCCCGGCGCGCCGTCGACCCGCTCTCCGGGGACGACGAGAAGCGGCTGCGGGAGCTGCTGGAGCGGCACGGCGAGCGGGACTCGCTGGGCTACTTCGCGCTGCGCCGGGAGAAGAGCGTCATCTGGTCGCCGACCGGGAAGGCCGCCGTCGCCTACCGCGTGGTCGGCGGGGTGTCCCTGGCCTCCGGCGACCCGCTGGGCGACCCCGAGGCGTGGCCCGGCGCCATCGGACCGTGGCTGGCCGAGGCCCGGGCGCACAGCTGGATCCCGGCCGTGATGGGCGCGGGCGAGGAGGCGGGCACGGTGTACGCGCGGCACGGACTGGACGCCCTGGAGCTGGGCGACGAGGCCGTGGTGGAGGTCGCCGAGTTCACCCTGGAGGGCCGGGCCATGCGCACCGTGCGCCAGGCCCACAACCGGGTGCGGCGGGCCGGGTACACGGTGCGCGTCCGGCGGCACGAGGACATCCCGGCGGACGAGACGGCGTATCTGCTGCGGCGGGCCGACGACTGGCGGGACGGGGCCACCGAACGCGGCTTCAGCATGGCGCTGGGCCGGCTCGGGGACCCGGAGGACGGCCGGTGCGTGATGGTGGAGTGCCGTGACGGGCACGGCGAGCTGCGGGCGCTGCTCTCCTTCGTGCCCTGGGGGCCGCACGGGCTGTCCCTGGACCTGATGCGCCGCGACCGGCACGCGGACAACGGGCTGATGGAGTTCATGGTGATCGAGCTGCTGCGGCGCGCCCGCGAGGTCGAGGTCACGCAGGTCTCGCTCAACTTCGCCATGTTCCGCTCGGTCTTCGAACGCGGGGCGCGCCTGGGCGCCGGGCCGGTGCTGCGGCTGTGGCGCTCGCTGCTCGGCTTCTTCTCCCGCTGGTGGCAGATCGAGTCGCTGTACCGCGCCAACGCCAAGTACCGGCCCATCTGGGAGCCGCGCTTCCTGCTCTTCGAGAAGAGCGGTGACCTGCTGCGCATCGGCCTGGCGGCGGCCCGCGCGGAAGGCTTCCTGGAGGTGCCCGCGCCGCCCGGTTTCCTGCGCCGCCGGCCGCTGGGGACGCACCGGTGAGGACGCTCGCCCGCTGGGCGCGCGCCGAATGGGGGCCCCTGCTGCGGGCCGTGCGCGGGCGGGCGGGGCGGCGGCGCGTCCGCCACGGAGCGCCGCCCGCCGCACCGGTCGCCGCGCCGGCCGCCTGGGCGCGGGCCGTCCCGATGACCCTCGCCGCCGTCGGCCTGACCGCGCTGCTCCAGTTCGCGCAGAACCATCCCTGGGGGTACGCCCTCGTGCAGCGGGCCGGGACCGTGCGCGCCGCGGACCCGCCCGGGCCCGCGCTGCTGCGCACCCCGCTGTCGCTGTTCGTGGCCGCCCTCGACCTGCCCGTATGGGGCGCGCTGGCACAGATCCTGGGCGTGTTCGGGATCGCCGAACTCTGCCTGGGCCGCCGGCGCACCCTCGCCGTGGCCTACGCCGCCACGCTCGCCGGCACCCTGTACGCGCGAGTGGGCGTCGCCCTCGGCCCGCACCGGCCGCTGGGCCTGCCCGGCACGGACGCCCATGTGGTGGACACCGGCCCCTCGGCGGCCGTGGTGGGCCTGGCCGTGTACGTGGGCCTGCGCCACCGCGCGTACGTCACGGCGGGCGCGGTGACCGCGGCGATGGCCGTCGAGGTCGCGGTCAAGGAGAACCTGGCCGGCAAGGAGCACCTCGCGGCGATCGCGGCGGTGGCGCTGGCGCACGGGCTGTCGGTCCTGCGGCGGCGGGCGCCCGCGCGGTGGCGGCGCTCCGCTCACTCGCCGCCCGGTCCCGGGCCGGGCGGCGGGGGCGGGGGCGGCCCGGGCAGCCGGGCCGGCCGCACGTCCGGTCTGCCGCCGATCCAGTCCTGAAGGGCGCGCCGGGGCCCGGCCCAGCGGCGGTCGTGGCGCAGCGCGCGCCGGACGGCGCGGGCCCGCGCGCGGGGGCGGCGGCGGTAGAGCCGGCGGGCCCAGTACGAGCCGGGGCGGGCCAGCCGGACGGCGCCGATCAGCGCGACGAAGGGCACGATCACCCCGAACACCGCCATCCGCAGCTTGCCCTTGACGAGGGCCACCAGGGAGAACAGGAAGTTCACGGCGACGCCGGTGATGACCGTGCCGCGGTCCTGGAGTTCGCCCGGGGTGACGTCGTTGACGCCGAACGGCGAGAAGCCCGCCAGGACCAGGCCGACCAGGGCGGCGGTGAGGACCACCACCTCGACGCTCTTGCGGCCGGCCTCGCTCCAGTAGACGTCGTCCAGGTGCAGGATGAGCGCGAACTCGTCCAGCACCAGGCCCGCCCCCACCCCGAAGACCACCGCGAAGGCCGCCGCGCCGAAGCCGTGGCGCCCGCTGGCCACCGCGCCGAACCCGCCGAAGACGCCGAGGACGACCCCGGGGACCACGTGGTGGATGTGCATCCCGCCCGCTCTGACATTGCCGAAGGGGCCCTTGCCGGCCCGGATCAGCCGGGTGATGACCCGGGTGACCAGGAAGGTGAGGACGAAGGCGGCGAGGGCGAGCAGCAGGGGCAGCTTGCCGGGTTCGACGATGTTCCGGTACAGCCAGTGCCCCATGTATGCAGTCTGCCTCCGCCCCCGGCGCACCGCCCGCCCACCCGGGCGGCCGGCCCGGTCCCGTAGTCTGCCCGCGTGCCCGACCCCTCCTCCGCTTCCGCCCCCTCCTCCCCCGCGCCGCCCGCCGCCCTGCACGGACTGCGGTTCGCCTTCGGCACGCTGACCGTGCTGCCGGTCCGGGTCGGCCGCTGGGACCGGGCGGCGGCGCGCGGCGGGATGCTGTGCGCGCCGCTCGCCGGGCTGGTGGCGGGCCTGGCCGCGGCGGCCGCCGGACTGCTGCTGCTCTTCCTCGGGTCCGGTCCGCTGCTCGCCGCCGTGGCCGGCGCCGCCGTGCCCGCCGCGCTCACCCGCGGCCTGCACCTGGACGGGCTCGCCGACACCGCCGACGGGCTCGGCAGCGGCAAGCCCGCCGAGGACGCGCTGCGCGTCATGAAGCAGTCGGACATCGGCCCCTTCGGGGTGATCACCCTGCTGCTCGTGCTGCTGGCCCAGGTGGCCGCGCTCGCGCAGTGCTACGCCGGCTCCTGGGCCCGGGGCGCCCTGGCCGCCGTGGTCTCCGCGACCGCCGCCCGGCTGGCACTGACCCTGGCCGCGCGCCGCGGGGTCCCCGCCGCCCGGCCCGAGGGGCTGGGGGCGGCCGTCGCCGGGGTGGTGCCGGTGGCCGGCGCGGTGGCCGTGGCCCTGGCCGGGACGCTGGCGGCGGGCGCCGCGGGGGCGGCCTTCGGCCCGTATCCGGCGCTGCGCGCGGCGGGCGCGGTCCTCGCCGCCCTGGCCGCCGCCGAACTCCTGCTGCGCCACTGCGTCCGCCGCTTCGGCGGCATCACCGGCGATGTCTTCGGCGGTCTCGCGGAGACGGCGGCGACCTGCGCGCTCGTCGTCCTGTCCCTGGGCTGAGCCCGGCCGCCGGGCCCCTGGGCTGAGCCCGCCGCCGGGTCCTGGGCTGAGCCCCCCGCCGCGCGGCCCTTCGCCCGACGCGGTGTCACCACCGGGAAACGATCCGCTCCCGCCCCTTCGAACACCGTCGCCGCCTCGCTAGGCTGAACGGCCGGGACGGACAGGGATCGTACGGGGGGACGACTGTGCCGAAGCTGCGCCGTGTCATGGCCTGGTTCATCGACTTCGCGCTGGTGGTCGCGGCGGCCTGTGCGCTGGCCGTGCTCACCTTCCACCGGGTCTCCGCCCTCGTCACCGACGTACCGGAACTGGCCACCCGCGGCGGCCTCGACCTGCTCGGCTCGCGCGGTGACGTCATCGGCACCTCGGAGCACTTCGGGCTGTCGCTGTGGAACAAGGCGGTGCTGTACGTGGAGGAGGGCTTCGGGCTGCTGGTCCTCGCCACCTTCCTCTACCAGTGGAGCTGCCTCGCCCTGGCCGGGCGGACCGTCGGCAAGGCGCTGCTCGGGCTGAGGGTCGCCCCGCTGAGCGCGCCGGCCGCCCGCCGGGCGCGGGCCGCGGCGGTCCGGGCCGCCGTGACCACCGCGGCCGACGTCGCCGTCTACGCCGTGGCCTGCGTGCTGCTGGTCGAGGGCCACTTCGTGCTGTCGGTGCTGGTGTGGGCGCTGGCCGTGCTGCTCTTCCTCGCCAACGCGCTGCCGGTCCTCTTCCCCGCCCGGCGGTCGCTGGCCGACCGGATGGCGCGCACCGCGGTCACCGGGCTGTGGCTGCGCGCGCCGGGCGGACCCGGCGCGGCGGGCGTACCTGGCGGACCCGGCGCGGCGGGCGTACCTGGCGGACCGGAACTCGGCACGCCGGCCACCATGCCCATGCCCCCGGTCCGCACTTCATGGACTTCTTGAACTTCTTGGACTTCACTTCTTGGACTTCACGTCTTGGACTTCTTGAACTCCTTGAGCGGCGGACTCGGTCCCAGGGCCCGGGATCAGCCGCGGCGGGAGCAGGCCGGGCACCAGGCCGATGGGGGCGGCGGGGGTGATGGTGCCTCTCATCGGGCGGGCCCGGGACGGGAGTTCGGCCGGTGGCACGGGGGCGACTTCGCGGGCGTGCGGCCCGCGCTACGGAGCGGCGCGGCAACGCGCGTAGGCTCGTGCCGGGTGTTTGCCTGCCCGGGTGGAGACCGCACCGCAGGATGGTTCAGGTCCGACAGGACTTGAGGTCGGTCGTCGGGCCCGGTCGACCCACCCATGTTCGGCCAACCACCTTTCACAGGGAAGCGAGAAATCACCACCGTGACTGCTCTCACTCTCAGCACCGCAGCGGCGCCCGGCCTGCGCGCCGACGCGATCGTCGTCGGTGTCGCCAAGGGCGCCAAGGGCCCGGTCGTCGCACCGGGCGCCGAGGCCGTCGACGCGGCCTACGACGGCAAGCTCGCCGACGTCCTGGACACCCTCGGTGCCTCCGGCGCCGAGGGCGAGGTGACGAAGCTGCCCGCGCCCGCGGGCTTCAAGGCCCCGCTCGTGCTGGCGGTGGGCCTGGGCACCGCGCCCGAGAAGGACGCCGGGTTCGGCGCCGAGGCGCTGCGCCGGGCCGCCGGTGCGGCCGCCCGCGCCCTCGTCGGCGCGAAGAAGGCCGCGTTCGCGCTGCCGCTGGCGGACGCCGCCGACGCCGGCGCCGTCGGTGAGGGCGCGCTGCTCGGCGCGTACTCCTTCGACGCCTACAAGGAGACCGCGAAGAGCGGCGCCAAGGCCCGGGGCGACAAGGCGCCGCTGGCCGAGGCCGTGCTGCTGGGCGGCAAGCCCCGGGACAAGGCGTTCAAGGCGGCCGTCGAGCGCGCCGCGGCCGTGGCCGAGGAGCTGAACCGCGCCCGCGACCTGATCAACATGCCGCCCAACGACCTCACCCCGGCCGCCTTCGCCGCCCTCGCGCAGGACGCGGCCAAGGCGAACGGCCTGAAGATCCAGGTGCTCGACGAGAAGGCGCTCGCCAAGGGCGGCTACGGCGGCATCCTGGGCGTCGGCGCGGGCTCGGCGGCCGCACCGCGCCTGGTCAAGCTGTCGTACACCAGCTCGAAGGCGAAGAAGCACCTGGCGCTGGTCGGCAAGGGCATCACCTACGACTCGGGCGGCATCTCGCTCAAGCCGGCCGGTCACAACGAGACGATGAAGTGCGACATGAGCGGTGCCGCCGCGGTGTTCGCCGCCGTCGTCGCCGCGGCCCGCCTGGGCCTGGAGGTCAACGTCACCGGCTGGCTGGCGCTGGCCGAGAACATGCCCTCCGGTTCCGCCACCCGTCCCGGTGACGTGCTGCACATGTTCAGCGGCAAGACGGTGGAGGTGCTCAACACCGACGCCGAGGGCCGCCTGGTGCTCGCGGACGCGCTGTGGGCCGCCTCGCAGGAGAAGCCGGACGCGATCGTGGACGTGGCCACCCTGACCGGCGCGATGGTGCTGGCCCTGGGCAGCCGCACCTTCGGGATCATGGCGAACGACGACGCCTTCCGCGCCGCGATCCACGAGGCCGCCGAAGAGGTCGGCGAGGCGGCGTGGCCGATGCCGATGCCCGAGCATCTGCGCAAGGGCCTGGACTCCCCCACCGCCGACATGGCCAACATGGGCGAGCGCATGGGCGGCGGCCTGGTCGCCGGCCTGTTCCTGCGCGAGTTCATCGGCGAGGGCATCACCTGGGCGCACCTGGACATCGCCGGTCCGGCCTTCAACGAGGGCGGCCCGTTCGGCTACACCCCCAAGGGCGGCACGGGGTCCGCGGTGCGGACGCTGGTGCGGCTGGCGGAGCTGACCGCCGCGGGCGATCTCGGCTGATCACGCCGTGGTACGCCGTGGTACGCCGTAGTACGCCGTAGTAGTACGGCGTACCACGGCGGCGTACTAACCGGTCCGGTCCGCCGTGCGGCGGCCGCGGGGGCGTGGGGGGCGTGGGGGCTGATCGCGCAGTCCCCCGCGCCCCTTTCGGGGCGATTCCACGGGCCGGCGCGGCCGACGTGGGGTGTATCACACTGCGGCCCGGCGTCTCGTTCACTCCCCACAAGTGCGAAGATGGGCGTCGGCAGGACAGGGCCCCCACCCAAGGGCCGAAGAACGAGCGGCCGGACACCAGCCGCCAGCCGGTCACCGACGACCGGCGTACGGCGCACATGCATGGAGGACGTGACGTGGCGAACGACGCCAGCACCGTTTTCGACCTAGTGATCCTCGGCGGTGGCAGCGGTGGTTACGCCGCGGCCCTGCGCGGGGCGCAGCTGGGCCTGGACGTCGCCCTGATCGAGAAGGACAAGGTCGGCGGCACCTGCCTGCACAAGGGGTGCATCCCCACCAAGGCCCTGCTGCACGCGGGCGAGATCGCCGACCAGGCCCGCGAGAGCGAGCAGTTCGGCGTCAAGGCCACGTTCGAGGGCATCGACGTCCCGGCCGTGCAGAAGTACAAGGACGAGGTCATCTCGGGCCTGTACAAGGGCCTGCAGGGGCTCATCGCCTCCCGCAAGGTGACCTACATCGAGGGTGAGGGCCGGCTGTCCTCCCCGACGTCCGTCGACGTCAACGGCCAGCGCGTCCAGGGCCGCCACGTCCTCCTGGCGACCGGCTCCGTGCCGAAGTCCCTGCCGGGCCTGGACATCGACGGCAACCGCATCATCTCCTCCGACCACGCCCTGGTCCTGGACCGCGTGCCGAAGTCCGCGATCATCCTGGGCGGCGGCGTGATCGGCGTCGAGTTCGCCTCGGCGTGGAAGTCCTTCGGCTCCGACGTCACCATCGTCGAGGGCCTCAAGCACCTCGTCCCGGTCGAGGACGAGAACAGCTCCAAGCTGCTGGAGCGCGCCTTCCGCAAGCGCGGGATCAAGTTCAACCTGGGCACCTTCTTCCAGAAGGCCGAGTACACCCAGGACGGCGTCAAGGTCACCCTCGCCGACGGCAAGGAGTTCGAGGCGGAGGTCCTGCTCGTCGCGATCGGCCGCGGCCCGGTCTCCCAGGGCCTGGGCTACGAGGAGGCCGGGGTCGCCATGGACCGCGGCTACGTCCTGGTCGACGAGTACATGCGCACCAACGTGCCGACCGTCTCGGCCGTCGGTGACCTCGTCCCCACGCTCCAGCTCGCGCACGTCGGCTTCGCCGAGGGCATCCTGGTGGCGGAGCGTCTGGCCGGCCTGAAGACCGTTCCGGTCGACTACGACGGTGTCCCGCGGGTGACGTACTGCCACCCGGAGGTCGCCTCCGTCGGCATCACCGAGGCCAAGGCCAAGGAGATCTACGGCGCGGACAAGGTCGTCGCTCTGAAGTACAACCTGGCGGGCAACGGCAAGAGCAAGATCCTCAAGACCGCGGGCGAGATCAAGCTCGTCCAGGTCAAGGACGGTGCCGTGGTCGGCGTCCACATGGTCGGCGACCGGATGGGCGAGCAGGTCGGCGAGGCCCAGCTGATCTACAACTGGGAGGCGCTGCCGGCCGAGGTGGCCCAGCTCATCCACGCCCACCCGACGCAGAACGAGGCGCTCGGCGAGGCGCACCTGGCGCTGGCCGGCAAGCCGCTGCACTCCCACGACTGACCTCCGGTCCACGGGCGCGACGACACAGACTTCCGCAATTCGTAAGGAGCAACCGAAACCATGGCGGTTTCCGTAACCCTTCCGGCGCTCGGCGAGAGCGTCACCGAGGGCACTGTCACCCGCTGGCTGAAGGCCGAGGGTGAGCGCGTCGAGGCCGACGAGCCGCTGCTCGAGGTCTCGACCGACAAGGTCGACACCGAGATCCCCTCGCCCGCCGCCGGTGTGCTGGCCTCCATCAAGGTCGCCGAGGACGAGACGGTCGAGGTCGGCGCCGAGCTGGCCGTCATCGACGACGGCTCGGGCGCGGCCGAGGCCGCCCCCGCCGCCGCCGAGGCCCCCGCCGCCGAGGCCGCCCCGGCGCCCGCCGAGCAGGCCGCCCCCGCGGCCGAGGCCCCGGCCGCCCCCTCCACCGAGCAGGCCGCTCCCGCCGAGGCCCCGACCGCCGAGGCCGCCTCGGGCGACGGCGGCGCCGAGGGCACGGACGTGGTCCTGCCCGCGCTCGGCGAGTCCGTCACCGAGGGCACCGTCACCCGCTGGCTGAAGTCGGTGGGCGACTCCGTCGAGGCCGACGAGCCGCTGCTCGAGGTCTCCACGGACAAGGTCGACACCGAGATCCCGGCGCCCACCTCGGGCACGCTGCTGGAGATCGTGGTCGGCGAGGACGAGACCGCCGAGGTCGGCGCCAAGCTCGCCGTCATCGGCACTCCGGGTGCCGCCCCGGCCGCCGCTCCGGCTCCGGCCGCCGAGGCGCCCGCCGCCGAGGCCCCGGCCGCCCCGGCCCCGCAGCAGGCCGCCGCCCCCGAGGCTCCGGCCGCCCCGGAGCCGGCGCCCACCCCGGCCCCGGCCCCGCAGGCTCCCGCTCCGGCGGCTCCGGCGGCTCCGGCCCCGCAGCAGGCCGCTCCGGCGCAGGCCCCGGCTCCGGCCGCGCCCGCCCCGGCCACCCCGGCGCAGGCCCCGGCCGCCGCCCAGGCGTCCGACGAGGGCGCCTACGTGACCCCGCTGGTGCGCAAGCTCGCCGCCGAGAACGGCGTCGACCTGGGCGCCGTCAAGGGCACCGGCGTCGGCGGGCGGATCCGCAAGCAGGACGTCATCGCCGCCGCCGAGGCCGCCAAGGCCCCCGCGCAGGCTCCGGCCGCCGCCGCGCCCGCCGCGAAGAAGGCCCCCGCCCTGGAGGCCTCCCCGCTGCGCGGCCAGACCGTGAAGATGCCCCGCATCCGCAAGGTCATCGGCGACAACATGGTCAAGGCCCTGCACGAGCAGGCCCAGCTGTCCTCGGTCGTCGAGGTCGACGTCACCCGGCTGATGAAGCTGCGTACCAGGGCGAAGGACTCCTTCGCGGCGCGGGAGGGCGTCAAGCTCTCCCCGATGCCGTTCTTCGTCAAGGCCGCCGCGCAGGCGCTGAAGGCCCACCCGGTCATCAACGCCAAGATCAACGAGGCCGAGGGGACCATCACCTACTTCGACACCGAGAGCGTCGGTATCGCGGTGGACTCCGAGAAGGGCCTGATGACCCCGGTCATCAAGCACGCCGGCGACCTCAACATCGCGGGCATCGCCAAGGCCACCGCCGAGCTGGCGGGCAAGGTCCGGGCCAGCAAGATCACGCCGGACGAGCTGTCCGGGGCGACCTTCACCATCTCCAACACCGGTTCGCGCGGTGCGCTCTTCGACACGATCATCGTGCCGCCGGGCCAGGTCGCGATCCTCGGCATCGGTGCCACGGTCAAGCGGCCGGCCGTCATCGAGACCGAGGAGGGCACGGTCATCGGCGTCCGCGACATGACGTACCTGACCCTCTCCTACGACCACCGCCTGGTGGACGGCGCCGACGCGGCCCGTTACCTGACGGCGGTCAAGGCGATCCTGGAGGCCGGCGAGTTCGAGGTCGAACTCGGACTGTGACCGGGATCGAGGATCTCAACGAGGTGGACCTCGGCCTCTGACGCCGGAACCCTTGCGCAGGTGCCCCCGTCCGGAGTACTCCGGACGGGGGCACCTGCGTTTGCCGATTCTTGGCCATGACCGCGTGTAAGTCTCGTCTCACCTGCGGGAAAGCGCCGGTATGCGCCCTTCCGCCACGCCCGGACGGCCGTATTGTCTAAGCGTCACACGCCCCCGGGGACCGCATGGGTCCCGTTCTAAGGAGCCTCCATGACCGCGCCCGTCGTCCACTCGCTGCGCGAACAGATCCGCGAGCACATCGTGGAGGGGATCGTCAGCGGGCGCTGGAAGCCGGGCGAGCGGATCGTGGAGCGGCGGATCGCGACCGAGCTGGAGGTCAGCCAGACGCCCGTGCGCGAGGCGCTGCGCGAGCTGGAGTCGCTGCGGCTGATCGAGTCGGCGCCGAACAAGGGCGTCCGGGTGCGCAACCTGAGCGCCGCCGACCTGGAGGAGAGCTACCCGGTCCGGGCCGGTCTCGAGGCCATAGCGGCGGAGCTGGCGGCCGACCGGCTGGCGTCGGACTGCTCGGCCCTTGAGCCGCATGTGAACGCGCTCTACGACGCCGACCGCAGGGCGGACGGCACCGCGCAGGTGCGGCACACGGTGGGCTTCCACCGCGAGCTGGTGCGCGCGGCCGGCAACTCGGTGCTGCTGCACACCTGGGAGGGCCTGGGCATCGAGGTGTTCACCGCGCTGTCGATCCGCTGGCTGGGCACGGTCCAGCAGTCGTACGCGGAGGAGCACGAGGAGCTGGTGCAGGCGTTCCGCCGGCGGGACGAGCGGATCGCGGAGCTGGTGAAGGCCCACGTCCTGGGCTGCGCGCCGCGCCCCTGAGACACCCCTGAACGGCCCCTGAGACACCGCCGCGCCAGTCGAGCACTCCCCCGCTCACCTGCGGAAACCGTTCGAAAATGCGGCACGGCGTGCCTGTCCGCAAGGCACCGGGTGCCTACTTTCTCGAAATCGAGAGGTTTTCCCCCTCAACCCTTTGATCGATCATCGATCAGGGGGCTAAAGTCGCGACGGGCTCGCACCAGAGCCCTTACAGCCCTGTCCTGCCAAAGACCAAGGGCACCCCCGAACCCTTACACAGATGAGGGAACCCCCTTCGACTGAGGAAGGCGGCGACATGACCGACCCCAACGCCATCCAGCCGAGCGAGCTCGACCAGCTCCCGGACCGCGACCCCGAGGAGACCGCCGAGTGGCAGGCTTCTCTGGACGCCGTCGCCCGGGCGGCCGGGCCGCACCGTGCCGCGTACCTGATGCGCCGCACGCTGGAGCGCGCCGAGGGCACGGGCGTCGCCCTGCCCAAGCTGCTGGAGACGGACTACGTCAACTCCATCCCGACCGGCGCCGAGCCGGCCGTCCCCGGTGACGAGGCCCTGGAGGCCCGGATCACCGCGTGGAACCGGTGGAACGCGGCGGCGATGGTCACCCGCGGCGCCAAGTACGGCGTCGGCGGCCACATCGCCACCTTCGCCTCCGCCGCCTGGCTGTACGAGACCGGCTTCAACCACTTCTTCCAGGGCAAGGAGGGCGACGGCTCCGGCGACCAGCTGTACATCCAGGGCCACGCCTCCCCCGGTATCTACGCCCGCGCCTTCCTCGACGGCCGGCTGACCGAGGCGCACCTGGACAAGTTCCGCCAGGAGTCCGGCGGCGACGGCCTGCCGTCCTACCCGCACCCGCGCCGGCTGCCCTGGCTGTGGGAGTTCCCGACGGTGTCGATGGGCCTCGGCCCGCTGTCCGCGATCTACCAGGCGCGCTTCAACCGGTACCTCACCAACCGCGCCATCAAGGACGTCTCCGCCTCGCACGTGTGGGCGTTCCTCGGTGACGGCGAGATGGACGAGCCCGAGTCGACGGCCGCCCTCGCGCTGGCCGCCCGTGAGGGCCTGGACAACCTCACCTTCGTCATCAACTGCAACCTGCAGCGCCTGGACGGCCCGGTCCGCGCCAACTTCAAGATCGTGCAGGAGCTGGAGGCCCAGTTCCGCGGCGCCGGCTGGAACGTCGTGAAGACGCTGTGGGGCACCGCCTGGGACGAGCTGTTCGCCCTGGACACCACGGGCGCGCTGGTACGCCGGCTGCGCCAGGTACCGGACGCGCAGGTGCAGACGTACCAGACCCGTGACGCCGCCTACATCCGCCAGGACTTCTTCGGTGCCGACCCGGCGCTGGCCGAGATGGCGAAGCTGATCAGCGACGACAAGATCATCGAGTGCTTCCACCTGTCGCGCGGCGGCCACGAGGCCCGCAAGGTCTTCGCCGCGTACAAGGCCGCCCTGGAGCACCGGGGCGCCCCGACGGTGATCCTGGCGCAGACGGTCAAGGGCCACACCCTCGGTGAGGGCTTCGCGTCGAAGAACGCCAACCACCAGATGAAGAAGCTGACGGTGGACGAGTTCAAGCAGATGCGTGACCTGCTGGAGCTGCCGATCTCCGACAGCCGGTTCACCGACGGCGTGGTCCCCTACGGCCACCCGGGCGCCGACTCCCCCGAGGTGCGCTACCTCCAGGAGCGCCGCGCGGCCCTCGGCGGCCCGGCCCCGGCCCGCCGGGTGCACCCGGTGGCGCCGCTGCCCGCGCCCGCCGACAAGGCGTTCGCCGCCTTCGACAAGGGCTCCGGCTCGCAGAACGTGGCCACCACCATGGCCTTCGTCCGCCTGGTCAAGGACCTGGTCCGCGACAAGGAGACCGGTAAGCGCTGGGTGCCGATCGTCCCCGACGAGGCGCGCACCTTCGGCATGGAGTCGCTCTTCCCGTCGCTGGGCATCTACTCGCCCAAGGGCCAGACGTACGAGCCGGTCGACCGCGACCAGCTGATGTACTACAAGGAGGCCAAGAACGGCCAGATCCTCAACGAGGGGATCACCGAGGCCGGGTCCATGGCCGACTTCATCGCCGCCTCCTCGTCGTACGCGACGCACGGCGAGCCGATGATCCCGTTCTACATCTTCTACTCGATGTTCGGCTGGCAGCGCACCGCCGACCAGATGTGGCAGCTCGGCGACCAGCTCGGCCGCGGTTTCCTGGTCGGTGCCACGGCCGGCCGGACCACGCTGACGGGCGAGGGCCTGCAGCACGCCGACGGCCACTCGCCGGTCATCGCGGCGACCAACCCGGCGGCGCTGAGCTACGACCCGGCGTTCGCCTACGAGGTCGCGGCCGTCGTCAAGGAGGGTCTGCGCCGGATGTACGGCGAGGCGGCCGAGGGCGAGGACCAGAACGTCTTCTACTACCTCACCGTCTACAACGAGCCGCTGCCGCAGCCGGCCAAGCCGTCCGCCCCCGGCGTCGACGAGGGCATCGTCAAGGGCCTGTACCGCTTCAACACGGCCGAGTCGGCGGGGCTGAGCGCCCCGGCGAACGCGCCGCGCATCCAGCTCCTCGGCTCCGGCACGGCGATCCACTGGGCGCTGAAGGCGCAGCGGCTGCTGGCCGAGGAGTGGGGCGTGGCCGCCGACGTGTGGTCGGCGACCTCCTGGGGCGAGCTGCGCCGGGACGCGCTGGAGGCCGACGCGGCGCTGCTGCGCGGCGAGGAGCGGGTGCCGTACGTCCGGCAGGCGCTCCAGGGCGCCGAGGGCCCGGTCCTCGCGGTCTCGGACTACATGCGCCAGGTCCCGGACCAGATCGCGCAGTGGGTCGAGCAGGACTGGTCCTCGCTGGGCGCCGACGGCTTCGGCCTGTCGGACACCCGTGAGGCCGCCCGCCGCCACTTCGGGGTGGACGCCGAGTCGATCGTCGTCGCGGCCCTGGCCCAGCTGGCCCGGCGCGGCGAGGTGAAGACCTCGGCGGTCAAGGAGGCCCGGGACAAGTACGGCCTGTGAGGGCCGGCCCGCCGGGCGGAGTACGGCCCGGCAGGAGCTGAACGGCAGCGCAGGGGCACGGCATCACGCCGTGCCCCTGCGCTGTCGGTGGCGGACGGCATGATGGGGCCATGCGTGCCGCCCGGCTGATCAAGATGGTGCTGCTGCTCCAGTCCCGGCAGTCGATGACCGCCGCCGAGCTGGCCCGGGAGCTGGAGGTGTCGGAGCGCACCGTCACCCGGGACGCGCAGGCGCTGTCGGCGGCGGGGGTGCCGGTCTACGCCGGCCGGGGGCGGGCCGGCGGGTACCGGCTGGTGGGCGGCTACCGCACCAGCCTGACCGGACTGGCCCGCGGCGAGGCGGAGGCGCTGTTCCTGAGCGGGGTGCCGGGGGCGCTGCGCGAGATGGGGCTCCAGGACGCGGCCTCGGCCGCCCGGCTGAAGGTGTCGGCGGCGCTGCTCCCCTCCCTGCGGGACGTCTCGCGCACGGCGGCGCAGCGGTTCCACCTGGACGCGCCCGCCTGGTTCCGGGAGCCGGTGACGCCCGGGCTGCTGCCGGTGGTCGCGGGCGCGGTGTGGGACGACCGCCGGATCAGCGCGCGCTACCGGCGCGGCGAGGAGGAGGTCGTACGGGAGCTGGAGCCGTACGGGCTCGTGCTCAAGGCGGGCGTGTGGTACCTGTGCGCGCGGGTCGCGGACGGCGGCACAGGCGAGACCGGCGGCTCCGGCGGGACCGGCGGCCATCGGGTGTACCGGATCGACCGGTTCACGCGGGTCGGCGCGGACGGGGAGCGGTTCACGCGCGAGGAGGACTTCGACCTGCCCGCGTTCTGGGCGGAGCGGGCCGAGCAGTTCGCCCGCTCCCTGCTGCGCGCCGAAGTGGTCGTACGGCTGTCCGCCGAGGGCGTGCGCGGGCTGGCGCGCGCGGTGGACCCGGTCTCCGCCCGGCAGGCGCTGGACGCGGCGGGCCCGCCGGACGGGCGGGGGTGGGTGACGGTGACCCTGCCGGTGGAGTCCGAGGAGGTCGCCCACGCCCAGCTCACCGCGCTCGGCCCGGAGGCGGAGGTGGTGGCCCCGCAGGCGCTGCGCGAGCGGTTCGCCCGGGACGCGGCCCGCCTGGCCGGGCTGTACGGCTCGTAACGATCCGCCGTACTCCGCGTGCGGCCCCGGGTCCGAGGGCCGATGCTGGAGCCGTGATGGACGAGACGGAGTTCTGGGAGCTGATCGACACCGCGCGCGGGGCCGCCGAGGGGGACCCCGAGGAGCAGGCCGATCTGCTCGTGGAACGCCTGCTCGGCTTCGATCCCGAGCAGGTGCTGGACTTCGCCCGTCACTTCGAGGCCCGCTACAACCGCGCCTACCGCTGGGAGCTGTGGGGCGCCGCGTGGGTGCTGCTCGACGGGGCGAGCGACGACGCCTTCGACTACTTCCGGTGCTGGCTGATCGGGCAGGGCCGGGAGGTGTTCGAGGGGGCGCTGCACGATCCGGACGCGCTCGCCGAGCTGCTTGCCGACTTCGACGAGGAGATCGACGGCGACGGGGAGGAGCTGGGGTACGCGGCGGACGAGGCGTACGAGCAGCTCACCGGGACCGTGGCGCCCGATCTCGGCATCGCGCCCGCTCCGGCCGAACCGGAGGGCACGCCGGTCGTGTTCGAGGACGACCGGGCGCTGGCGGAGCGGTACCCGAAGCTGTGGGACCGGTTCCGGGAGTAGAACCCACGGGTCTGCGGGGGGGGGCTCAGCTCCTGCCCTGGAGGCGGGCCGCGGCGGCCCGGATCGCCGGGAGGCGGACGGTCAGGGCGGCGCCGGGGCAGTTGGTGCGGAAGCCCTCGGTGTGGCCGCCGAGGGCGGGCAGCAGGGCGGTGGTGCCGGCGGCGTAGCGGCTGAGCCGGTTGCTGGAGACCAGGGCGACGCTGCCGCGCGGGTCGACCCCGGCCAGGCCGAGTTTCCAGGCGGCCAGCGCGGCGATCGCGTCGGTCAGGGCGCGCGGCACGGGGGTGCCGGCGGTGAAGGTGCCGATGGCCGCGATGCCCGCCGTGCGGTGGTTGAAGCCCTGGGTGTGGGCGCCGGTGACGGCCCGCTCGACGCCGCCTGCCCGGCCCTCGTAGATGGTGCCGCAGCGGTCGACGAGGAAGTTGTAGCCGATGTCGTCCCAGCTGCGGGCGCCGGTCTGGCCGTCGTAGAGGTGGCGGATGATGCTCGGGGTGTCGGCGCAGGAGTAGCCGTTGGGCGAGTCGGTGTGGTGCACGAAGACGGCCACCACCTTGTCGTCGTAGCGCGGCGGCGGCTGGACGCGCCGGGCGGCGGGGTCCAGCCACGCCGAGCGGGGCACGATGCGCGGCCGGGGCGCGCCGTGCGCGGCGGGGTCCTCGCGGACCGCCACCTCCTGCGCGGGTCCCACGGCGGACGCCTGGGCGTGCGCCCCGGCGTACGCCCGTCCGGTCGCCGTACGGTCCACCGCGTCCACGTCCACCAGCACCGCGCCCGCGGCGGCGGTCGGCAGGCCGCACAGCAGGACGACGACGGCGCGCCGCAGCCGCCGGGTGCCGCGGCGCACCATCAGGGCGGGCGGTCTCTTCGCTCTCCACGGGCTCCGGGCGTGCCCGGGCTTCCCCACTCCTCGCATGCCCTCACTGTCACCCCCATCCGGTCCGTCCGCGATGTGTGCTGTGCCACCTGGTGGAACCATCGTCCTGGTCCGGGGCGTTTCCGTGGGTACACGTACACGTGGCCGGTTCCCGGACCCGCGTGCGCGTGGCTGATCCCTGGGCCCGTTCCCGCGCGTGTTCGGGTCCGAGAGAAAGGCGGCCGGCGTGGACCTGCTCGACCTCGTGCTGTTGCTGGTGATCGTCCTGTACGCGGTCTCCGGCTACCGGCGCGGACTGGTGGCCGGCTGTGTGTCGCTGGCCGGTTTTGTGGGTGGTGCGGTCGTCGGGGTGTGGGTGCTGCCCTGGGTGATGGACCTCGTCACGCGCGGGACCACGACGGCGACGGTCACCGCGGTGCTGACGGTGCTGGTGCCCGCGGTGGCGGGGCACGAGCTGGCGGGGCGGCTGGCGCTGCGGCTGCGCGGGGAGCTGGACCGCGGGCCGCTGCGGGTGGCCGACGGGATCGGCGGGGCCGCCGCCAACGCGGTGGCGGTGCTGATCGTGGCCTGGGTGGCGGCGAGTGTGCTCGGCGCGTCCTCCTCGCCGGCGGTGACCACGGCGATACGGGACTCCCGGCTGCTGGGCGCCGTGCAGGAGGCCATGCCGGACACCACGCCGGCCTGGTTCTCGCGGGCCACCTCCGCGCTGGCGGAGGCGGGCTTCCCGCAGGTCTTCAACCCCTTCGAGAACGAGCCGGCGGCGGGCGTGGCCCGGCCCTCGGACGCGAGCGTGACGGCGGACGCGACCCGGGCCGCCCGGCTGAGCACGGTGAAGATCGAGGGCTCCGCGGGCGACCAGGGCCGCGAGGGCAGCGGTTTCGTGTACGCGCGCCGGCATGTGATGACCAACGCGCACGTGGTCGCGGGCATCGACCACCCGTTCGTGCAGATCGGCGGCGCCGGGCACTCGTACGCGGCGCGGGTGGTCCTGTTCGACCCGGACCGGGACGTGGCGGTGCTCTACGTGCCCGGGCTGCGCGCCCCGGTGCTGCCCTTCGACGGGACGGCCGCGCGCGGCGACTCGGCCGTGGTGGCCGGCTATCCGCAGGACGGCGGCCTGGACCTGCGGGCGGCGACGGTGGCGAGCCGGATCCGGGCGACCGGCCAGAACATCTACAACGACGCCACGGTCACCCGCGAGATCTACTCGGTCCGCTCCACGGTCCGCCCGGGCAACTCCGGCGGCCCGCTGCTGACCACCGGGGGCCAGGTGTACGGGGTGGTCTTCGCCCGGTCCACCTCGGACGCCGAGACGGGCTACGCGCTGACGGCCGCCGAGGTCGCCCCGGACGCGCGGCGCGCGGCGGACGCGACGACGGCGGTGGACACGGGGCCGCTGGTCGCCTCCTGAGCCGCCCCGGCCGCGCCCCGGCGCGCACGGCTCACAGGCGGCGGCCCATGAGCACGTCGTCGACGTAGGCGCCGTCCAGGTGGAACTCCTCCGGCTGGACCCCCTCGACGGCGAACCCCTCGGACGCGTACAGCCTGCGGGCGGGCGCGTTGTGGCCCAGCACCCGCAGGGTGAGGCGGCGGGCGCCCTGGCGGCGGGCCTCGGCGACGGCGGCGCGCAGCAGGGCGCGGCCGACGCCGGTGCCGCGGGCCTCCTCGGCCACGGCGAGGCCGTTGATCTGCCGGACGTGCGCGTTGGACGCCAGTGCGGTGGGGCGGCCGACCCGGACGTAGCCGACGAGGCGGCCCGCCCGCTCGGCGACCAGGTGGTCGCGCGGTCCCGTGCGCGGGGTGAAGAAGGGCTCGTAGGGCTCCTCCGGGCGCGGCTGCACCGAGTGCAGCGGGGACCAGACGGCCCGGTCGAGCCGGCCCAGCGCCTCCTCGTCGCCGGATGCGGCACGGCGTACGCGCGCGGCCGGCACGGGAGACGGTGAGGCGGTGGTGTCGGGCATGGGTGCCATGGGGGCACTGTAGGGGCGGGCCGGGACGCCGTCGCCGGGTTTTCCGGGGCGGACGGGGCAGGATGGGCGCATGGAGCGTTCGCGAATCGCGGTGGCCGGCGCGTCCGGTCTGATCGGCAGTGCCCTGGTGCGGTCCCTGGCCGCGGACGGGCACGAGGTGGTGCGGCTGGTGCGCCGTGCGGCCCGTGGCGAGGACGAGGTCCGCTGGGACCCCGAGCGGCAGTACGTGGACACGGCGGGGCTGGTCGGCTGCGACGCGGTGGTGAACCTGGCCGGGGCCGGGGTGGGCGACCACCGCTGGACGGAGGAGTACAAGCGGACGCTGCGCGACAGCCGGGTGCTGGGCACGGTGGCGCTCGCGGAGGCCGTCGCCGCCCTCGACACCCCACCGCGGGTCTTCGTCGGCGGCAGCGCGACCGGCTTCTACGGCGACACCGGCGACCGGGCGGTGGACGAGGACGCGCCGCCCGGGGACGGCTTCCTGGCGCGGCTGTGCGGGGAGTGGGAGGAGGCCGCCGCTCCGGCGCAGGAGGCGGGGGTGCGGACGGTGTTCGCGCGCACCGGGCTGGTGGTGGCGCGCGGGGGCGGCGCCTGGGCTCGGCTGTTCCCGCTGTTCAAGGCGGGGCTGGGCGGGCGGATGGGCGACGGCCGGCAGTACTGGTCGTTCATCGCGCTGCACGACGAGGTGGCGGCGCTGCGCCATCTCATCGACACCGAGACCCTGCACGGGCCGGTGAACCTGACCGCGCCGCAGCCGCTGACCAACCGTGAGATCACCGCCGCGATGGGCCGGGTGCTGCACCGGCCGGCGCTGCTGCCGGTCCCGGCGGCGGCGCTGCGGGCCGCGCTCGGGGAGATGGCGGGCGATGTGCTGGGCAGCGCGCGGGTGGTGCCGGCGCGGCTGCTGGAGTCGGGGTTCTCGTTCGCCTTCCCGGGCATCGAGGACGCGGTGCGGGCGGCGCTCTGACGCCTCGACTCCTTCCGTACGCACGGAGCGACTTCGCGCCCGTATGCGACCGCTGTGCGACCGTGCCCTGTCGATGCGCGACTGTTCTTGACCGAATAGGCCCCTAACCTCGTCCCGAACTCGGGTATTCCTCAAGCCGGTCGCGGGCATCACAGCTCCACCGGTCGCGCAACCCGTAGGAGGGGCACGTGCTTGAGCCCGCGTACCAGGTGGATGTCGTCGTGGTGGGGGCCGGGGTCGCCGGCCTGTCCGCGGCCCATCGGCTCACCAGCGCAGGAGTAACGACCGCAGTCCTGGAAGCCGCCCCTTACGTGGGCGGCCGCATGTCGACGGAGAAGATCGACGGTTTCCGGCTGGACCGGATCGGACAGCTGCTGTTCACGTCCTATCCGCAACTGCTGCGCGGCCCCGGTCTGGACGCGCTGGTGCTGCGTTCCTTCGCGCCGGGGGTCCTGCTGCACAGCGACGGACGCCACCACCGCGCGGGCGCCCCGGCGGCCCAGGGGAGCGGGCGGAGCGCACGGAGCGCACTGCATGCGGTGCGCGCCCTCGCAAGCGCCCCCCGGGCTCCCCTGCCGCTCCCCAAGGGCCGTGGCAGGGCCCTGCGTTCGGTGCCGCCCACCGGGTCCCGGCCGGCCGCCGAGGCCGGCCCCGCCGCCCGGCCCGGCACCGCGCTCGCCCTCGACGCCCCGCCTCCGGGGCGTCCCGTCCGTTCGCCGCGGACGGACCTCTCCCAGCCGTTCGGCATCGGCGCGCCGCTCAGGCTGCGCGCCGCGCTCACCCGGATCGCCGCCACCCCCGTCGACCGGCTGCTGTCCCGGCCGGAACTGACCGCCGGCCAGGCGCTGGCGGCCCGCGGGCTGCCCGCCCGGACCGTCGACGGCTTCCTGCGCCCGCTGCTGGCCGCGCTGCTGTGCGATCCGGACCTCACCACCTCCAGCCGGTGCGCGGACCTGGCGCTGCGCGCCTTCGCCGGCGGCCGGCTGTGCCTGCCGGAGGGCGGCGCGGAGGTCCTGCCGGAACTGCTCGCGCGTACGCTGCCGCCCGGCACCGTGCACACCGGCGTCCGGGTCACCTCCGTCGCCACCAACGCGGTGACCACCGCCGAGCACGGCGAGATCCGCTGCCGCGCGGTCCTGGTCGCCACCGACGCGCGCACCGCCGCCGAGCTGCTGCCCGGGCTGCGGGTGCCGGACTTCCACCCGGTGACGGTGGTGCACCACACCACGGACGAGCCGCCGGCCACCGGCGCGTACCTGCTCCTCGACGCCGACCGCGGCGGCCCGGTCGCGCACACGTCCGTGGTCAGCCGCGTCGATCCGGCCCGCTCCCCCGCCGGCCGGACGCTGGTCTCCTCGACGGTCCTGGGCGATCCCCCGGCCGACGTCGACACCGCCGTACGCCGCCATCTGTCCCGCCTCTACGGCACCTCGACCACCCGCTGGGAGACCCTCGCCGTCCACCACACCCACGAGGCCGTCCCGGCCATGCGCCCCCCGCACGACCTGCGCCGCCCCGTCCGCCTCCTGGCCGGCCTGTACGTCTGCGGCGACCACCGCGACACCAGCACCCTCCAGGGCGCCCTCCACTCGGCCCACCGCGCCGCGGCGGCCGTCCTGACCGACCTGGGCACCGGCCGCCCGATGCACACCGCCGACCCCCTCCCGACGGCCCCACGAGCAGCGGCAGCCTGAACACCGCCCCGGCACCCGCCCCGGTCGGGGGTGGGGCGGGCGCCGGGTCGGGCGAGCACGGGGCCGGGCGCCGGGTCGGGCGGGGGCACCTGGCCCGGCGAGCGCCGGGCCGGGCGCCCGCCCCGGCCAGGTGCGAGCCGCCGACCGGGCACGGACACCGGCCGCCGGGCCGGGGGCGGCCCCGGCGGGGGTGCCAGACCGGAGCCGGGCCCCGGACCCGGCGAGGCGGCAGGCGGACACAGGCGCCGGGCGCCGAGCCCGGGCAGGCGCGGGATGGCGAACCGAGACAGGGCCAACGGAAGTGCCAGACCGGAGCCGAGCCCGGACCCGGCGGGGCGTCAGGCCGGACACAGACGCCGAGCCCGGGTGGGGTGCGGGACGGCGGGACGGGGCGGCCCGGCGGGGCAGGCGGAGGTGCCAGACCGGAGCCGGGCCCCGGACCCGGCGAGGCGTCAGGCGGACACAGGCGCCGGGCGCCGGGCCGAGTGTGAGCCGCCGGGCCGGGCTCCGCCCTGTACTCGGCCCATCGGGCCGCAGTGGCCGACCCGGCGGCCGGCGGCCGACGCACCGACGGCCCTACGGGCAGCAGGTCAGCCTCAGCCCTGGCCCGGCGCCCGCCCCGGACCAGGGCGGGGCAGCCGCCGAGCCGGACCCGAGCGCCGGGCCGGGCAGGAACCGGACCGGGCGCGGGCCGCCCGGCCAGGCGCGAGCCGCCGACCGGGCACGGATGCCACGTGCCGGGCATCCGTGGGCGAGCCACCGGCCGGGCGGGGGCACCGCATGCCGGGTCGGGCGTGGGTCGCCGGACCGGGCACGGACGCCCGACCAGACGCGGGCCATCGGGCCGGACACCGGCCGGGCGCGCAGGGTGCCCGGCCGGGTCGCGGCCGTCGTGTGGTCAGCCCAGGGCCGTCACCTTGTCGCGGTAGGTGCGGACCGGGGCCGCGTCCTTGTACGGCTCCAGGCGGCGTTCGAAGTCGCGGACGTACTCGTGGGCGCGGACCGAGCGCATGTCGGCGGCCTGGGCCGCCGCCTCCGCGCCGAGCCGGCAGGCCTGGTCCAGGTCGCCCAGGCCCAGGCGGGCGCCGGCGAGGACGACGCGGCAGAACAGGCGGCTGCGGGCGTACGCCGGGGCGCGCAGCTGGAGCGAGCGCTCGGCGTACTGGGCGGCGGCCCGGTGCTGCTGGAGGTCCCGGTGGCAGTGCGCCAGTTCGTGGGCGAGCTGCGCCTCGTCGAAGGAGCGCGCCCAGAACGGCACCTCGTCGCCGGGCCGGGCGGCCTCCAGGGCGCGTTCGGCGCGGGCGACGGAGGCGGTGCAGGCGCGCACCTCGCCGAGCACCCCGTGCCCGCGCGCCTCGGCGGCGTGCAGCAGTGCCTGCACGGCGGGCGGCGCGGTGGTGCCCAGCCCCTGCTGGGCGACCCGGGCCAGCTGGACCGCCTCGCGTCCGTGCGCCAGGTAGACGGCCTGCCGGCTCATGGTGACCAGGACGTAGGCGCCGTAGGGCCGGTCCCCGGCGGCCTGGGCGAGCCGGAGCGCCTGCACGAAGTAGCGCTGGGCGAGTCCGTGCGCGGCGATGTCGTACGACGTCCAGCCGGCCAGCCGGGTGAGGTCGGCGGCGGCCGCGAACAGCCGGCGGCCGGTCTGCTCACCGTAGGTGCCGCGCAGCATCGGCTCGCACTCGTGCTCCAGGTAGCGCACGAGGGCCTGGCGGGCGTGGCCGCCGCCGTACATGTCGTCCAGGGTGCGGAACAGCTCGCCGACCGAGCGCAGCGCGGCGATGTCCCCGGCGGTGACCCGCTGCCCGCTCTCGCGCTCGGGCCGGGAACGGTCGGCCCGGCCGCGCTGCCGGGGCACGCCAGGCACCCCGGCAGCGGGGCCGGGCGCCCCAGGCACCGCAAGCGGCGCGCCTGGAGCCGCCGCCGACGCCGAAGACGGCCCCGGCGGGGGCGCGGCTCCCGGGCGGCCCTGTGCCGGGACGCGGGCGGCGGCGGCCGCCGCCTCGCCGGTGCGGGCCACCCGGTCGTCGGCGCGCCCGATCAGCCAGTCCCGGCTGGGGACCACGAGTCCGGCCGGGGTGAAGGCGATCTTGCGCAGTTCGGCGTGGCTGCCGGAGTCCTTGCGCCACAGCCCGCTGACGATGTCGACGGCCTCCTCGGGCGCGGCGGCGAACTCCAGCCCCGCGTAGACCGGCGCGCAGGCGTCCAGGCCCAGGTCCTGGGCGCTGAGCCGGCGGCCGAGGCGCCGGGTGAAGACCTCCGCGATCAGGGCGGGGGTGGTGCCGCGGGGCTGCTGGCCGCGGAGCCAGCGGGTGACCGACGTCTTGTCGTATCTGAGGTCCAGCCCGTGTTCGAGGCCCAGCTGGTCCACGCGGCGGGCCAGACCTGCGTTGGAGAACCCCGCTTCTGCGATGAGCGCGGCGAGCTGGCGGTTGGGAGTGCGCTGCGCGGGTCGTTCCGTCATCTGCGGTGCGGTCTCCTGCCTTTCGGGCCCGCACGCGCTCGCGTGCTGCCCGGATTGCCTGTGAGCAGCCCTTATGGCCTCATGAACGGCGCGAATGTAGCGGAGAGTGAGCAGCCGACCGCGCTCTTCCGACCGCATTCATCCGATCGTGTGAGGATTGCCCGCGGGGCTGACGCGCGCCGGCCGGACGTACAGTGGCGTGGGCACGTTACGTGCCTTACGACCTTCCAGGGAGGCGCTTGCCGTGAGTGAGCTGCGGTTCGTCCGCATGGGATTCGGTGCCGAGGCCGTCGACTACCGGGCGGCCTGGGACGAGCAGCGCCGGGTGCACGCCGCCCGGTTCGCGGACGAGGTCCCCGACACCGTGCTGCTCCTGGAGCACCCGCCGGTCTACACGGCCGGCCGGCGCACCCAGGACAACGAGCGCCCGCTCGACGGCACGCCCGTCATCGACGTGGACCGCGGCGGCAAGATCACCTGGCACGGCCCGGGCCAGCTGGTGGGCTACCCCATCCAGAAGCTGCCCCGCCCGGTGGACGTGGTCGCACACGTGCGCCGCCTGGAGGAGGCGCTGATCCGCACCTGCGCCGAGTTCGGCCTGGAGACCACCCGGGTCGAGGGCCGCAGCGGCGTGTGGGTGCTCGGCGACCCGGTCGAGCGGCGGCCCGCGCTCGGCGGCCTCTCGCTCGACTTCGACCCGCGCCTGGCCGACGAGGAGTTCGACCCGCGCCTCGACGGCCCGGAGTACGCCCCCTCCAACGCCGGCCAGCGCCGCGAGGACCGCAAGATCGCCGCGATCGGCATCCGGGTGGCCAAGGGCGTCACCATGCACGGCTTCGCGCTCAACGTGAACCCGGACAACAAGTGGTTCGACCGGATCATCCCGTGCGGCATCCGGGACGCCGGCGTCGCCTCGCTCGCCGCCGAGCTGGGCCGCGACGTCCCGATCGAGGAGGTGCTGCCGGTCATCGAGCGGCACCTGCGCGGCGTACTGGAGAACGCCGACCTCAGGCCGCGCGAGATCGAGAAGGCCACCGCCTGACCGCCACGCCCGGCCAGGCCACCGGGCGGGCCGCGCGGGCCCGGCGGCGGGAATGATCGCCGCGGGCCGGGCGTTGGCCTCACCGGCAGGCAGGGCGCAATGAACACGGGCGTACGCTGGGTACGCCGAAGAATCGAAGCTACAGGGAGCCGACGTGTCCGCAGTCGCACCCGACGGACGCAAGATGCTGCGCCTGGAGGTCCGCAACAGCCAGACCCCCATCGAGCGCAAGCCCGAGTGGATCAAGACCCGGGCGAAAATGGGTCCCGAGTACACGAAGATGCAGAACCTCGTGAAGAGCGAGGGCCTGCACACGGTCTGCCAGGAAGCCGGCTGCCCGAACATCTACGAGTGCTGGGAGGACCGCGAGGCGACCTTCCTCATCGGCGGCGACCAGTGCACCCGGCGCTGCGACTTCTGCCAGATCGACACCGGCAAGCCCGAGGCGCTCGACCGTGACGAGCCCCGCCGCGTCGGTGAGTCCGTGGTCACCATGGACCTGAACTACGCCACCATCACCGGCGTCGCCCGCGACGACCTGGAGGACGGCGGCGCCTGGCTGTACGCGGAGACCGTGCGCCAGATCCACGCGCAGACCGCCGGGCGCGAGGGCGGCCGTACCAAGGTCGAGCTGCTCGCCCCCGACTTCAACGCGGTCCCCGAGCAGCTCGCCGAGGTCTTCGAGTCCCGCCCCGAGGTCTTCGCGCACAACGTCGAGACGGTGCCGCGGATCTTCAAGCGCATCCGCCCCGGCTTCCGCTACGAGCGCTCCCTGAAGGTCATCACCGAGGCCCGCGACTTCGGCCTGGTCACCAAGTCCAACCTGATCCTCGGCATGGGCGAGACCCGCGAGGAGATCAGCGAGGCGCTCCAGCAGCTGCACGGCGCGGGCTGCGAGCTGGTCACCATCACCCAGTACCTGCGCCCGAGCGTGCGCCACCACCCGGTGGAGCGCTGGGTCAAGCCGCAGGAGTTCGTGGAGCTGAAGGAGGAGGCCGAGGAGATCGGCTTCTCGGGCGTGATGTCCGGACCGCTGGTACGGTCCTCCTACCGCGCGGGCCGGCTGTACCAGATGGCCGTGGAGAAGCGCGGCGCCTTCGTCGCCTCGCAGGCCGTCTGATTCCGTCTGACCACCCGTCAGGTTCCGCTTCCGGTACGGCGGCCGCACCGTACGGCGAGCGTGTGAATTTGCGCACAAGAACCTACTGATGAGTAGTGGCCGATACGACGCGGCCCCGGCCGTCGCCGCAGTTGAGGGCGCCGGCCGGGGCCGCGTCAGCCTTCCGGCCCCCGCGGCCGGGCCTTCACCGGCGTTTGACCGGCCGGTCACGCCCTGGTAACACCAATCAGTGACCCTGGACTCACACCACGTACACCCGGAGCCTTTTGAGGGGGGCACTCCGTCATGCAGGCCGCGCCCGTTCGCGCCACACCCATCCCGTCCTTCACGGACGCACTCCGTGCGGTCGAGTCGCTGCTGATGAGCGGCGGCCAGCGCACCGCCCGCCGCAACGCCTGGACCTCCGTCCTGGAGGACCGCCGCCGCGCCAAGGACCGGGTCGAGGCGCAGCGCGTCCTCGACCGGTTCCCCGCCGTCCGTCCCTGAACCGGCTGCGTCGTCGGTCACTCCCGGGGCCACGTAGACTTCGTGGCATGGCGAGGAAGGAAACCGCAGCCGAGGCTGCCAACCCGGGGCGACTGAAGCAGATCGCCCTGACGTACAAGATGACCCGCAAGGCCGACCCGAAGCTCGGTCTTGTGCTCGCGGCTGTCGGCATCGTCGTTCTCGGTGTCCTCGTCGGGATCGGCTTCTTGCTCGGACACCCCATCTACCTGGGCATCCTGGGCCTCCTGCTCGCCTTCCTCGCGATGGCGATCGTCTTCGGACGCCGGGCCGAGCGGGCCGCCTTCGGGCAGATGGAGGGGCAGCCGGGCGCCGCGGCGGCGGTGCTGGACAACATCGGCCGGGGCTGGACGACCACCCCGGCGGTGGCCATGAACCGCAGCCAGGACGTGGTGCACCGCGCGGTCGGCAAGGCCGGCATCGTGCTGGTCGCCGAGGGCAACCCGAACCGGGTGAAGTCCCTGCTGGCCGCCGAGAAGAAGAAGATGAACCGGATCGTGGCGGACGTCCCGGTGCACGACGTGATCGTGGGCACCGGCGAGGACCAGGTCGAGCTGAAGAAGCTGCGCACGACCATGCTCAAGTTCCCGCGCGTGCTGACCGGCCCGCAGGTCACCACCACCAACGACCGGCTGCGCGCGCTGGGCGACCTGATGAGCAACATGCCGTTGCCCAAGGGCCCGATGCCCAAGGGCATGCGGATGCCGAGGGGCGGCCCGAAGACCCGCTGACTTCCCGCGTACGACGAGGGGCGCCCGGATCACTCCGGGCGCCCCTCGTCGTACGCGTGCGGAGGGCCGTACACCGCCGCGCGGGCGCTACATGCGGACCTCGACCGTGCCCGCCAGCCGGTCGTGCAGGCCGCGGCCGTCGCGGTCCCAGACCAGGGCCGGGATCGCCACGCACAGCAGGACCGTGCGCAGCAGGGCGCGCAGGGGCCGCACGCCGCCGCTGCCCAGGGCGACCACGCGCAGGCCGAACAGACGCTTGCCGGGGGTGCAGCCGACGGTGCCGACGGTGAGGACGCCGAGGGCGAAGAAGATGAGCAGCGCCCAGTTGCCGGTGGCCTGCCGGTAGCCGTGGGTGATCAGGCCGTATGCGATCAGCATGCACAGCGCCCAGTCGACGGCGACGGCGCCGAGCCGCCGTCCCGGGCGGGCGATCGAGCCGGGCCCTTCCTCCGGCAGCCCCAGTCGTTCGCCCCGGTAGCCGAGGTCGGCACCGGCGTCTTCCATGGCCGCGCGCGGCCCGGAGAGCCACGATCCCACTGCTTGCCTGTTGTCCACCCGTCCACGGTACTGCGAGGCCGGCAGCGGGCAGGCCGCCGGGGTGTCCGCGGACGTGACCCCGCCCCGGTCGGTTAACTTCTGCGAAACAAACGGGTCACGCCCGGGAAATCACCCGTCCCTAGGGTCGAGGCATCGTGTGCCACCCGCACTGGCCGCACCAACGATCTACCACCCCGGCGGGACGGTCGGGAGTAGGAGGAGCTGGATGTTCCAGAACGCCGACGACGCAAAGAAGTTCATCGCGGACGAGGACGTCAAGTTCGTCGACGTCCGGTTCTGCGACCTGCCGGGCGTCATGCAGCACTTCACGTTGCCCGCCGCGGCGTTCGACCCCGACGACGAGCAGGCGTTCGACGGGTCCTCGATCCGCGGCTTCCAGGCCATCCACGAGTCGGACATGGCCCTGCGGCCCGACCTGTCCACCGCGCGGATCGACCCGTTCCGCCGGGACAAGACCCTCAACATCAACTTCTTCATCCACGACCCGATCACGGGCGAGCAGTACTCCCGTGACCCGCGCAACGTGGCGAAGAAGGCCGAGGCCTACCTCGCCTCCACCGGGATCGCCGACACCGCGTACTTCGGTCCCGAGGCCGAGTTCTACGTCTTCGACTCCGTGCGCTTCCGCACCGCCGAGAACGAGTCCTTCTACCACATCGACTCCGAGGCGGGCGCCTGGAACACCGGAGCGCTGGAGGACAACCGCGGGTACAAGGTCCGTTACAAGGGCGGCTACTTCCCGGTCCCGCCGGTCGACCACTTCGCCGACCTGCGTGCGGAGATCTCCCTGGAGCTGGAGCGGTCCGGCCTCCAGGTCGAGCGCCAGCACCACGAGGTGGGCACCGCCGGCCAGGCGGAGATCAACTACAAGTTCAACACGCTGCTGGCCGCCGCCGACGACCTCCAGCTCTTCAAGTACATCGTGAAGAACGTCGCCTGGCGCAACGGCAAGACGGCGACCTTCATGCCGAAGCCGATCTTCGGTGACAACGGCTCGGGCATGCACGTGCACCAGTCGCTGTGGAGCAACGGCGACCCGCTCTTCTACGACGAGGCCGGTTACGCGGGCCTGTCGGACACCGCCCGCTACTACATCGGCGGCATCCTCAAGCACGCCCCGTCGCTGCTGGCCTTCACCAACCCGACGGTGAACTCCTACCACCGCCTGGTGCCGGGCTTCGAGGCGCCGGTCAACCTGGTGTACTCGCAGCGCAACCGCTCGGCCGCGATGCGTATCCCGATCACCGGTTCGAACCCGAAGGCCAAGCGCGTCGAGTTCCGCGCCCCGGACGCCTCCGGCAACCCGTACCTGGCCTTCTCGGCGCTGCTGCTCGCCGGCCTGGACGGCATCAAGAACAAGATCGAGCCGGCCGAGCCGATCGACAAGGACCTCTACGAGCTGGCTCCCGAGGAGCACGCGAACGTGGCCCAGGTCCCGACCTCCCTCGGCGCGGTCCTGGACCGCCTGGAGGCCGACCACGAGTTCCTCCTCCAGGGCGACGTGTTCACGCCGGACCTGATCGAGACGTGGGTCGACTACAAGCGCGCCAACGAGATCGCCCCGCTGCAGCTGCGTCCGCACCCGCACGAGTTCGAGCTGTACTTCGACGTGTGATC
This sequence comes from Streptomyces sp. NPDC047017, assembly GCF_040644175.1. Taxonomy (NCBI): domain Bacteria; kingdom Bacillati; phylum Actinomycetota; class Actinomycetes; order Kitasatosporales; family Streptomycetaceae; genus Streptomyces; species Streptomyces sp. NPDC047017. The sequence goes on along the minus strand of NZ_JBEYVW010000001.1, from coordinate 313,424 downwards.
CCCGACGTGTGACGGAAAGGCCGCCCCCCGTGTCCCGCACGGGGGGCGGCCTTCGCTTCCGTTGGACCTCGGGCCCGGCGCCGGTGTCAGACCACGATCACGACGACGCTGCTCGGATAGGCGCCGAAGCCGTAACCGTAGCCGTAGCCCGGCCCGTAGTAGGCGCCGCCGCGGTGGCCGTAGCCGCAGTTGCCGTACCAGCCGCCGCAGCCGTGGCTCGCGGCGGTCTTCACCGTGGCCGGTGCGGCGGCCGAGGCCGTGCCGGCCGTGCCGATCGCCGCGCCGCCCGCCAGCAGGAGGCCGGCGACGGACAGTGCGGTGAGACGCCTCGCGCGTGGTGCTTTCATGGAAAACCTTCCCTTCCACCCACTCGCTCGTTCGCTTGCTCGGGGGACGTGACGGAAGGCCGCGGCCGCGGCGCGATCACTCCCCACCGAGGCTAACCGGCGCCCGGCCACTCGGCATCTTGGGCCGAACGAGGGAGATCCGCCCCGGACGGGGCAACGGGGCGCGCGCCGGGGCGTCCCCCGTGCCGTGCAACCTTCCGGCCCCTCACGGGTCTCCTACAGACGGGACACGGTCCCTTGCCGGTGTCGAGGAGCGAAGAGGTGACGGGGATGACCGAACAGGACGACTTCCAGCGGGAGTTCGATCACAGCTGGGTGGCGGCCGCCGAGCACAAGGAGCCCTCCGCGCGGGCCCGGATGCTCGCCGCCCGCTGGAAGGACAACCCGCCCGGCCCGGTCCCCTTCCGCGGCGACCCCGGCCCGGCCGCCCCCCGCCGCTCCTCCTGGATATCCACGACCGTGGTCGTCGCCGGCGTGGCCGCCCTGATCCTCCTCATCGGCTACGCGCAGACGCGTTCCATGTACTGAGCCGCCATGGAAACGGAAGAGATCGCCGACCGGGACACCCCCGACCCCGCCGCCTGGCCGGCGCTGGACGCCTCCGTACGGCAGCACAGCCTGTACCGGCTGCCGCCCGGCGCGCCGGCTCTTCTGCTCCCCGGCGCCCTGTCCGCCGCTCCCGCCACGCCCGGCGAGGAGCGGCTCGCCCTGGAGCTGTGCCATCGCGACGGGCGGCGCCGGGAGCGTGCCGTGCGCCGCGCGGCGGCGTATCCGGCCCTGCTGCCGCTGGTCGTGATCCGCGCCACCGACTGGGCCGCCCCGGTGCGCGAGGCCGCCCGGGCCCTGCTGGACGAGGTGCTCGACGGCGACACGGCCGTGGCCCTGGCCCCGCTGATCCTGCTCATGGGCCGCCGCGAGCGCGGTGGCGCCGCCGTCGAACTGCTGGACCGCGCCCTGCGCCGGGCACCAGCCGGACGGCTCGGTGTCCTCCTCGGCCATCCCGAGCGGACCGTACGCCGCTTCGCCCACCGCGTCGCCCTGGCGGAGGGCCGGCTGTCTCCCGTGGAGCTGGCCGCCACCGCCGCCCGCGACGCGGATGTCGTCGTCCAGACCCTGTGCGGCGAGGCGGCCGTGGCCGCCCTGGCGGACGGAGATGCCACCCCGGCCTGCGACGACGTCCTCGCGCACCTGCTCGGCGCCCGCTCCCCGCAGGTGCGCGCGATCGGTGTCACGGCGCTGCGGCGGACCGGGCGGGCCGCACGCGCGACACGGTTCCTGGCCGACCGTTCGGCGCTGGTGCGGGCCTGCGCACGCTATGTCGTACGCCAGGACGGCGCGGACCCGCCGCCCTGGTACCGGGAGCGGTGCGCGCGCGCCGGCGACCGGGCACTGCCGCCCGGCGCGGTGACCGGGCTGGCGGAGTGCGGGGAGCGCGCCGACGCCGCCCTGCTGCTGCCGCTGCTGGCCCATCCGGCGCCCGCGGTACGGGCGCGGGCGGTGGCCGGGCTGCGCGCGCTGGACGCGACGGACACGGCCGCGCTGACGCCGTTGCTCGACGACCCGGCGCCCGCCGTCGTCCGCGAGACGACGACGGCCCTGCTGCCCTCGGCGCGCTCCCTGGACGCCGGTGCGCTGACCGCGCGCCTGGCGCCGGACCGGCCCTGGTACCTGCGCGTGGCCGCGTTCCGGCTGCTCGACGCGTGCGGCGGGCTGGTGCGGCTGCGGGCCGCGGTCGCGCTCCTGGAGGACCCGGACGAGCGGCTGCGGCAGTGGGCCGAGCAGTCCGTGCGGAGCTGGTACCCCACGGCCGACGTGCCGCGCGGGGCGGTGGAGGCCGGCGAACTGCTGGCACGGTGCCGTCATCTCCTCGGCGATCACGCGATCCGGCGGCGGCTGTGGGAGGCCGGTCTCGACGGGTGAGGCCCCACGGCCCGGGTCTGCCCTCTTCCCCCCGGTCCCGGCCCTCCACCTCCCCGGCCCTCCCGCCCCACCCGCACGTTTTGCCGCTCCCAGAGTTGATCGGGACCCCTTCATGGGGGCCGGCAGGTGCACACTGGAGGGCGGGACGAGTGCCTGACTGCGGGGTGATGCAAGATGCAGAGCCGCTTCCGGAGCGACCGGCGGCTGACCGTGCGCATGGGGGTCACGCTGTTCCTGCTCGGGTTGCTGTACGTGGCCTTCGTGGCCGCGCTGATCGTGCTGCTGAAGTCGTGGGTCCTGGTCGTGGTGGTGGCCGCCGGAGTGCTGGCCGCCCAGTACTGGTTCTCCGACCGGATCGCGCTGTTCGCGATGCACGGCCGGGTGGTGGAGCGCGAGGAGTATCCGGAGCTGCACGCGGTGATCGACCGGCTGTGCGCCATCGCGGACATGCCCCGGCCCACCGTCGCCGTGTCCAACATGGACATGCCGAACGCGTTCGCGACCGGCCGGAACCCGGACAACGCCGTGGTGTGCGTGACCACCGGGCTGCTGCGCCGGCTGGAGCCCGCGGAGCTGGAGGGCGTCCTCGCGCACGAGCTGTCGCACGTGGCGCACAAGGACGTCGCCGTGATCACGGTCGCCTCGTTCCTCGGCGTGGTCGCGGGACTGGTCGTGCGGTTCGCCTTCTACTCGGAGCTGTTCGGCGGGCGGGGCCGCAAGGACCAGAACACCCTGGCCGTGTTCGCGGTCGTGATGGGCGTGTCCGCGGCCGTGTACGCGATCAGCTTCCTGCTGATCAGGGCCCTGTCGCGGTATCGCGAGCTGGCCGCGGACCGGGCGGCGGCCCTGCTCACCGGGCGGCCCTCCGCGCTGGCCTCGGCCCTCACCAAGGTCACCGGTGACATCGGCCGCATCCCCTCGGAGGACCTGCGCACCGCCCAGGCGTTCAACGCCTTCTACTTCACCCCGGCGCTGGGCTCCGAGCCCGGTCTCTCCCGGTTCTTCTCCACCCACCCGAGCCTGGAGCAGCGGCTGGCGCAGCTGGGGCGGATCTCCGCCGAGCTGGGCGAGGCCGCGGCGCCGGGGAAGGCGGGCTGAGGATGGGGTTCCTTGACATCCTGCTCGGCCGTACCAGACCCGCCCCGCCCGATCTCGACCAGCTGTTCGGGCTGCCGTCGGCGGCGGTCACGCTGCAGGCGGCGGCCGGTCTCACCCCGACCGGGCAGGGCGCGGTGTGCTTCGCCAGCGTCGAGGGCGGGGCCTTCGAGCAGACCCACCGCGAGGTGCAGGCCCTCCTCGACGCGGACGCCGACCGCACCGGCCCGCCGGTGGAACTGTCCCAGGACTCCTACGGCTACTCCTGGCTGCTCTCCCGCCGCTCCCCCGACCAGCTGCCCGAACTCGTCAACGACCTGCACGCGGTCAACAGCGCCATGGAGGTCAACGGCTTCGGACCCCAGCTGCTGTGCTCCCTGGCCGGCTTCCACGACGGCGACGGCACGGGCCGCCGGCTCGCCCTGGTGTACCTGTACAAGCGGGGCACCTTCTACCCGTTCGCCCCGCTGCCCGGCCAGGACCGGCGCCGCGACAACGCCCTGGAACTCCAGGTGAAGGCCGCCCTCGCCGACGACCTGCGCGTCGAGCAGGACCTCGGCCGCTGGTTCCCGGTGTGGGGCGCGCCGGGTCTGTGAGCGGCCGGGCGCGACCGGCGGGGCGCCGCGTGTCCGTACGGCCGGACCGCCCCCGGCTGTCAGTGGGGTCGGCGAGGATGGCCCCGAGCAGTCTCATGGGCGTACGGGCGGAGGGCACACGCGCATGCACGAGCACACGCACCGGGAGCACCGGCACATCGACGCGGCCGAGCGGCGGGCCAGGCTGGCCCTACGGCACCGGCTGGCCCCGCGGGCGCGGGCGGCGGGCCCCGAGGAGGTCGCGGACTCCCTGGTGGCCCTGCACGGCACGGACCCGGCGACGGTCCACCTGGGGGTGGGCGCCCGCCTGGCCGACCCGGAGAAGACGGTGCCGCGGACCGAGCGGGCGCTGTACGAGGACCGCACGCTGGTGCGGATGCACGGCATGCGGCACACGGTCTTCGTCTTCCCGGCGGACCTGACCGGCGTGGTGCACGCCTCGACGGGCCTCGCCGTCGCCGCCCGCGCCCGGGCCGCCCTGCTCAAGGACATGGCGGCGGCGGGCGCCCCGGACGCGGCCTGGCTGGCCGAGGTCGAGGCGTCCGCGCTCGCGGCGCTGGCCCGGCGCGGCGAGGCCACGGCGACCGAACTCGCCCGGGACGAACCCCGGCTGCGCGAGCAGTTCGCGTACGCCCCCGGGAAGAGCTACGAGGGCGTGCACACCGTCTCCTCGCGGCTGCTGCGCCTGCTGGGGGTGGAGGGCAAGGTGGTGCGGGGCCGGCCGCTGGGCTCCTGGACGTCCTCCCAGTTCCGCTGGGCGCTCGCGCCCGCCCGTCCGGAGCTGGACGTCGCCGCCGCCCAGAGCGAGCTGCTGCGCCGCTGGCTGGCGGCGTGCGGCCCGGCGACGGAGGCGGACCTGAAGTGGTGGACGGGATGGCCGGTGACGCAGGTGCGGCGGGCGCTGACGGCGATCGGCGCGCGGGCGGTGGCCCTCGACGAGGGGGCAGGGTACGTCCTCGCCGACGACCTGGAGCCGGTGGCCGCGCCGGGGCCGTGGGCGGCGCTGCTGCCCGCCCTGGACCCGACGGCGATGGGCTGGCAGCAACGCGACTGGTACCTGGCGCCCGGGCTGCGGCCCGCGCTCTTCGACCGCAGTGGCAATGTGGGCCCGACGGTGTGGTGGGACGGCCGGGTCGTCGGCGGGTGGGCGCAGCGCCCCGACGGCGAGATCGCCTGGCGGCTGCTGGAGACGGAGGGTGCGGGCCGGGAGGCACAGGCGGCGATCGCCGCGCAGGCGGAGGAGCTGTGCGCCCGGCTGGGCCCGACCCGGGTGACCCCGCGCTTCCGCACCCCGCTGGAGAAGGAGCTGGCCGCGTAGGGCGGGGGCTCCCGGCCGTGACGTGCCCGGACCCCGCCCCGCGCGAGGCGGGGCGGGGCGGGGCGTCCGGTGGTCGGTGGCCGGGTCAGCGGGTGTAGCGCAGCAGGGCGCGCACCATGCGGCACGTGGTGTCCGACGGCGGGTGGACGCCGATGAGTTCGGCGGTGCTCCGTATCGTCTCGTCGCGGGCCTGGCCCGGCACATGGACACCGGAGTCGAGCAGGGCGATGGCGAGCCGCATCGCCTTCAGGCGGCGGTTGTGCGAGACGTACCACTCACGCGGCCGCCCGGGCGGCAACGGGCGCTTGGCCACGGGCGCGTAGGGCAGGTCGAGCGGAACGGAACGCTTCGCGGTGGACTGGGTGGGCGACGGCTTCGGCTTCAGTGCGGCAGCGGGCACAGGCATCCTCCTGGCGCGAGGGGGTGCCGCCGCGAGGCAGGACTACGGCGACACCCTCGAACACTGCTTCCATTCTACTGCCGGGCACTGACAATCGGGGGGTCGCCGGCCCTCTCGAATGCCCTGGTGAGGAGGGGATTCGCCGTCGTGTCACGCCCGTTCCGCAAGGTGCCGGCGGGGCGGCAGGAAATCGAACACGGCCTCACTGGGACGGCGGCTGGATGTAGTCCTCAAGGCGGGCCACGGCGAACCCCTGCTCCTGTATGCGCTTGAGCAGGTTGGCGAACATCGTCGTCATCGAGGTGCCCTTGAGTTCACTGGGCCCGCGGAAGTGGGCGAGGATGATGTCGCCGGGACGCAGCTTCTTGTCGCCGGTCTGGTACTGCATGTCGCTGATCTGCATGGACTCCCGCCACCAGACGATCGCCCGGGGTCCGCACTCGTCCACCGCGGTCTTCGTGCCCGCGTTGTAGGCGCCGTAGGGCGGCCGGAACAGCAGCGGCGCGGTGCCGTACTGCCGGGTGAGGATCTTCTGGTCGCCGCACACCTCCTCCTTCTGGCGGGCGAGCGGGACGGTGTTCATGGCGGGGTGGTGCAGAGTGTGGTTCTGGATGTGGTTGCCCATCTGCTGCAAGGGCTTGAAGTACGCGTAGTCGGACTTGATCGCGTCGTTCATCAGGAACATCGTGACCGGCACCTTCAGGTCCCGCATCATCGTGAGGAACCGGGGGTCCTTCTCCTGGCCGTCGTCGAGGGTGACGAAGACGACCTTCTGCGAGGTCGGTATGTGCGCGAAGACCGGCACGGTGCCGTGCGCGGAGAGCTTGACCGGCTTGTCGGCCGGCGGCTCGGGGGCGGCGGGCAGCGGCTTCAGGCCCCATTTGTGCCAGGCCGCCGCGGTGTCCGGGGTGGCCTGGCGGGTGCCGCCCGGGTCGACGGCGGGGCGGGTGGGCGCCCCGGACCCGTCCCGGTCGCCGCCGCCCCCGTCCCCTCCGCCGTCGCCGCCCGTGCCGCAGCCGCCGGCCGCGAGGGCCACCGCGACCGTCCCCGCCAGTGCCCCGTAGAACCTTGTCCGCCCGTAGTGCCGCTTCACCGCGCCGGTCTCCCCTGAACTGCTGTCGTACTGCTGTTTGATGCTGGTCCCGGGAAACGGTACGCGGACGCGCCGGACAGGTGTTCGGTGGCTACCGTGGGCCGCATGGAGATCTGGATCAACCCGGCCTGTTCGAAGTGCCGCAGCGCGGTGAGCCTGCTCGACGCCGAGGGCGCCGAGTACACCGTGCGCCGCTATCTGGAGGACGTGCCGGGCGAGGACGAGATCCGGTCCGTGCTGGACCGGCTCGGGCTGGAGCCGTGGGACATCACCCGCACCCAGGAGGCCGCCGCGAAGGAGCTGGGCCTGGCGGACTGGCCGCGGGAGGCCGGGGCGCGCGACCGCTGGATCGGCGCGCTGGCCGCCCACCCGAAGCTGATCCAGCGTCCGATCATCACGGCCGACGACGGCACGGCGGTGGTGGCGCGGACGGAGGAGGCGGTACGGGACGCGCTCGGCCGGGGCTGAGCCGTACCGGCGCCGGGCGGGCCCCGGCCTCGTGCGGCCCCGGCCTCGTGCAGGCCGGGTCGCGGTCGGGCCGGCCCGCGATCGGGCCGGGTAACACGGGTAACACGGGGTTCACACTCGGGCAACGGACGGGAAACCGCCTGTTGACATGCTCCGGGTACCAACCGCGACCGCGGTGCCCCGGCGCCGCGGCATCCGCGCGCGCACCCCGGTGAGACCCGAAGGAAGTGGCCCGTGAGCTTCAAGGCTGAGTACATCTGGATCGACGGCACCCAGCCGACGGCCAAGCTGCGGTCCAAGACGAAGATCCTCGGGGACGACGCCAAGGGCGCCGCCCTGCCGCTGTGGGGCTTCGACGGGTCCTCCACCAACCAGGCCGTGGGGCACGCCTCCGACCGTGTGCTCCGGCCGGTCTTCAGCTGCCCCGACCCGATCCGCGGCGGTGCCGACATCCTCGTGCTGTGCGAGGTGCTGGACATCGACATGACCCCGCACGAGTCCAACACGCGGGCCGCGCTCGCCGAGGCCGCCGAGCGGTTCGCGGACCAGGAGCCGGTCTTCGGCATCGAGCAGGAGTACACCTTCTTCAAGGGCGCGCGCCCGCTGGGCTTCCCCGAGGGCGGCTTCCCGGCCGCGCAGGGCGGCTACTACTGCGGTGTCGGCTCGGACGAGATCTTCGGCCGTGCCGTCGTCGAGGCCCACCTGGACAACTGCCTCACGGCGGGCCTGGGCATCTCCGGCATCAACGCCGAGGTCATGCCGGGCCAGTGGGAGTTCCAGGTCGGCCCGCTGGCCCCGCTGGAGGTCGCCGACCAGCTGTGGGTGGCCCGCTGGCTGCTCTACCGCACCGCCGAGGACTTCGGCGTCTCCGCCACCCTGGACCCCAAGCCGGTCAAGGGCGACTGGAACGGCGCCGGGGCCCACACCAACTTCTCCACCAGGGCGATGCGCGAGGGCTACGACGCGATCATCACCGCGTGCGAGTCGCTCGGCGAGGGCTCCAAGCCGCTGGACCACGTCAAGAACTACGGCGCCGGCATCGACGACCGCCTCACCGGGCTGCACGAGACCGCCCCGTGGGACCGGTACTGCTACGGCGTCTCCGACCGCGGCGCCTCGGTGCGCATCCCGTGGCAGGTCGAGAAGGACGGCAAGGGCTACATCGAGGACCGCCGCCCGAACGCCAACGTCGACCCGTACGTCGTGACGCGGCTGCTCGTCGACACCTGCTGCACCGCGCTGGAGAAGGCCGGGCAGGTCTGACCCGGCACGGCTCGCCTCGCCTCGGGGGGCGCCCACCGTCAGGTGGGCGCCCCTTTCGCGCGCCCTCGACGGGGGTGTTGTCAGTGCCGGATGCCATCGTGGACGCATGGAGATCGACACGGTGCTCGACGTCAAGGTCGAGGCGGAGACCGGGCGGACGTACCCGCGCGTCACGGCGGGGCGGCTGCGGGAGCTGGTGCGCGGGATCGGCGGGGCCGGGGACCGCTTCCTGGTCCTGCAGCGGATACCGGACCTGCCGGACGTCTTCGCGCAGGTCTGGCACGAGGACGGCGGGGAGTACCGGCTGGAACACCGGTGCGGCGAGGACGAGTTCCGGGGCACCGGCCTCGCGGACCCGGACCGGGTGGCGGACCTGCTGACCGGCTGGGCGCGGCAGGCGGCCGGCTGGGACGCGGGCGCGCACTGGCGGCCGGTGGACATCGGGCCGCGCGTGCCGGTGCCCGAGCTGCCCGACGAGGTCCGCGCGCAGGTCGAGGAGATGGTGCGGCTGCGGCTGCGCTGCGGCTACGACTCCCGGCGGGAGCTGGCCGAACTCGCCGAGGAGTACCTCGTGCGCGGGGACGAGCGGCCGGTCTCCGGGGCGCAGGCGAGTCGCCTGGTGGACCGGCTGTGGCGGGAGCGGCTGGCCGAGCAGGCCGGCTGGGCGGGCGTCACCGACCCCGACCGGGTCGCGCTCGCCTTCGGCGCGCTGGAGGAGACCGGCATCACCGCCCGGGAGCACTTCGCCTGCTGCCGCGGCTGCGGCCTGGCCGAGATAGCCGCCGAGCGGCCGGACGCGCGGGGTTTCGTCTTCTTCCACCGGCAGAACGCCGAGCGCGCCGCGCTGGGGCACGGACTGAGCCTGTACTACGGCGGGTTCGACGACTCCGCCGCGACCACGGCCGCCGTCGGCCGCGAGGTGGTCGCCGCGCTCACCGCCGCCGGTCTGTCCGCGGTGTGGGACGGCGATCCGGAGCGGGCCGTCGCGGTCACCCCGCTGACCTGGCGTAAACGCCTGGTGGGGTGAGGTGGGGCGGGCCGGGTTCCGGGCGGGGAGGCGTCCAAGCAGTGAGAGGAGGGTCCTGTCCTGGCGCGGTGTCTGCTTCAATGGAGCCATGGCCAGCTTCCAGGAGTTCACCGCGACGGGTCGCCATGACCTCGAGCCCTTCTGGCCTTCCCGTCAGCACCATGACTTCGACCGGGTGTGTTGCCGCGCGACGAACGCGCGGGCCCTCTAAAGCCGTACACCCCGGCCTTCGGCCAGCGCGAAACGACGCACGTCCCTCGGCGCGCCCGACCACGAACTCGCGGCCGTCGTCGTCCCTGCCGGCGAACCTCTCGCGCGAAAGAGCTGACCTCTCATGGCGACCACTCGTTCCCTGACCACCGCTCCCCTCCCCGCCCCCTCCGTCCCGTCCGCCCCTTCCGCCGGTGCCGCGCGGCACCGGCTGCGGGCCGTGGACCGGGACGAGGTGGTCCAGGTGGCGGACCTGCTGCCGCCGGGCGCCACCTGGCTGCCGGCTCCGCAGCACACCCTGCCGACCCTGCCGGGCCGGCCGCCGATGATCGGCTATCTGGTGCTCGTCCCCGCCGACCAGCAGCCGCCGTTCGCGCCGGTCGCCGTCCCGGACCAGCCGGTGGCCGCGCCGCAGGAGACCGGCGCGGGGGCCGGTGCCGCAATCGGCGCCGCAGCCGGTGCCGTGGCCGGTGACCCGCTCGTCCGGATCGACCCCGTACGCCGCACCGCCGCGGTGGGCGGACGCGAACTCGACCTCACCTACCTGGAGTTCGAGCTGCTCGCGCATCTGGTCGCGCATCCGCACCGGGTGCACACCCGCGACCAGCTGGTCACCACGGTCTGGGGCTACGGGCACGTGGGCGACGGCCGCACCGTCGACGTCCACATCGCCCGGCTGCGCCGCAAGCTCGGCGCGGACCACCGCAAGACGATCCAGACCGTGCGCAGGGTGGGCTACAAGTACACCCCGCCGACGGGCCGCTGACCGGCGGCGGCCACGAGCGGCCCTCCCACCGCCCATGTCCTCTGCCGAGGGCAGAAACCAGTTCCGTACCGCACCCGCGGCGGGCACAGTCGTCGGTATGAGACTTCTGGTGCTGGGTGGTTCGGATTTCGCTGGACGGGCCGTCGTGGAGGCGGCGGTCGCACGGGGGTGGGAGGTGACGGTCCTGAACCGGGGGCGGCGCCCGGTGCCCGTCCCGGGGGTGCGGGCGCTGCGCGGCGACCGCACCGCGCCCGACGGGCTCGCCGCCCTCGCGGCGCACGACGGCGAGTGGGACGCGGTCGTCGACACCTGGTCGGCGGCGCCCCGCCCGGTCCAGGACGCGGCGCGGCTGCTGCGGGGCCGTGCCGGACGGTACGTGTACGTGTCGACCTGCTCGGTGTACACCTGGGCGCCGCCCGCCGGGTACACCGAGGGGGCGCCGCTGGTGGAGGGCGCGGCGCCGGACGCGGACGCGACCGACTACGCCCGGGACAAGCGGGGCGGCGAGCTGGCCGCGATCGGTGAGTTCGGTGAGGACCGTGCGCTGCTGGTGCGCTCCGGGCTGATCCTCGGGCCGTACGAGAACATCGGCCGGCTGCCGTGGTGGCTGGGCCGGATCGCCCGCGGCGGTCCCGTCCTCGCGCCCGGGCCGCGGGACCTGCCGTTGCAGTACGTCGACGTGCGCGACCTCGCCGAGTGGATCCTCGGCGGGGTGGAGCAGGAGCTGAGCGGGCCGTACAACCTGATGAGCCCGCGGGGGCACGCCACCATGGGCACGCTGCTGGACGCGTGCGTCGAGACCACCGGCACCGGGGCCGACCTGCGCTGGACCGACCCGGAGACCGTGCTCGGCGCGGGTATCGAGCCGTGGACCCAGTTGCCCGTGTGGGTGCCCCCGGGCAGCGACATGCACGACGCCCTGCACGCGGCGGACGTCTCCCGGGCCGTCGCGACCGGCCTGCGCTGCCGTCCCGTCACCGAGACGGTCGCCGACACCTGGCGCTGGCTGACGGCCGTGGGCGGTGTCGTACCGCAGCGCCCGGACCTCCCCACGGTGGGCCTGGACCCGGCGGTGGAGGCGAAGGTGCTGGGGGTCGACCGGATCTAGGACTCGGGCCTCTCCGGGCGGGGGGTGGTGCCGGCACCACCCCCCGCCCGGGGGCCCGGCCCCGTGACGTGCCGGTGCGGGGCGGGACAGACTGACCGCATGGACACGAAGAGCGCGGGCGACGGCACCGTCCCGGCGGCGGGGAACGCGGCGGCGCGCACGACGGGGGCGGCGGGGGCCACGGGGGCGGCAGGCGCGGCGGGGTCGGTAGGAGCGGCGGGGTCGGTAGGAGCGGCGGGGGCAGCAGGGGCAACGGAGTCGGCGGGCGCGGCGGGGGCAGCGGGACCGGCAGGCGCGGCGGGGAGCGCAGGCGCTGCGAGAGCCGCAGGAGCAACGGAGCCGGCGGGGAGCGCAGGGACGGCCGGGACGGCAGGCGCGGCAGGAGCAACGGGCGCAGCCGGAGCGGCGGGGAGCACAGGCCCGGCGAGAGCCGCAGGAGCAACAGAGTCGGCGGGGAGCGCAGGGACGGCCGGGACGGCAGGCGCGGCAGGAGCGGCGGGCGCAGCCGGAGCGGCGGGGAGCACAGGCCCGGCGAGAGCCGCAGGAGCAACAGAGCCGGCGGGGAGCGCAGGGACGGCCGGGACGGCAGGCGCGGCAGGCGCGGCGGGAACGGCAGGAGCAACGGGAACGGCCGGAGCGGCGGGGAGCACAGGCGCGGCGGGAGCCGCAGGCGCAACGGAGCCGGCGGGGAGCGCAGGGACGGCAGGGACGGCAGGGACGGCGGGAGCCGCAGGGGCGGCGGGGCCGACCGGAGCGGCGGGGAGCGCAAGGGCAGAGGGAACGGCAGGGGCAGCGGGCGCGGCAAAGGCGGCGGGGAGCATGGCCGATCGGGCGCGAGCGGTGGGGACCGCCGGGCTGCGGGCGCTGGGGCTGGCCGCCGTCTCGCTCGCCGGATCGCTCACCCTGTTCGTGGCGTCCGTCCTGTCGATCGTGTTCGTCCCGCTCGGCGTCGGCATCGTCACGACCCCGCTGGTGCTCGCCGCGGTGCGGGCGTTCGCCGACTGGCGGCGGATCGTGGCCGCCGAGTGGGGCGGCGTGCGCATCCCGCCCACGTACCGGCCGCTGCCGCCGGACGCCGGTTCCTGGCGGCGCACCCTGATCCTGCTCGGTGACCGGGCGGTCTGGCGGGACCTGGGCTGGCTGCCGGTGGACATGACGGCCGGGTTCGTGACCACGCTGCTCCCGGCCGCGCTGCTCCTCTACCCGCTGGAGGGTTTCGCGCTGGCGGCCGGCGTGTGGCGGGTGGTCACCGACGGCACGCACATCGGCTACTGGTACGCCTTCGTGCCGATCTCCGGCCAGGGCACCGCGCTGGCCGCCGCCGCGCTGGGCGCGGTGCTCCTGGTGGCGGCCTGGTTCCTGATCCCGCTGCTGCTGCACGCCCACTTCCGGCTCACCCGGGCGGTGCTCGGCCCGGACCGGGGCGAACTGGCGGAGCGGGTGCGGGTGCTGACCGAGACGCGCCGCGACGCGGTGGACACCTCCGCCGCCGAGCTGCGGCGCATCGAACGCGACCTGCACGACGGGGCGCAGGCCCGGCTGGTCGCGATGGGCATGGACCTGGGCACCGTGGAGGCGCTCATGGACCGCGACCCGCGGCGGGCCAGGCAACTGCTCGCCCAGGCCCGGCAGAACTCCGCCGACGCCCTGGTCGAACTGCGCGATCTGGTGCGCGGCATCCATCCTCCGGTGCTCGCCGAACGCGGACTGGGCGACGCCGTACGGGCGTTGGCGCTGCGGCTGCCGGTCGACAGCGAGGTCACCGTGGATCTCGGCGGCCGGCCCGACGCGCCGGTGGAGTCGGCGGCGTACTTCGCGATCAGCGAGGTGCTCACCAACGCCGTCAAGCACGCCGAGGCCGAGCGCGTCTGGATCGACCTGCACCACGCCGACGGCATGCTGCGCGCCGCGGTCACCGACAACGGCAGGGGCGGCGCGGTGATCGGGGCCGGTTCGGGGCTGGCCGGGGTGGAACGCCGACTGGGTACATTCGACGGCGTCCTGGCCGTCAGCAGCCCCGCGGGCGGCCCCACCATGGTCACCATGGAGATCCCGTGCGCGTTGTCCTAGCCGAAGACCTGTTCCTGCTGCGGGACGGACTGGTCCGGCTGCTCGAAGCCCACGGCTTCGAGATAGCCGCGGCCGTCGGGTCCGGCCCCGAGCTGGCCCGGGCGCTGGCCGAGCTGGAACCGGACGTCGCCGTGGTCGACGTACGCCTGCCGCCGACCCAGACCGACGAGGGCCTGCAGTGCGCGCTGCGGGCGCGGCGGGACCGGCCGGGGCTGCCGGTGCTGGTCCTCTCCCAGCACGTGGAGCAGCTGTACGCGCGCGAGCTGCTGGCCGACGGCAGCGGGGCGGTGGGGTACCTGCTCAAGGACCGGGTGTTCGACGCGGCGCAGTTCGTGGACGCGGTGCGGCGGGTCGCGGCGGGCGGTACGGCGATGGACCCGCAGGTCATCCAGCAGTTGCTGGCCCGGCGGGCGGGTCCCGGGCGGTCGCTGTCCCGGCTGACGCCCCGCGAGCTGGAGGTGCTGGAGCTGATGGCGCAGGGCCGGTCGAACACGGCGATCGCCGCCCAGCTCGTCGTCACCGAGCGGGCGATCGCCAAGCACACCTCGAACATCTTCGCCAAGCTCGGTCTGGAGGTCTCCGACGACGACAACCGGCGGGTGCTGGCGGTCCTCGCCCACCTCGACCGCGACCGCTGACGACCGCGACGACCGCTGACTACATCTGACGACCACTGATGACTACTGATCACTACTGAGGTACGGCAACTCGGCTGTGCCGTACGGCGGTTCGTGTGCCGTGTGAACACCTCCGGGGCGGCGTCCGTATGCAAGGGCGCCGCTTCACTCCTGTCGGGCGCCCCGATGCCGCCCCGCACGGAAGTCAGAGGAGTTCCATGGGACGCAACACACGAAAACGCCGTACGTCTCCGGCCGCCAGGGCCGTCGCCGCGGCGGCGGCGCTGGCGCTCGGCGGGGGCGGCCTGGTCTGGGCGAACTTCTACGCCTCCGCGCACGAGTCGGACGACGGCGTCCGGGGCGCCCGGACGGAGGCGGCGAGGGCGCAGGTGGCGACGATCTCCTGCCCGGACATCGGGCAGCGGCTCAGCAGCGTGCCGCGGCAGGCCCGTACCGAGGTCGACGGCGAACTGGCCACCCTGGACCGGCAGATCACCGACGCCTACCAGCGGCTGGCGACCACCCGGGACGCCCAGGCCAGGGACGCGGACTTCGTCCAGAACAGCATCCTGGGGCCGCTGGGGGACCGGCGGAAGGTGATCGTCGACCGGATCGTGCTGGAGGTCGGCCGGGCCGGCGGCACCACCCCGGCCGGCCTGGACACCCTCACCACCTGCACCGGCACCCCCGCCGCCCCCGCCACCCCGGACAGCACGGACTCCGGCGGACAGGGCGACGGGCCCCAGGGGAACCAGGGGGCCCAGGGCACCGGGACCCAGGGCACCACGGGCGACGACGGCCGGCAGACAGGCGCCGGGCAGTCCGGCAACGGCCCCTCCGCCGCCGACTTCGTCGACATCACCCGGGTCCGGTCCGACGTCCCGGCCAAGCCCCGCCGGACGCGCGACGCCTCCACCGGCACCTTCACCACCCGCTGCGGGGTGAACGCGAACAAGAACCACAACACCGACAACGTGATCGTGGCGCCCGGCGTGACCAACGGCGCGCACCACCTGCACGACTACGTCGGCAACCAGAAGGTGAACGCGTTCTCCTCGAACGGCACGTTCCTGCGGGGCGGCACGAGCTGCCGCGACGCGGAGGACCTGTCGGCGTACTACTGGCCGGTGCTGCGGGTGCAGGACGGCACCCGGGACTTCGACCAGAACGCCGACGGCGGCGGCAAGGAGGGCAACGCCGGACGGGTCCTGGTCGCCAGGCAGGCGCAGATCACCTACGTCGGCAGCCCGGTCGGCAAGGTGGTGGCGATGCCGCAGTTCCTGCGGATCATCACCGGTGACGCCAAGGCCTTCACCAACGGCACGGCGAACGCCAACGCGCACTGGAGCTGCACCGGCTTCGAGAGCAAGGTGCAGCTGACCGACAAGTACCCGATCTGCCCGCGCGGCAGCGACGTGGTGCGCACGTTCGCCTTCCAGAGCTGCTGGGACGGGCAGAACACCGACAGCGCCAATCACCGCACGCACGTGGCCTTCGCCGGTGCCGGCGGCCGCTGCCCCGGCGGTTTCGAGGCGATCCCGCAGCTGACCATGCGGCTGGTGTACAGCGTGCCGCGGCCGACGGTGCGGGGCGGCCGGGTGATGAACGCCTACGCGGTCGACGGCTTCCCCGAGCAGTTGCACAAGCCGGTCACCGACCACGACGACTTCATCTCCGTGACGAAGGGCGGCCTGGCGGGCCGGATCGCCGGGTGCCTCAACCAGGGACGGTCGTGCCAGTGACCCGCGTGACCCGATGACGCGGGCCGGCGGCGGACATCCCGTCCGCCGCCGGCCCGCGCCCTCCGGTCCCCCGCGCCCCGCCGTGCTCAGCCGCCGTGCCCGGCGTGCGCCCGGTGGTCGGTCCCGGCCTCCACGTCGCCGCCGAGGGTGGCGCGCAGCGCGGTGACCACGCCGTCGTCCCCGACGGCGACCCATTTGCGGCCCACGAGGTAGTACCCGCCGTAGTCCTCGGCCTGGTCGATCCACTCGCGCTGGCCGCGGTCGGTGGCGAAGGTGGCGAGGACGAACCGTCCGGTCCGGCCGGCGCAGATCGCCTGGCGGATCGTGTCGGCGTCGGTCTGGATGTCGGGCCTGCACCGCACCGCGGCGGCCAGGCTCTCCAGGCTGCCGGTCGCCACCGGCGGCGCCTCCCGCTCCGTACCACCGCCACCCTCCGCCCCACTGCCCGCACCACCGGCCACCCCACTGCCCGCACCACCGGCCGCCCCACTGCCCGCGCCACCGCCCGAGCAGCCGGCCAGCGCCAGCGCCGCCGCGGCCGCCGCCGCCGCGAGTCCCGGTCGGGTCACCCTCATCTGGTCCTCCGGTCGCTGGAGCATGCCGTGGCCGCCCCGGCAGGGGGCCGCGCCCTTCGATACGGCCGCGCGGCCCGCGCTGCTCAATTCCCTGGCAGCTCCCGGACGTACGTGCGAAAGTGGGCCGGTGGATCAGCACTGGGAAGACCGCGTGGCCGCCGCCTGGGCCCGTTTCGAGGAGTTCGCCGGCTCGGCGCCCGCGGAGGACGACTTCGCCGCGCGCGGGGCCGGGTTCCGGGCGGAGATCGACGCGCTCGTCGCCGAGCTGCCCGACGACAGCCCCCTCGGACCGTTCGAACAGGGCTGCGCCTGGGACTCCACCGGCCACTCGGACCGGGCCGTCCCGCGCTACCGGGAGGCCCTGGCCCGCGGGCTGAGCGGCTACCGGGGCCGCCGCGCCAGGATCCAGCTGGCCAGCTCGCTGCGGAACACCGGGCACGCGCGGGAGGGCGTCGAGCTGCTCACGCCCGAACTCGACGGCCCCTCCGACGAACTGGACGACGCGGTACGCGCCTGCCTGGCCCTGTGCCTGTCGAGCCTGGGCCGCGACCGCGAGGGCCTGTCCCTCGTCCTGGGCGCCCTCGCCCCCCACCTGCCGCGCTACCGGCGTTCCATGGCCGACTACGCCCGCGCGCTGACCGGTTCGGCCGACTGACCGCACCGGTCCGACCGCGCCGGGCCGACTCCACCGGGCGACGTGACCAACCACCGGTTTCGCTCGTTCTGCTGAACGTGCAGTCACAGGATGTCGCCCCGCGCCCCTCGTCCTCCTCCGAGCCGGTCGTCGACGCCGAGCAGGCCGAGGCCGCGCTCGTCGAGCACTACCCGCGGCTCGTCAAGCTCGCCTACCTGGTGCTGCCACCGGACCTCGGGCGCAGCCGCCGCGTCCTGACCGCACACTCCCTCGTGCAGCGCGCGCTGCCCCGGGGCCGCGCCACGGCGTCCCCGGTCCCGGCCCCGGCGCGGGGGTACGACAGCGCGGGGCCGGGCTACGCGCTGCTCCGCCTCCAGGTGCTGCGCACCGCGCTGGCGGCCGACCGGCCGCGCGGACGCGGCCGGTGGCCCCGTCCCTCCCGGCTGCCCCCGCTGCTCCCCCAGGTGTGGGGGCTGCGGCTGTTCCCGCGCTCGGGCGGAGCCGACGAACTCGCCCTCGACCAGCAGTTGGCGTCCCTGTCCGCGGCGGCCCGCGCGGCCTACGTCCTGCGGGTCCTGGAACGGCTCCCGGACACCGCCGTGCGCCAGGTGCTGTCGGCGGTGGGCCTGTCCGACCCGGGGACCGCGCAGCGCGCCGCCGACCGGCTGCCCGCCCAGTACGCGCTGCTGGAGTCCCCCGAGTTCGACCCGTGCTCGCTCCAGGCCCGGCCCACCGATCTGGTGCGGCGCAGGCAGCACACCAAGGCCGCGCTCGCCGCCGCGGCGGCGCTGGCCGTGTGCGGGGTGCTGGTCGCGCTGCCCGGCGACGGCTGGGGCCCGGACGGCGCCGCCGCCCCCGCCTACGCGCGGAACCCGTCCGCCGAGGCCGCCCTGGACCCGGCCCGGCTGACCCGGATCGCCCCCGCCGCCTGGCGGACCGCCACGCGCCAGGACTTCTCCGCCTGGCCCGCGCGCGGCGACCTCACCGGCGACGCGGACCTGCTGCGCCGGGCGCTGGCCGTCTGGGCCCGGCCCGGCGGTTCCGTGCACGTCTCGGCCACCACCGGCACCCCCTCCGGCGGCCCCGCCGGACCGCCGCAACTGCTGTACGCCGGTGAGGTGGACGCCTCCCGGATCGTCCTCCTCTACGACGGCCTGCGCCTGGTCCGCTACGCCGAACCGAAGGACTCCACGGCCGGGGCCGCCCTGGACTTCGCCCGTGCCGACGGGGCGAGCGGCGCGGAGGCGGCCGCGGTGGTCCTCGACCGCTCCGACGGCAACGTCCGCTACCTGACGGCGCCCTGGGTGACCAAGGCCGCCGAGCGGGACCTCATGAGGGCCGCGTCCGCGCCGCTGGACCTGGCGCTGCACGACGGCGTCACCGGACCGCTGGCCAGCCAGGCCCAGCAGACCGGCGCCTGCACCTCGTGGCAGGTGCTCCAGCTGACCGACGGGTCCGGCGCGCACCTGCTCAGCGACCTCGGCGAGCTGGTGCCCGCGCGCCTCACCACCGGGCGCCCGGCGGCCCCGCGCGACGCGTCGGGCGCGGCGGGGCTGCGCGCCTGGGCGCCGTTCGCGTGCTCGCTGGGCGCGGTGCGCGGGCAGGGCGTGCGGTCGGTGAACGCCTGGCAGTTCGCCGAGCAGCCGCTGCCCGGGGCGAGCGGCACGGCGGCGTGGGTGTGCACCCGGGCGGAGACCTGGCGCGGCCAGGACGCCCAGGCGCTGGCCCAGTTCCGCGCGCCCGGCGGGAAGTACGGGGCGGTCGCGGCGAAGGCCGAGGACGGGCCGGCCTGCGGGGTGCGCGATCCGCATGTGCTGGCCGGGGTGCTGTGGAAGTCGCAGCGGGGCCACTGGTACCTGCTCGCGGCCGGTGACGCGCACACCGCGTCGATCACCGCGACGGGCGGGGCCGCCGCGCAGGCCCACGGGCAACTGCTGGCGGTACGGGCCGAGCAGGGCGTCCAGGCCCAGCTGACGGGCAAGCTGGACGACGGCCGCTCGCTGGGCGTCCTGCACTAGCCGCCCCGCCCGGGGACCGGGAGTTCTGCTGACGTCGGCGTCAACAGGCCCCCGCCAGGGGGTTCCCGCCCGCGCTACCCGCCAGTACATTGACGCCATGTCTAACACGCAGGACCGGGCACCGCAGGACCGGGTAGCGCAGGACCGGGTGCCGCTCAAGGCGCGGAAGGTCTCCTTCTCCTGGGACGGCACTCCGCTGCACTGGGTGCCCGGCGACCCGTTCACCTCGCACACCATCAACGTGCTGCACCTGCTGCTGCCGGCCGGTGAACGCTGGTTCGTGCACGTCTACAAGCAGGTGCTGCCGTACATCCGTGACGAGCGGCTGCGCGAGGACGTGCTCGGGTTCATCGGGCAGGAGGCGATGCACTCGCAGGCCCATGACGAGGTGCTGCCGCATCTGAAGGAACTCGGGCTCGACCCGGCCCCCTACACCGCCCAGGTGGACTGGCTGTTCGAGAAGCTGCTCGGCGACCGCACCCTGCCGCCGGGCGCGGCGCGCCGCTGGTGGCTGATGGAACGGGTGGCGCTGATCGCGGCGATCGAGCACTACACCGCCTTCCTCGGCGACTGGATCCTCAACGCCGACGCGCTCGACCGGCGCGGCGCCGACCCCACCATGCTGGACCTGCTGCGCTGGCACGGCGCCGAGGAGGTCGAGCACCGCTCGGTCGCCTTCGACCTGTTCACGCACGTGGACGGCGGGTACCGGCGGCGGGCGCGGACCTGGGCGACGGCGTTCACCGCGCTGGTCTTCCTGTGGCAGCGCGGCGCCCGCTTCTTCATGGCGAACGACCCGACGCTGCTGGACGGCAGGGCGAGCTTCCGCGACTTCCACCGCAGCGGCCGCCAGGGCACCCTGCCCGCCACCGGCGCGATGCTGAAGTCCATCCCGACCTACCTCAGCCGCTCCTACCACCCCTCGCAGGAGGGTTCCACCGAGCAGGCCGTCGCCTATCTCGCCACCTCCCCGGCGGCCCTGGCGGCCGAGAGAGCACAGCACGAGACGGCACCGAAGGAGACCCGGTGATCCCGAAGTCGCGGGCCGTCGTGGTGGTGGCGGGCGCCGCCCTGCTGGCCCGGCGGGCGCTGCGCCGCCGTATCCAGGTCTCGCCGCTGTGGCCGCTGCCCGCCCTGGCGGAGCCCGTCTCCGGGCGGCCCCGCTCGCGGGCGCTGCGGCTCTCGGTCGCCTCCCGCGAGACGGTCGCCGAGGGGGTCGTACGGCTGCGTCTGGCAGGCCGCGGCCTGCCCCGCTGGGAGCCGGGCGCGCATCTGGATCTGGTGCTGCCGTCCGGCCTGGTGCGGCAGTACTCGCTGTGCGGCGACCCGGCGGACGACTCCTCGTACACCGTGGCCACCCGGCTGGTCGAGGACGGGCGGGGCGGCTCGCGCGAGATGCACGAGCGGGTGCGGCCGGGCACGGAGCTGGAGGTGCGCGGCCCGCGCAACCGCTTCCCGCTGGCCGAGGCCCCTTCGTACGTCTTCGTCGCGGGCGGTATCGGCATCACCCCGATCCTGCCCATGCTGCGGGCGCTGCCCGAGGGCGCCGAGTGGCGGCTGCTGTACGGCGGCCGGAGCCGGGCGTCCATGCCGTTCCTGGAGGAGATCGCCGAGCTGGACGCGGACGGCTCGCGGGTACGGGTGGTCGCCGAGGACGAGGACGGCCGCCCCCCGCTCGACGCGCTGCTGGCGGGCCTCCCCGAGGGCACCGCGGTCTACTGCTGCGGGCCGGAGGGGCTGATGGCCGCGGTCGAGGAGCGGCTGCCCGAGGGGACCGCGCTGCACCTGGAACGGTTCGCGCCACCGGCCGCGACGGAGGGCGACGCCGCCTTCGAGGTCGAACTGCGGCGCAGCGGACGGACGGTGACGGTCCCGGCGGGCACCACCGTGCTGGCCGCCGTCCGCGCCGAGCTGCCCGCCATCGCGTACTCCTGCGAGCAGGGTTTCTGCGGGACCTGCCGGCAACGGGTGGTCGAGGGTGAGGTGGACCACCGGGACGAGCTGCTGACGGACGCCGAGCGGGACGACTCGATGCTGATCTGCGTGTCCCGGGCCCGGGGCGAGCGGCTGGTCCTGGACATGTGAGGCGGGTCCGCGCACCGCACGCCGGTCCGGACCCGTCGCGGCCGGAACCGATCGGTAAAGTGTTCGTATGACTACCGGGGTTCGCCGCAGGATGGGAGTCGAGGAGCGCCGCCGGCAGTTGATCGGCGTCGCCCTCGAACTGTTCAGCCGCCGCTCGCCCGACGATGTCTCCATCGACGAGATAGCGTCGGCCGCGGGCATCTCCCGCCCGCTGGTGTACCACTACTTCCCCGGCAAACTCAGCCTGTACGAGGCCGCGTTGCAGCGTGCCTCGGACGATCTGGCGGGCCGGTTCGTGGAGCCGCGCGAAGGCCCGCTGGGGGCCCGGCTGCTGCGGGTGATGGGCCGGTACTTCGACTTCGTGGACGAACACGGGCCCGGTTTCTCGGCGCTGATGCGCGGCGGCCCGGCGGTCGGCTCGTCCCGGACCAACGCGCTCGTCGACTCGGTGCGGCAGGCCGCCTACGAGCAGATCGTCGCGCACCTCGGCGTCCGCGAGCCGTCCGCGCGGCTGGAGCTGGTGGTCCGCTCGTGGATCTCGCTGGCCGAGTCGACGGCGCTGCTCTGGCTGGACGGCCGGCGCATCCCGCGCGCCGAGCTGGAGGTCCAGCTCGTGCACGACTTCGCCGCGCTCGCGGCGGTCAGCGCCGCCCACGACGAGGAACTGGGCGCCCTGCTGCGCGAGATCTTCCGCCAGGAGCCGGCCGACGGCCCCTTCGGGGACCTGCTCGGCCGGCTCCTGCGGCTCGCCTCCTAGGGCGTTCCCGCGTTCTCAGGCGTCGTACTTCCGGTAGGACGCCTCCAGGTCGCGTACCTCGGCGGAGGCGTGCAGCGCCGTTCCGTCGGCCGGCTTCAGGTGCGCGCGCAGCGCGTCCAGGACCGCTTCGGCCAACCGTGCCTTGGTCTCCTCGGTGCGCCCGGCCAGCAGGCCGATGCCGATATGCACGATCGCGTGCCCCTCGGTGTCCGGGCCGACGACGGTGTCCTCGGTCCGGCGGAACTGCGTCGTGCACGCCTGCGGCCGCGCCTCGGCGATCTCCACCGTCCGGGCGTGCACCTCGCGGGCGAAGGCAGCGCGGTCGAAGACGTCGGCCAACTGCCCGGAGTAGTCGACGGTGATCTGCGGCATGGGCTCTCCTGATGCGTGTTGCGGCGGTTCGGGCGGCGGTGACGGGGTCACCCTATTTCGTGAACACCGCGACCGTCCGGGCCGGTACCGTGAACGTGCCGGTCGTGGGCCGGTACGCCGAGGTCTTCACCACCGGGTCCGCGCCCGCCGCCTGTGCCGGGTGCAGCCGGTAGGGGGCGTGGGCGAGGGCGGTGACGCGCTGGCGCTGCCGCTGCGGGGTGGCGTTGAACACCACGACGAGGTCACCGAGCCGCATGGTGATCACGCCGGGGGTCTCGTCCTTGCCGGACAGCGGGAAGGACAGCTCGCTCTGCACCCGGCCCGCCGTGCCGAGCGAGAACGCCTGCTCCGTCGTACGGATCTTCAGCAGGTCCCGGTAGGCGGCCGAGGTGCCGTCGATCTGCGGGCAGCCGACCTTGACCGAGGCGAGCAGCGGGGCGGCGTAGCGCCACTTGTCCTGGTTGCCGGCCGCCCTGGGCAGGCCCCGGCCGAAGCCGTTGCCGTCGGCGCAGTTCCAGTGGATGGCGTTGAACCAGTCGCCGCTGTCGAAGGAGTCGCGGTCCAGCGACTTCGAGCGCAGCCGGTCGGTGCCCGCCTGCGACAGGGACGGGCCCTGCGAGAGGGTGGCCGTGGCCATCGCCAGGATCTGCATCCGGGCCCGGTCGGCGGCGGAGGTGTCCTGGGGCAGCTTGTAGGCGAGCGCGTCGAACAGGGACTCGTTGTCGTGCGCGTCCGCGTAGGCGAGGGCGTCGCCGGGCGCGGCCGCGTATCCGGCGGGCGAGCCGTTGTAGTCGACCCCGGCGCCGGTGACCTCCTTGCCGCCGGTGTCCGTGAAGCGGTACGCGGCGAGGTTGCCGGTCAGCCCGACCTTGATCAGGTCCTGGTAGTGCAGCAGCCGGGCCCTCTGCTCGGCGGGAGTGCCGTTGGCGGGCGAGGAGTTCGGGTCGGTGTAGAGGCCGGAGGCGAAGCCCTGGACGCCGGGGTCGGAGTCGAAGGGGCTGCCGCCGCGCACCGCGTCGCGGGCCCGGTCGGAGAAGGTGGCGATGCCGGTGCCGGCCATGTTCCGCTGGGTGGCCTGCACGAACCGGGCGTCGTCGGCGACCTCCCCGAAGTTCCAGCCCTCGCCGTACAGGATGATCTTCTTGCCGTCGACGCCGTCCTTCCGCGGGGTGAGCGCGTCGAGGGCCTTGCGGACCGCGAGGATGTTGGCCTTCGGGTGGTGGCCCATGAGGTCGAAGCGGAACCCGTCGACCTTGTACTCCCTGGCCCAGGTGACGACCGAGTCGACGACCAGCTTGCCCATCATCGCGTTCTCGGGCGCGGTGTTGGCGCAGCAGGTGCTGTTCGCCACCGAGCCGTCGGCGAGCAGCCGCTGGTAGTAGCCCGGTACGACCTGGTCCAGGACGGAGGTGTCCGCCTGGCCACTGGCCGCCGTGTGGTTGTAGACGACGTCCATGACGACCCGCAGGCCGTCCTGGTTGAGTGCCTGCACCATCTGCCGGAACTGGCCGGTGCGGGCGGTGCCGTCCGGGTCGGTGGCGTAGGAGCCCTCGGGGACCGTGTAGTGGTACGGGTCGTAGCCCCAGTTGTAGGCGTCCTTCGCGGCGGTCCTCGCCACGCACGCCTGCTGCCGGTCGGAGTCGGCCGGGTAGGAGGCGAGGTCGCAGTCGGGTTCGGCCTGGCCGGCCTTCTTCTCGGGGACGGTGGCGAAGTCGAAGGCGGGCAGCAGGTGGACGTAGGACGTGCCCGCCCGCGCCAGCTCCCGCAGGTGCCTGGAGCCGTCGCTGTCCTTGTCGGTGAAGGCGAGGTAGGTGCCCCGGTGCTTCGCCGGGACGGTGCGGTCCGCGACCGAGAAATCCCGGATGTGCAGTTCCTGGATCTGCGCGTCGCGCGGCGGTACGGCCCGGGGCTTGGCCAGGTGCGACCAGCCGTCCGGGGCGAGCGCCGGGTCGGCCAGGTCGGTGACGAGGCTGCGTTCGCTGTCGGCGGTCAGGGCCACCGAGTAGGGGTCGGTGACCTTGTTGGTGACGATCTCGCGGACGGAGGGCGCCCAGACCTTGACCACGTACCGGTAGGGCTTGCCCTTCCAGGAGGCGGGGCCGGTGACCGACCAGACGCCGGTGGTGTCGTCGCGGCGCATGGCGGCCGACCTGCCGTCCAGTTCCAGGGCCACGCTCTGCGCGGTGGGCGCCCATACGCTCAGCGTGGGCCGGCCGTGGTGGAAGACCGGGCCGAGCGCGGCCTGCGCCGCGCCGGGGTAGAGGTCGTCGAGCGCGCCGGCGATCTGCACACCGGTCGCGGCCAGCACGGCGCCGTTCGCGGCGCGCTGGGAGGCGACGAGCTGGCCCCGCAGTGCCTGGCGCACCCGGCTCCGGTCGCGCGGGTCGACGGTCCAGGCGGTGGAGTCCTTCAGGTGCGGGAACTTCGCCTTCTGAGCGTCGGTGAGCGTGGTCTTCGTCAGTCGCAGCCACCGCTCGTCGTCGCCGGTCAGGGCCCCGTCCTTGACGGTGATGGAGCCGTCGTGGGAGGAGAGCAGCTGGGTGGAGGCGGCGCCGGCCACGCCGTCCCAGGCCACGGTGGAGCGGTCGATCCAGACCGCCTTGGACGTGGTCAGGTCGAGGGCGGCGGCGCTGCCCGCCGACTGCGGCAGCAGGGGCTCGTCCCGGCCGCTCAACAGCCACACCTCGTGCCCGTCGTCGGCCTTGAGGTCGAGGGACTGGTCGGTGGGCAGGTCCTTCTCGTCGCCCTTGTGGAGGATGTAGCCGAGGCTGGTGGCACCCGCGGCGAGCGGGACCTCGAAGACGGCGCCATAGGGGTCAGTCTTCACCGGCTTCAGCGGCGCCGACCAGTCGGTGGGGTGCGCGGCGCCCGTCCACACGTGCAGGCCCCAGCCGTCGTAGTCGCCGTCGGCGCGGTGGTAGTGGACGACCGCCCTGGTGGTGTCCGGCGCGGGGTACGACGACGGCCGCTGGGTCTGGACGTCGGCCTGGCCCTGCTGGACCCAGACCTCGCCCGTCCGGGTGACGTCGATGTTCCGGTCGGCGCCGACGTCCTTGTTCCCGTTCTTGTCCACGACCAGGAAGCCCACGTTCGAGGCGCCCGGCCTGAGCTTGACGTAGGCGAAGGCGCCCCAGGCGTCCCGGCCGGTGAAGGGGTGCCCGGCCGGCCAGGTGGTGGCCTCGCCGTCCGCGAGGTCGCCCCAGGCGTACAGGTTCCAGTCGGTGTAGTCGCCGTCGGCGCGCCGGTAGTGGACGACCGCGTGGTCCCGTGCGGACGCGGTGGGCGGCGCGGGGGTGGGCGGGGTGCCGCTGGTGCCGCTCGCCGTGGCGCTCGCGGTGTGCCCGGCCGGGTCGACGACGACGGCCTTCCAGCGCAGCGCCGTACCGGCCGGGACCTGCGCGCCGAGAGTCTGGGTGACCCGGTAGGGGGCGTGGTCGGCGGAGCCCAGCACCTGCCACTTCGCATCGCCGGCCTGGGCGGCGAAGACGACCCGGTCCAGCTGTCCGCCTCCCCCGACGTCGGCGCCGACGGTCACCGTGCCGGTGGCTCCGGCGGCCGGGGCGGTCAGGGTCAGCGACGGTTCCGCGGTGGGCGCGGCGAGCGGGCCGGCCGCCTTGTAGACGACGGCGGACTCGGCCGGGACGGTGACGGTGACCCGGCGGTCGCTGCCGGAGGCCAGGGTGCCGCCGGCGCCGTAGATCCCCCGGTACGCCATCGCCGCCGACCCGGTGGTGAAGGCGGCCGTCCGCGGCCCTTCCGCGTTGTTGAGGGCGACCACGTACTCCTGGCCGGTGCGCGCGTCCGTCCGGGTGAAGGCGTAGATCCCGGGCCCGTCGGCGGCGTACCGCTCGCTCTGCACGCCGTCGGCCAGGGCCGGTTCGGCCCTGCGGAGGCGGGAGAGGGCGGCGATGTCCCGGTAGAGCGGCGCGCCGGGGTCGTAGGAGTCGTCGGCGTGGGTGCGGCCGGTGCCGATCTCGTCGTCGTCGAGGTAGTCGGCGACCTTGGAGGCGAACATGGTCTGGCGGGCGTCCTTGTCGCCGCCGGAGCCGGTGAAGCCCTGTTCGTCGCCGTAGTAGACGACCGGGTTGCCGCGGCTGAGGAACATCACCTCGTTGGCGAGCCGGTCCTTCTTGAGGATCTCGGCGTCGGTCGCCTTCGGGTTGTCCTGCTTGAGGAAGTACCCGATGCGGCCCATGTCGTGGTTGCCGAGGAAGGTGACCTGCTCGTAGGCGTTGGCCTTGTCGGTCGTGTACTTGTAGTCGTCGCCGAGGACGCCCGCGAGCTTTCGCGCGCTCGCGCCCTGGGAGGCGTAGGCGCGGGCGGCGTCCTGGAAGGGGAAGTCGAGGGTGGCGTCGAGGCGGCCCCGGGTGACGTAGGGGGCGGTGACCGAGGTGTCGGTGTCGTAGGTCTCGCCGAACAGGAAGAAGTCCTTGCGGCCGTGCGCCGCCGCGTACGCGTCCAGGGCGGTCGCCCACTGGGTCCAGAACGCCATGTCCACGTTCTTGACGGTGTCGATGCGGAACCCGTCGACGGCGAAGTCCCGCACCCACCGCTCGTAGATCTGCTCCATGCCGCGCACGACCTCGGGGCGCTCGGTCCACAGGTCGTCCAGGCCCGCGAAGTCGCCGTAGGTCGCGGACTCGCCGGCGAAGGTGGAGTCGCCCCGGTTGTGGTACATCGTCGGGTCGTTGAGCCAGGCCGGGACCTTGCTGCCGCCGGTGACCGTCGAGGTGTACGGGAAGGAGGCGGCGGAGACGGCGGGGAAGCCGCGCGTGCCGTCCGCGTAGGCGGCGTCGTCGAAGGGCCTGCCGTCCTTCGTCAGGTAGGGGAAGGCGCCCTTGGCGCGGTAGCCGGAGGACGCCTCCCGGTGGCCGACCACGTCGGCGGTGTGGTTGGTGATGACGTCGAAGAAGACCTTCATGCCCTTGGCGTGCGCGGCCGAGATGAGGGTCCTGAGGTCCTGGTTGGTGCCGAAGTGCGGGTCGACCTGGGTGAAGTCGGTGATCCAGTAGCCGTGGTAGCCGGCCGAGGCGTCCGTGCCGCTGCCCTGCACGGGCCGGTTCTTGAAGATCGGCGCCAGCCAGATCGCGGTGGTGCCCAGGCCCTTGATGTAGTCCAGCCTGCCGGTCAGGCCCTTGAGGTCGCCGCCCTGGTAGAAGCCCTTGTCGGTGGGGTCGTAGCCGGTGCTGAGCCGGGAGCCGGTGAGGCCGCCCCGGTCGTTGGACGCGTCGCCGTCGGCGAAGCGGTCCGGCATGACGAAGTAGAACTGCTCGCGGGTGTCGCCGTGCCGGGCCGGCTGGGCGGCGAGGGCCGCGTCGGACGGGGGCGCGGGCGGGGCGGCGGCCCGGGCGGGCGGGGCGGCGAGGGGCTGGACGAGGGCGGCGGCGAGCGCGAGGGCGGCGAGGGCGGCGACGCGTCCCGCTCGCCCGCCGCGCCTGCCCCGGCCGCCCTGTCGGCGGCTGAGGAAGCGGCGCCCGCCGGGCGCCGGCCAGGTGGCTGTCACAGGGGTCAACTCCTTGCGGTCTCGGCTGAGTCGGGCCCGGCCGGCGCCGCGGTACGGCGGGCGGCCGACGCCGGCGCGAACGTACCGTCGCTGGAAGGCTTGCAGCAAGAGGTCTGCAAGGCGCGGCAAGCATTTGCAACGACAGCCCGGCCGGACCGCCGTCCGGCCGCTCCCGACCAGTCCCGGACATCTGCTGGTCACGAGAACGTCACGCTTACCGGATCTTGCGGAAAATTTCTTGCACCGTCTTTCGCAAGGGATTGCAGGCTTGCTACGTTCCTCCCGCGCCCGGCGGCCGTCGGTCCGGGACAGACGGCACCCGCGGTCCTCCCAAGGGAAGATCCGGGCACCCACACCTAGGAGTTCATATGCGACGTGGCATATCGCTCGCCGCCGCGGTCACCGTGATCGCCCTGTCCGCCACGGCCTGCGGGGGGTCGGACAACGACTCGTCGGGCAAGCCGAAGGACCCCAAGGACGTCTCCGGGACGATCACGTACTGGGACACCTCCGACGCGGCGACCGAAGCCCCGACGTACCAGGCGCTGGTCAAGCAGTTCGAGGCCAAGTACCCGAAGATCAAGGTGAACTACCAGAGCGTCCCGTTCACCGACGTCGAGCAGAAGTTCAAGTCGGCCGCCAAGAGCGGCAAGGGCGCGCCCGACGTGGTCCGCACCGATGTGGGCCTGATGGCCGAGTACGCCTCGCTGGGCTACATCGCCCCGCTCGACGGCACCGCGGCCCTCACCGACACCTCCGACTTCAACGCGACGCCGCTGAACACCGCCAAGTACAACGGCAAGACGTACGGCGTCCCCTCGGTCACCGACACCCTGGGCCTGCTCTACAACAAGAAGCTGCTCCAGCAGGCGGGCATCGCCAAGCCGCCGGCCACCTGGGACGAGTTCCTCGCCGACGCGAAGACCATCAAGCAGAAGACCGGGGCGTACGGCACCTACGTCAACCCCGACTCCTACTTCCTGCTCCCGCTGCTCTACAGCAACGGCGCGGACCTGGCCGACCCGTCCGCCAAGAAGATCACCATCAGCGACGCCGCCGCCGTCACCGCGCTCACCACCGCGAAGAAGATCAACGACGAGGCGTCGATGAAGGTCGACTTCGCCAACGCCTACCAGAACATGCAGACCGCCTTCAAGAACGGCAAGGTCGCCATGCTCATCCAGGGCCCCTGGTCGGTCACCGACGACCTGACCGGACCGGCCTTCAAGGGCGACGCGGCCAACCTCGGCTACGCGCCGGTCCCGGCCGGCGCCGGCGGCAAGGCGCAGGCCCCGACCGGCGGCCACAACCTCGCGGTCTACCAGGGCTCCGGCCACCTGGACGCCAGCTACCTGTTCACGCAGTTCATGACGTCCACGCAGAGCCAGATCACCATCGCCAAGGCGACCGGCACCCTGCCGACGCGCAAGTCGGCGTACACCGCCGACGTCACCGCGAACGCCGAGATCGCCGGCTTCAAGCCGATCCTGGAGCAGACCGCCCGCCCGCGCGTGGCCCTGCCGCAGGTCGGTTCGCTCTTCACCCCGCTCCAGCAGAACTACGTGAAGATCCTCCAGGGCGACGAGTCGGTCAAGGGCGGCCTGGACGCCACCTCCAAGGAGTTCCAGCAGCTCCTGCCCGGCTACTCCGCCGGCTGACCGGGGCCCCGCGCCCCAGCCGAACGGCAGCCGAAGGACCCGCGGCCCCGGGGAAGGGCCTCCCCGCCGCCGCCCCGACCCGGGGCCCCCGGGGCCGCGGAACCACCCCGCCCGAGCCCGCGAAAGAGCCGATGAGGATGACGACCGCAGCGAGCACCGGACCGACCGACACGACAGCGCGCGACGAGCAGGCCCGGCGCCCGCGCCCCGCCCGCGCCTCGGCGCTGAGGCGGTCCTGGGACACGTACTGGTACGCCTGGGCCATGGTGACCCCGGTCGCCCTCGTCATCGCCGTCCTGGTCCTGTATCCGCTGGGATACGGCCTCTACCAGTCGCTGACCGACGCCAACGAGTCCAACGTCGCCACCACCATCGGCGCCTTCCACCGCCCGGCGACCTACCGCTTCGTCGGCCTGGACAACTACTGGCACGTGCTCTCGGGCGCGGACGGCGACTTCTACCCGCGCCTGGTGTGGACGGTCGTGTGGACCGTGTGCTGCGTGGTGCTCCAGGTGGGCCTCGGCATGGCGCTCGCCGTGCTGCTCAACCGCGAGATGCGGGCGCGCGGCTTCTACCGGGCGATGCTGGTCCTGCCCTGGGCGGTGCCGTCGTTCATCGGCGTCTTCGCCTGGCGGCTGATGCTCAACTCCCAGTACGGCGTCTTCAACGACGTCATCACCGCCTTCGGGCTGCCCGCGCAGAACTGGCTGGGCACCCCGCTGGCGCAGAAGGCCGCCGTCATCATGGTCAACGTCTGGATCGGCGTCCCGTTCAACATGGTCGCCCTGCTCGGCGGGCTCCAGTCCATCCCCAGGGAGCTGTACGAGGCGGCCGAGATGGACGGCGCCTCCCCCTGGCAGCGGTTCGTGAACGTCACCCTGCCCGGCCTCAAGCCGGTGTCGAACACCGTGATCCTGCTGGGCTGCATCTGGACGTTCAACATGTTCAACGTCATCTACCTGCTGCTGGGCAACAACACCACCGGCGACACCGACATCCTCGTCACCTTCGCCTTCCACAAGGCGTTCAACGGGATCTCGGACTACGCGGGAGCGGCCACCTACGGCATCATCATCCTCGCTCTCCTGCTGGCCTTCTCGACCTTCTACCGCCGCAGCACCCTGAAGTCCGAGCAGGCGTAAGGAGCCCTCGTCATGACCGCAGCACCGCACGAGCCCGGCCCCGCCACGCCCGCGCGCCCCCTGCCCGCCGCCGCGCGCCCCCGCAGGGTACGCGGCCGCCAGGAGCGCGGCCCCTGGGCCTCCGCGGCCCTGCACGGCACGCTGATCCTGGCCACGGTGATCGCGGCCTTCCCCGTGGTGTGGGTCCTGTTCATCTCGCTGGGCCCGAAGAACGCCTGGCAGGAGCCGGGCCAGGTGCTCTCCCACCTGAGCCTGCGCAACTACAGCGACGTACTGGCCCATTCGGACCTGGCGAAGTGGTTCCTGAACACCGTGATCGTGGCGGGCGGCACCACGCTGCTCGGCGTGTTCCTGGCCTCGACCGCCGGGTACGCCGTCTCCCGGATGCGGTTCCCGGGCAGCCGGCAGCTGATGTGGACGTTCCTGGTCACCCAGATGTTCCCCAGTATCGTACTGATCGTGCCGCTGTACCTGCTGATGTCCGAGTTGCACCTGCTCGACAACTACCTCGGGCTGATCCTGGCGTACGCGACCACGGCGGTGCCGTTCTGCGCCTGGATGATGAAGGGCTACTTCGACACCATCCCCAAGGAGATAGACGAGGCGGGCCGGGTGGACGGGCTCACCCCGATCGGCACGTTCTGGCGGCTGATCCTGCCGCTGGCCCGGCCGGGCCTGGCGGTGACCGCCTTCTACAGCTTCCTCACCGCCTGGGGCGAGGTCGCCTACGCGACCCAGTTCATGCAGTCCGACCACTACACGCTCGCCGTCGGCATCCGCACCTTCGCCCAGGACCAGCGGCCCGACTGGGCGTGGACCTCGGCCACCGCGATCATCATCACCATCCCGGCGGCCCTCGTGTTCATGCTGGTGCAGCGCAGCCTGGTCTCCGGGCTGACGGCCGGCGGCACCAAGTCCTGAGCGCCGCGCGCCCCACCGCACCCGCCTCGCCGGCGCCTTCGTCGTTCCCCTCGCACCCTTAAGGGAATCCATGACCCAGCACGTCACCGACACCGTCCCCGCCGAAGCCCCCGCGACCGCCCCCGGGCGCCGGGAGTGGTGGCGCGAGGCGGTCATCTACCAGGTCTACCCGCGCAGTTTCGCCGACGGGAACGGCGACGGCATGGGCGACCTGCCCGGCATCCGCGCCCGCCTGCCGTACCTGCGCGACCTGGGTGTCGACGCCGTCTGGCTCTCCCCGTTCTACGCCTCCCCGCAGGCCGACGCGGGCTACGACGTGGCCGACTACCGGGCCGTCGACCCGATGTTCGGCACCCTCACCGACGCCGACGACCTGGTCCGCGACGCGCACGCGCTGGGCCTGCGGGTCATCGTGGACGTCGTCCCCAACCACTGCTCGGACCAGCACGAGTGGTTCAAGCAGGCGCTGCGCGAGGGCCCCGGCTCACCGCTGCGCGAGCGCTTCCACTTCCGCCCCGGCAAGGGCACCGGCGGTGAACTTCCGCCCAACGACTGGGAGTCCATCTTCGGCGGCCCGGCCTGGACCCGGGTGGCCGACGGCGAGTGGTACCTGCACCTGTTCGCGCCCGAGCAGCCCGACTTCAACTGGGACCACCCGGCCGTGCACGACGAGTTCCGCTCCATCCTGCGGTTCTGGCTGGACCTGGGCATCGACGGCTTCCGCATCGACGTGGCGCACGGCCTGGTCAAGGCGGCCGGACTGCCCGACATCGGCCACGACGAGCAGGTCAAGCTGCTGGGCACGCAGTCGGTGCCGTACTTCGACCAGGACGGCGTGCACGAGATCTACCGGAGCTGGCGGCGCATCCTGGAGGAGTACGCGGGTGACCGCATCGCGGTCGCGGAAGCCTGGACACCGACGGTGGAGCGCAGCGCCCTGTACCTGCGCCCCGACGAGCTGCACCAGGCGTTCAACTTCTCGTACCTGACCACCGGCTGGGACGCGGCCGGGCTGCGCGAGGTCATCGACCGCTCGCTGCGCGCCATGAACGCCGTGCACGCGCCGGCCACCTGGGTGCTCTCCAACCACGACGTCGTACGGCACTCCACGCGTCTGGCGGACGGCGACGGGGCGCGGGGGCCGCGCCGGGCGCGCGCGGCGACCCTGCTGATGCTGGCGCTGCCCGGCTCGGCCTACCTCTACCAGGGCGAGGAGCTGGGCCTGCCCGAGGTGGTGGACCTGCCCGACGAGGTGCGCCAGGACCCGGCGTTCTTCCGCAACGCGGGCCAGGACGGCACCCGCGACGGCTGCCGGGTGCCGATCCCGTGGTCGGGGCAGGCGCCGCCGTTCGGCTTCGGCCCGGCCGAGGGCGGCCCGAGCTGGCTGCCGCAGCCGCCCGGCTGGAAGGACCTGACCGTCGAGGCGCAGGACGGCGACCCGACCTCGACGCTGGAGTTCTACCGCAGCGCGCTCGCCGTCCGCCGCGACCACCCGGCGCTCGGCGCCGGCCGCCAGATCACCTGGCTGGACACCCCCGAGGGCGTGCTCGCCTTCCGCCGCGACACCGCCGAGGGCTCCTTCGTCTGCACGGTCAACCTCACCGCCGACCCGGTCCCGCTGGCCACCCCCGGCAGGGTGCTGCTGGCCAGCGCCGACGTCGAGCCGGGCGCCGGGCGGACCGTGCTGCCCGGCGACTGCGCCGTCTGGTGGGCAGTCTGAGATGCACCCGGTACAGTCCACTCCTGTGACCACACGGCTTGCCGACATCGCTGCCCAGGCGGGGGTGAGCGAAGCGACCGTCAGCCGCGTCCTGAACGGGAAGCCGGGCGTCGCCGCGACCACCCGCCAGACCGTGCTGGCCGCCCTCGACGTCCTGGGCTACGAGCGTCCGGTCCGGCTGCGGCAGCGCAGCGAGGGCCTGGTCGGCCTGATCACCCCGGAGCTGGAGAACCCCATCTTCCCGGCGCTCGCCCAGGTCATCGGCCAGGCGCTGACCCGGCAGGGCTACACCCCGGTGCTCGCCACCCAGACCCCCGGCGGGTCCACGGAGGACGAGCTGACCGAGATGCTGGTGGACCGGGGGGTCGCGGGCATCATCTACGTCTCCGGGCTGCACGCCGACACCACCGCCGACATGGAGCGCTACGACCGCCTGCGCGCCCAGGGCGTGCCGTACGTGCTGGTGGACGGCTTCTCGCCGAAGGTGCAGGCGCCGTTCATCTCCCCCGACGACCGCGCGGCCATGACGCTGGCCGTCACCCACCTCGTCTCGCTGGGCCACACCCGCGTCGGCCTGGCCCTCGGCCCGAAGCGGTTCGTGCCGGTGCAGCGCAAGATCGAGGGGTTCGTGCGCGCGGTGCAGGACCAGCTGGGCCTGGCCCCGGACACCATCGAGAAAGAGCTGGTCCAGCACTCCCTGTACACGCTGGAGGGCGGTCAGGCGGCCGCCGCCGCGCTCATCGCGCGCGACTGCACGGCGGTGGTCTGCGCCAGCGACATGATGGCGCTCGGCGCGATACGGGCGGCCCGCGAGCGCGGCCTGGAGGTCCCCCGGGACTTCTCCGTGGTCGGCTTCGACGACTCCCCGCTGATCGCCTTCACCGACCCGCCGCTGACCACCATCCGCAAGCCGGTCCCGGCGATGGGCCAGGCCGCGGTGCGCACCCTGCTGGAGGAGATCGGCGGCACCCCGGCCCCGCACAGCGAGTTCGTGTTCATGCCGGAACTGGTGGTCCGCGGCTCGACGGCATCGGCCCCGAAACCCACCGCCTGAACCCCTCGCGATCACGGGCGGACCACGCCTTTTCTGGCAGACTCTCCCACCATGGGCGATACGACCGTGACGCGACCGGAAGGTCCCGGAGCCGTCACGGACGACGGCCGCCGCACCCTGGCCCGGCGGCTGCGCACCCCCCGCCGGCCCCGCCTGTGGTTCGAGATCCTGCTGATCGCGGTGAGCTACTGGACGTACTCGCTGATCCGCAACGCGGTACCGGAACAGAAGGCGGCGGCCCTGCGCAACGCCGCGCAGGTCTGGCACACCGAACACGTCCTGGGCATCGCCGTCGAGCAGTCGCTCAACCACGCCGCGAACGCGACGACTTGGCTGATCATCGGCATGAACTACTACTACGCGACGCTGCACTTCGTGATCACGATCGGCGTCCTGGTCTGGCTGTACCACGCCCACCCGGGCCGCTACGCGGCGGCCCGCCTCGCCCTCTTCGCGACCACGGGCGTGGCCCTGCTCGGCTACTACCTCTACCCGCTGGCACCCCCGCGCCTGACCGCCACCGGCTTCGTGGACACCGTCCAGGTCCACCACACCTGGGGCTCCATGGCCTCCGGCGACCTGAAGCACATGTCCAACCAGTACGCGGCGATGCCCTCGATGCACATCGGCTGGTCCCTGTGGTGCGGCCTGACCATCTTCGCCCTGACCACCCTCCCCTGGGCCCGCGTCCTGGCCGCCCTCTACCCGGCGACCACCCTGATCGTCATCATCGCCACCGCCAACCACTTCTGGCTGGACGCCCTGGGCGGCACAACATGCCTGGCCATCGGCATCACCACGGCAAAAGCCTGGTACGGCGCCCTCCCGCACACCCTCCCGAGAACCCCCCTCCAGCCGACCGCCTGAGCCACGAGCGACCACCACGACGGCGGGAGGGCGGCAACGGCGAAGAGGGGCCGCGGGGGTGCGCCCAAGGCCCGCCGCTTACAGCGCCCCTCACCACCCTCACCGATGACACTCACGGCCGTACGTCAAGGGCGGCGGGCCGGGCGCACCCCCGCGGCCCCGACCCCCCACGGACACCAGGCCCCTCGGAGGGACACCTCACCCCCCGTAGAACAGCGCCTCAGCAACCCCCCGAGCCCGCCGGGCAGTCCGCCGGTAAGCGTCGAGCATGTCCCCCACATGCCCCGGCCCGTACCCCAGATACCGCCCCACCGCCGCCAGCTCCCGAGGCTCCGAGGGAAACGTGTCCCCCGCCCGCCCCCGCACCAGCATCACCGCGTTCCGCACCCGCGTGGCCAGCACCCACGCCTCGTCCAGCACCGCCGCGTCCTCCTCCCCCACCAGCCCCGCCGCCAGCGCGGCCCCCAGCGCGGCCCGCGTCCGCGTGGTCCGCAGCGCGGCGACCTGCGCCCCGTGCCGCAATTGCAGAAGCTGCACGGTCCACTCCACGTCGGACAGCCCGCCCGGCCCGAGCTTGGTGTGCAGCTTGGGATCGGCGCCGCGCGGCAGCCGCTCGGCCTCCATCCGCGCCTTCAGCCGCCGGATCTCGCGCACCGCGTCCTCCCCGAGCCCGCCCGCCGGGTACCGCAGCGGATCGGCCAGCTCGGTGAACCGCCGCCCCAGCTCCGCGTCCCCGGCCACCGGCTCGGCCCGCAGCAGCGCCTGCGACTCCCACACCAGCGACCACCGCCGGTAGTACGCCTCGTACGACTTCAGCGTCCGCACCAGCGGCCCGGACTTCCCCTCGGGCCGCAGCCCGGCGTCGACGAGCAGCGGCGGGTCCGCGCTCGGCACCTGCAGCAGCCGGCGCAGCTCGGAGACGACGCGGTTGGCGGCCTCGGCGGCCTCGCGTTCGTCCACCCCGTCCTGGGGTTCGTGCACGAACAGGACGTCCGCGTCGGACCCGTAGCCCAGCTCGTGCCCGCCGAACCGCCCCATGCCGATGATGGCGAACCGGGTGGGCAGCATGTCCCCCCACCCCTCGCGCACCACGGCCCGCAGCGTGCCCGCCAGCGTCGCCGCCGTCAGATCGGACACGGCACCGCCCACTTGGTCGACCAGCGGCCCTGGATCGGTCTCGGCGGGCTGCGCCTCGGTGCCGTAGGAGCCGACGATGTCGGCGGCGGCGGTACGGAACAGTTCGCGCCGGCGCACGCCGCGCGCCGCGGTGACGCCCTGCTCGGCGCTGTCGGCGCGGCCGACCGCGGCCAGCACCTCCTGCTCCAGCTGGGCACATCCGCGCGGCAGGAGCCCGCCGCCCTCCCCGCCGCCGTCCCCGAGCAGCGCGACCGCCTCGGGGGCCCGCATCAGCAGGTCGGGGGCGAGCCGCCCGGCCGACAGCACCCGGGCGAGGTTCTCGGCGGCGGCCCCCTCGTCGCGCAGCAGCCGCAGGTACCAGGGGGTCTTGCCGAGCGCGTCGGAGACCTTGCGGAAGTTGAGCAGCCCGGCGTCCGGGTCGGCGGAGTCGGCGAACCAGCCGAGCAGCACGGGCAGCAGGGTCCGCTGGATCGCGGCCTTGCGGGTGACCCCGGAGGCCAGTGCCTCCAGGTGCCGCAGCGCGGCGGCGGGGTCGGCGTACCCCAGCGCGACAAGCCGCTCCCGGGCCGCCTCGGCGCTCAACCGCGTCTCACCGGAGGCGAGTTGGGCGACGGCGTCGAGCAGCGGCCGGTAGAACAGCTTCTCGTGCAGCCGCCGTACGACGCCGGTGTGCCGTTTCCACTCGCGGGTCAGCTCGGCGGCGGAGTCGCCGCGCAGCCCCAGGGAGCGCCCGAGGCGGCGCAGGCCGGCCTCGTCGTCGGGCAGCAGGTGGGTGCGGCGCAGCTGGTGGAGCTGGATGTGGTGTTCGACGAAGCGCAGGAAGCGGTAGGCCTCGTCGAGCTGCACGGCGTCGGCGCGGCCGACGTAGCCGCCCTCGGCGAGGGCCTGGAGCGCGTCCAGGGTGGTCCCGCTGCGCAGCGTGGCGTCCGCGCGCCCGTGCACGAGCTGGAGCAGCTGCACGGCGAACTCGACGTCCCGGAGCCCCCCGGGCCCGAGTTTGAGTTCGCGTTCGACCTCGGCGACGGGGATGTTCTCGACGACGCGGCGGCGCATCTTCTGCACGTCGGCGACGAAGTTCTCCCGCTCGGCGGCCTGCCAGACCAGCGGGGCGAGCGCGGCGGTGTACTCGGCGCCGAGCCGTTCGTCCCCGGCGACCGGGCGGGCCTTGAGCAGCGCCTGGAACTCCCAGGTCTTGGCCCACCGCTGGTAGTAGGCGAGGTGGCTGCTCAGGGTCCGCACGAGCGGCCCGTTGCGCCCCTCGGGCCGCAGGTTGGCGTCGACGGGCCAGATGCTGCCCTCGACGGTGGTCTCGGAGCAGATCCGCATCAGGTGGGAGG
Source organism: Streptomyces sp. NPDC047017 (assembly GCF_040644175.1). Lineage (NCBI taxonomy): Bacteria > Bacillati > Actinomycetota > Actinomycetes > Kitasatosporales > Streptomycetaceae > Streptomyces > Streptomyces sp. NPDC047017. The sequence goes on along the minus strand of NZ_JBEYVW010000001.1, from coordinate 275,604 downwards.
CGAGCCGGGTGGCGGCGCGCAGGGCGGCGGTCTCGTCACCCGCCGCACCACCGGCACCACCGGCACTCCCCTCGCCGCCAGTGCTCTCGGCGGCCTCGGCGGCCTCGGCCACGAAGACGACGTCCACGTCGGAGACGTAGTTCAGCTCGTGGCCGCCGCACTTGCCCATGGCGATCACGGCGAGCCGGCACCGCGCGGCGTCCTCGGGCGCGGCGGCGCTCGCGATGCGCAGGGCGGCGCGCAGCGTGGCGGTGGCGAGGTCGGCCAGCTCGGCGGCGGTCTCGGCGACGCCGATGGTGCCGCACACGTCCCGGGCGGCGATGGCCAGCAGGCAGCGGCGGTAGGCGACGCGCAGCGCGAGCGGGTCGCCGGCCTCCGCGAGGCCGCGCTCGAACTCCTCCACCCCCGGGTGCAGGTCGCGGGGCTCGTAGGTGACCAGGACGCGCCAGTCACCGGCGTGCCGGGCGAGGTGGTCGCCGAGCGCGGCGGAGGCGCCGAGCACGCCGAGCAGCCGGTCGCGCAGCGGTTTGGCCGCTATCAGCGTGTCGAGCAGTTCACGCCGGGCGGTCGGGTCGGGCTGCGCCTCCAGCAGCCGTACCAGCCCGCGCAGGGCGAGGTCCGGGTCGGCGGTGCCGCCCAGCGCCTCCAGCAGCACCGGGTCGTTGCGCACGGGGGCCAGCTCCGGGCCGTCCAGCAGCCGCTCGGCGGCGGAGGCGTCCGTGAAGCCGTGCCGCAGCAGCCGAGTGAAGGTACTGCTCCTGCGCCCCGGCGCCGTCATCCCGGCCTCCTGTCGGATCGAGGTGGTCCTGGCCAGAGCGTAGCGGGAGACGCCTGCGGCGGCTGCGGGGCGGCCTGGTCTCCCGCAGTGTCCCCGAGGGTGTCCCCGGCCGCCGGACCGGGCACACCGGGCCGGGGATGCCGCCCGACCGGGCACACCGGGCCGGGGATGCCGCCGGGGACGCGCGGCAGCAGTTCACCTGCTCTTCACCCGCTGGGCCGGGCCCGGCGGCACGGCGCCACTTTGGCGTGTGCATGCTCTCCCCGCCATCCCCGCCCGCCGTGTCTCTTCACTCCCCGGAGGTAACCGTGTCCGACAGTCCCCGGACGTCCGGCAGTCCCCAGGCGTCCGACAGCCGTTGCGGCAGTCCCGAAACCCCTGACGGCCCCGTCCGTCCCGGCAGGCCCGGCGGGCGGGCGTCGCGCCGCGGCCGCGCCACCCTGGCGTCCGCCGTGGCCCTGGCGGCCGCCGCGGCCGGCCTGTGGACCGGCCTGGGCGGCGGCGCCCCGTCCGCGCAGGCCGCGACCGCGGTACCGGCCCCGGACCACGTGGTCGTCGTGGTCTTCGAGAACCACGCCTACAGCCAGGTGATCGGCTCCTCCGGTGCCCCGTACCTGAACTCGCTCAAGTCCGGCGGCGCGAGCCTCACCCAGTCCTACGCCGAGACCCACCCGAGCCAGCCCAACTACTTCGCCCTGTTCTCCGGCTCCACCCAGGGTGTCACCGACGACAGCTGCTACACGCCCGCCTTCTCCTCGGCCCCGAACCTGGCCTCCGAGCAGCTCGCCGCAGGCCGCAGCTGGGCCAGCTACAACGAGACGCTGCCCAGCCAGGGCTCGACGGCGTGCAGCAGCGGCAAGTACGCCCGCAAGCACAACCCGTGGTTCGGCTTCAGCAACGTACCGACGTCGTCGGCGAAGACGTTCGCGCAGTTCCCGACGGACTACGCGACGCTCCCCCAGCTGTCCTTCGTCACCCCGAACCTGTGCAGCGACATGCACGACTGCTCGGTGTCCACGGGTGACACCTGGCTGAAGAACAACCTCGGCGCGTACGCCACCTGGGCGAAGACGCACAACAGCCTGCTCGTCGTCACCTTCGACGAGGACGACAAGCTCAGCGGCAACCGCATCCCCACCGTCCTGTACGGCCAGCCGGTCGCGGCCGGCTCGACCAGCGCCACCACCTACAACCACTACGACCTGCTGCGCACCCTGGAGGACACGCAGCGCCTGAGCACGCACGCGGGCAACGCGGCCGGCGCCCACGACATCACCGGCGTCTGGGCGTCCTGACATGTACGTAGCGGACAGCCGCGCGGGCACCCCGGGTGCCGCGCACGCACCGGCGTCCGCGGAAGGCGCCGCCCGGCCGGGTCCCGGGCGGCGCCGCGCCGCGATCGCCCCCACGGTCCTCGCCCTGGGCACGGTCAGCCTGATCACCGACGTGTCCTCGGAGATGGTGACGGCGGTACTGCCGCTGTACCTGGTCACGGGCCTCGGGCTCTCCCCGCTGGGCTTCGGCCTCCTCGACGGCGTCTACAACGGCTTCTCGGCCCTGGTCCGCCTGGCCGGGGGCCACCTGGCCGACCGAGGCAGGGGCGGTCACAAGTGGGTGGCCGGGCTGGGCTACGGCATCTCGGCGCTGTGCAAACCGCTGCTCCTGCTCGCGCACGGCCTCACCCCCATCGGCCTGGTCCTGGCCGCCGACCGCACCGGCAAGGGCCTGCGCACCGCCCCGCGCGACGCGCTGATCTCCCTGTCCAGCACCCCCGCGACCAGGGGCCGCGCCTTCGGCGTCCACCGCGCGATGGACACGGCGGGCGCGCTGCTCGGCCCGCTGGCGGCGTTCTGGATCCTGCGGGCGACGGTGGACGGCTACGACGCGGTCTTCACGGTGAGCTTCTGCGTGGCGGCGGTGGGAGTACTGGTCCTGATCCTGTTCGTCCCGTCCGGCAGGGACGGGCACCCCCCGACGAAGCCCCCGCACAAGACACCCACCCTCTCCCGCCCCACCCTCCCTCGCCCCACCCCCTCCCGGCCCCCCACCCTGCGCGCGGCCCTGGCCCTGCTCCACCACCGTGACCTGCGCCGGATCACCCTCTGCGCCCTCCTCCTGGGCCTGGCCACGGTCAGCGACTCCTTCGTCTACCTCCTGCTGCAACGCCGCCTGGGCGTCCCCGACCGCTGGTTCGCGCTGCTCCCGCTGGGCACGGCGGCGGCGTTCCTGCTGCTGGCGGTCCCGCTGGGCCGGCTGGCGGACCGGGTGGGCCGCTGGACGGTCTTCGTGGCGGGCCACGGCGCCCTGCTCCTCGCGTACGCCCTGCTGCTCACCTCCTGGCACGGCACGGCGCTGCCGTACGCGGTCCTGCTCCTGCACGGCACGTTCTACGCGGCGACGGACGGCGTCCTGATGGCGGCGGCCTCCGAGGGCGTACCCCCGGAACTGCGCTCCTCGGGCCTGGCCCTGGTCCAGACGGGCCAGGCCACCACCCGCTTCGTCTGCTCGCTGGCCTTCGGGGCGGCGTGGACCCTGTGGGGCGACCGCACGGCACTGACGGCATCGGCACTGACCCTGGCGGCATGCGCCGTGCTCTCCTTCTCCCTCCGCCCGAAAGGCACGGCACCGGCATGACGGCACGCGCCCGCATCCTGACCCTGCTCGCGGCGGTACTCGCCCTGGCGGCGGTGGCGGTGACCTCCGTGCTGCACGCGTCGGCGCGCGCGGACCGCCGCGACCAGCCGCAGGCGGGCGGCCCCCGGGTGTCCCCGGGCGAGGTGACCCTGACGGCCCCGGGCCGCATGGTCTTCCGCAACATGGCGTGGGGCCCGCACCGCGACGAACTGACGACGGTCCCGTCCACCGACCCGGCCGCCCCGCGCACCGCCTCGGGCGTGAAGTGCCTGCGCTTCTACGCCGCCGCGGGCACCGGAGTATGCCTCCAGTCAGTGCACGGCCCGGTCTCGGACACCTACCGCGCCCTGATCCTGGACGCCCACCTGACAGAGCGCGCGCGATACGACGTCCCCGGCATCCCGTCCCGCGCCCGCGTCTCCCCCAGCGGCCACTTCGCGGCATGGACGGCGTTCGTGGGCGGAGACTCGTACGCGGGCACGGACTTCTCGACCCGCGCGGCGATAGTGGACGTCCGCACGGGGAAACTGACCCCCACTCTGGAGACCTTCCACATCATCAAGGACGGCCACCCGTACACGTCCCCCGACGTGAACTTCTGGGGCATCACCTTCGCACCGGACGACCGCACCTTCTACGCCACACTGGCGACCAAGGGCAAGCCCTACTTGGTGAGAGGCGACCTGACCGCGAACACCCTCACCACGATCCACCAGAACGTCGAATGCCCCTCCCTGTCCCCGGACGGCACGCGCATCGCCTACAAAAAACGAGTGCCCGGTGCACCGAAGGACGCCCCCTGGCACCTGTACGTCCTGAACCTCCGCACGATGCGCGAAACCCCCCTGGCAGAACCCAGAAGCGTCGACGACCAGGCGGTCTGGCAGAACACCAGCACCCTCGTCTACGCCCTGCCCGGCGACTACGGCGCGGACCTGTATTCGGTCCCCGCCGACGGCACAGGGCGGGCTCATCGCATCAACACGGCAGCCGCGTCACCAGCTTATCTGGCCTGAGCCGAATCTGCGGCGATCTCCATGCCGTTCGCACACTAACGAGTGAACATCCGACTTCGACTCGTTCGGCACCCAAGGCAGCCTTTACGATCGGCCGGCAACGCTCAACGCGACATATCTCAGCTTGCCTTGGGCACATCGACGAACCTGTACGGGAATCCTCATATGCACATTGAAGTATGCATGGTCACCCCTGAGCTGGCACGGGACTGGCTTCGCAGGAACATCAGCAACCGCCCCTTGAGCAGGCAGACAGTCACTCAGCTGGCCAAGGCGATCGAGCGGCGCGAATGGAAACTTACTCATCAAGGCATCGCATTCGACGAGAACGGCAATCTCGTGGATGGCCAGCACAGGCTCCAAGCAGTAGTCAAGGCCGGTATTCCTGTGGAGATCCTCGTAGTGCATGGCGTGCCTCGGTCGGCTTTCACAGTCATGGACACAGGACGCAAGCGCACTGGGCGAGATGCTCTCTCTTTGGCAGGAGAGGTGAACAGCAACCACCTTGCGGCAGCACTCCGTGGCCTTCAGATGTACTATGCCTCGCCTGACGCCAACTGGTCGGGAAGCTCGGCAACAGTTTCGAATGATCAACTGCTCACTATCTTGGAGCAGCACCCGGACATGCGGGAGTCCATCAATCGCGGAATGGCTCTGCACAAGGCGACCAGGCTTACGGTGACAGCCGCTGCGGTCGGGTGGTACATCACTACGAAGGAACGCCCTGACGTGGATCAGACACCCTGGACCGAGGGCCTGGTCAGCGGAGCGGGCTTGACCGAGTCGGATCCTAGGCTGATTCTGCGCAACACCATGCTGGGCATGGCAACCGGCCAGCGTCACCGCAGGAAGGACGACTCTCGTGAACACCTGCTGTATTACCTCAAGTCGTGGAACGCCTGGGTCGAGGGCCGCCCTCTGAGGCTTCTGCGCAGGTCACCCGGCGAGAAAATGCCGAAAATCACCAGGCGGTCCTGCACCGAACAGACCCTGTACAGCGACGTGTCCTGAATACGACATGCCTCTACGCTCAAGACTACGAGCGCAGGGACGGCGAGCGGCGTGGACAGTACAGGATGTCAATAGTGCGACGAGGGTGCCAGCAGGTCATGTCGGGTGGTCAGAGCAACAGCTTCATGTCTCGTCGAGAGGAATAACGAGTGAGCGGTTACGAAGAGGTCCTGAAGGTCGCACGCGGCCGCAAGTCGGATTACCTGCGCGTGCGCGACGAAAAGCCGATGCGTGGCGGCCAGGCCGACGTGTTCAAGGCCGTGCACAAGCCGACCGGTGTCGTGGTGGCCCTGAAACAATTACGTGCACCGGGTAGGCATCAAATCGAGCGAATGGCACGAGAGATCGAGGTAGGTCGACTGCTCGACGGCCACCCCCACGTCATGCCCATCCTGGACGCGGATCCCGGCAACAGGTGGTTCGTGATGCCCTACGCCGAGCTGACCGCGGAGGGTTTGACCCCTGACGAGCGGAGCGAAGACGCTCTGTATCCCTTGGTACGAGCCGTGTGCTCGGCACTCGCCGAAGCGCACGCGCGAGGTTGGGTCCATCGTGACCTCAAACCCTCCAACATCCTGCTGCTCAACGGAGTGTGGGTCATTGCCGACTGGGGAATCGCCCGTGGGCCACGGGGGCATACTCCGGCCCATCAGCTCACCCGTATGGGCGTGTCCATCGGCTCCGAAGGATTCGCTCCTCCGGAGCTGTCCGTTGATGCGCACAGCGCCGGCCCACAGGCTGATTTATACAGCCTTGGTCAGTTCATCGGCTGGTGGTTCACGGGGAGGAACCCACGGGCCAACCGCGCGCTCCTTCCCGACTGGGGCCCATGGCGGGCCATCGTACGCGGTGCGACTCGGGAGGATCCTGGCAAACGTCCGCCGTCCGTCGAGGCGTTCCTCGCGTTGATCGCACGGGAGGTCAGTGCCTTTGCCACATCCGACCACAAGATTCTGCTGTCGCTGCGGCGAGATGTGGACCACGGCTCGCCTGACGCCGTCGAAAAGCTCGTCTCACTGGCTGATACCCATATCGACGATGCCGACTTCTACTGTGACTTCCTCGTACACGTCGATCAGGAAAAGCTTCTTCCCGCACTTCTCGCGGATCCCTCGCGGGCCACGGGGATCATGCGTGCCATGGCCTCCCTGACGTGCAACCGAAGGCCGCAGACGATGTCTGTGGTCGAGACCACCGTACTCTGGTTGTTCACGACTGCTCAGGCGGCGGCCGAGGTTGGTCAGCTACCACTGTTCGAGGAGTGCCTGGACGGCATGTTCCATCTGGACGCGCAGTGGAATGCCTCCCTCGCCCAGCAGCGAATCCTTTCTTGGCTCTCCACTGTCTCCGGAGACGTAGCGAGTTCCACCGCGGACATACTCAAGAATCACCCGGGGTCTGCGATCCACTTCGCCGGCTTGACCGAAAACGTTCGTGCTGATCGCCGCGTTGCCTCCGTAGTACACGACGTGATTGCGGCAAGCTCACTCGGCGGGTTCTCCACGCACGCTGCGCACTGCAACGGGTGACGCCCGTTGGCTGCATTCACCACTGCAATACCCGAAAAAGTCGTCGTGCACTGCTGTCGGAGCCGGTGGGGGGACGGTCGCGGACCGTCCCCCCACCGGTTCGGCGTTGAGTCGCCCCTGCCTGCTCTACAGCACCGGCAAATGCTTCCGCAGCTCAAAAGCCGTGACCTCGCTCCGGTACTCCTCCCACTCCTGCTTCTTGTTGCGCAGGAAGAAGTCGAAGACGTGTTCGCCCAGGGTTTCGGCGACGAGGTCGCTGTTCTCCATGAGGGTGAGGGCCTCGCCGAGGTTTTGCGGGAGGGGTTCGATGCCCATGGCTCGGCGTTCCGCGTTGGAGAGGGCCCAGACGTCGTCCTCGGCGCCCGGGGGGAGTTCGTAGCCCTCCTCGATGCCCTTGAGGCCCGCCGCCAGGAGGACCGCGTAGGTCAGGTACGGGTTCGCGCCGGAGTCGATGGAGCGGACCTCGACGCGGGCCGAGCCGGTCTTGCCGGGCTTGTACATGGGGACGCGGACCAGGGCGCTGCGGTTGTTGTGGCCCCAGCAGATGTAGGAGGGGGCCTCGCCGCCGGCGCCCGCCGTGCGCTCCGAGCCACCCCAGATGCGCTTGTAGGAGTTGACCCACTGGTTGGTGACCGCGCTGATCTCGGCCGCGTGGCGGAGCAGGCCCGCGATGAAGGAGCGGCCGACCTTGGAGAGCTGGTACTCCGCGCCGGACTCGTAGAACGCGTTCCGGTCGCCCTCGAAGAGGGACAGGTGCGAGTGCATGCCGGAGCCGGGGAACTCCGAGAACGGCTTCGGCATGAAGGTCGCCTGGAGGCCCTGCTCCAGCGCCACCTGCTTCATGACCAGGCGGAACGTCATGATGTTGTCCGCGGTGGAGAGCGCGTCGGCGTAGCGCAGGTCGATCTCCTGCTGGCCGGGCGCCCCCTCGTGGTGGGAGAACTCCACCGAGATGCCCATCGACTCCAGCATGGTGATCGCCTGGCGGCGGAAGTCCATGCCGATGGCCTGGGGGGTGTGGTCGAAGTAGCCGGAGTTGTCGGCGGGGGTGGGGCGGGAGCCGTCCAGCGGGCGGTTCTTCAGCAGGAAGAACTCGATCTCCGGGTGGGTGTAGAAGGTGAAGCCCAGGTCGGAGGTGCGGGCCAGGGCCCGCTTGAGGACGTAGCGCGGGTCGGCGAAGGACGGTGAGCCGTCCGGCATCAGGATGTCGCAGAACATCCGGGCCGTGCCGGGGGCCTCCGCGCGCCAGGGCAGGATCTGGAAGGTGGACGGGTCGGGCTTGGCGATCATGTCGGACTCGTAGACCCGCGCGAAGCCCTCGATGGCGGAGCCGTCGAAGCCGATCCCCTCGTCGAACGCCTGTTCAAGCTCGGCGGGGGCCACGGCCACGGACTTCAGGAAGCCCAGCACGTCCGTGAACCACAGGCGTACGAACCGGATGTCGCGCTCTTCCAAGGTCCGGAGCACGAACTCCTGCTGCTTGTCCATCTTCCGCTTCCCCATCCTTGCTGGTCAGGCCGCCTGTGTCCGTATGTCGTCCCGGGAGGCGGTCGGGCACCCGAGCATCACACCACATCCCCGTTTCGCGCGCGTTGCGGACCTTGATCGCGCCGCTCCGCCGTCGACCGCCCTGACGCCCATCTTGCCCTCTTCGGTGCTTCCTGGGCCCCCGGTTTAATTTGCATCTCAGATGCAAGTTTTAATGGCCTCTGGAACAGTCGAGCGACCGAGTCACCGAGGAGTCCACCATGCTGTCCGAGCAGTCAGCAGCCACCGTCCGCGCCACCCTGCCCGCCGTCGGCGCGGCCATCGGCGAGATCACCGAGCGTTTCTACGCCCGCCTGTTCGACGCCCACCCGGACCTCCTGCGCGATCTCTTCAACCGCGGCAACCAGGCCTCCGGCGCGCAGAAGCAGGCCCTCGCCGGGTCCATCGCCGCCTTCGCCACCCAGCTGGTGGCCCACCCCGGCCGGCGCCCCGACCTCATGCTGGAGCGCGTCGCCCACAAGCACGCCTCGCTGGGCGTCCTGCCGGAGCAGTACCCGGTCGTCCACGAACACCTGTTCGCGGCCATCGCGGAGGTGCTGGGCGACGCGGTCACCCCCGAGGTCGCCGCCGCCTGGACCGAGGTCTACTGGCTGATGGCCAACGCCCTCATGGCCATCGAGAAGCGGCTGTACGCGCGGAGCGGGCAGACCGGCTGGCGCACCTGGACGGTGGTCGAGCGGATCGAGGAGACCGCCGACGTGGCCACCTTCCGGCTGCGCCCCGCCGACGGCGGTCCCGTCCCCGGTCACCGCGCCGGCCAGTACGTCTCGGTCGGCGTCACCCTCCCCGACGGCGCCCGGCAGATCCGCCAGTACAGCCTGACCGCCGCGCCCGGCTCGGCCGTACGGCAGTTCGCCGTCAAGCGGGTGGACGGCGACGCCACCGCCCCCGGCGGCGAGGTCTCCGGTCACCTGCACGCGCACGTGCGGGTGGGTGACGTGCTCCAGCTCTCCGCCCCCTACGGCGATCTCGTCCTGGAGGACCTGACGGGCCTGACGGGCCTGACGGACACCGGCGTGCCGCTGCTGCTCGCCTCCGCCGGTATCGGCGTCACCCCGATGGTCGCCCTGCTGGAGCAGCTCGTCCGCGACGGCCACCGCGCCCCGGTGACCGTGGTGCACGCCGACCGCTCCCCCGCCGCGCACGCCCTGCGCTCCGACCAGGAGGCGTACACGGCCGAGCTGGCCGACGCCGAGACCGTCTTCTTCTACGAGCGGGACGCCGAGGGCGCCGGGCGGCCCGGCCTGGTGGATCTCACCGGCCTCGCGATACCGGCCGGCACGCGCGCCTACCTGTGCGGTCCGCTGCCCTTCATGCGGGCGGTGCGCGCGCAGCTCCTCGCCCGGGGCGTGGCCCCGGCCGACATCCACTACGAGGTGTTCGGGCCGGACCTGTGGCTGGCCAAGGACGCCGGCTGACGCCCGCCGGCTTGCCCGCCGGCCGCCGGAAGCGGCCTGCCGCTCAGGCGCCCGGGGTCTGCCGGGCGCTGGGCAGGCCCAGCAGCAGCGGTCCCGTGGGCGCGGCGACCATGTCGGCGACGGTGAGCGGGTCGAGGGCGGCGTAGAACGCCTCCTGGGCTCGCCGCAGGGCGCCGCGCAGCCGGCAGCCGGCGTTCAGCGGGCAGGGGGTGGCGCCCTCGCAGTCGACGACGTCGCCCTCGCCCTCCAGGGCCCGGACGAGCGCGCCGACCGAGGCGCCCCGGCCCGCCCCGGTGAGGGCCAGGCCGCCGCCCCGGCCGCGGCGGGCGGCGAGCAGGCCGCGGTGCTGGAGTTCGGCGACGACCTTCGCGGCGTGCGTGTACGGCACGTTCATGTCCGCCGCGACCTCCCGGGTCGTCGGGCTGGACTCGCCCGCGACCGCGAGCCGCATCAGAACGCGCAGCGCCATGTCCGTGGAGCGCAACAACCGCATGCGGCCAGCGTAGAAAATACGCATCCACCGTTCAACTTATCGCCGCTCCCCGGTCCCGCCCGCGCCTCCCCCGGCCCCGCGCACGCGGCGACCGGGCAGGCGCCACCGCGGCGGCCGTGGTCGTCGCGCGGTGGGCGTGGCCGTCGCGGCGGGCGTGGTCGTCGCGGCGGGCGTGGTCGCCGGGGGTGGGTGCGGTGCCGGTCGGGTCCCGCTCGGGCGACGGCGCCGCCGCCACTCCCCCGGCGGTACCGGCCACTCCCGCCGCTGACTCCGGGGGCCGCCGCGGACTCCGCAGACACCGCAGACACCGCAGACACCGCAGACACCGGCGGACTCCGCGGACACCGCAGACTTCGCGGACACCGGCTCCGCCCGCGACATGGCGGTCCGTCACCAGGCACGGGGCACGGGCACGGGGCGCGGAGCGCGGCGCCCGGTTCCTGACACCCGGCCACCGGTATCCGGGGAACGAAGAGCGCAATTCCCCTGCAAAGCACCGCACCTGACGGTTCCTTGGGTTTCTCTTGGCCTGCCCATTCCCCTGGCATGCACGGTTCATCAGGAAGAGTGGCACTCGATCGTGTGATCCATTCACGGGCCACACCGCCGCGGCCATTTCGCGGGTCATACGAGAACCAACCACTCATTGCGTCGTATGCGATCCGCATCGCAGGGGGTTCTATGAGATCCAACCGCGCCACCGTGCGCACCGGTGTGAGCCTGGCAGCGACACTGCCGATGGTCGCCGGTGCGCTGGTGCTCGGCATACCCGCGGCCCACGCCGCGGGCCACCCGGGCCGGGACGCCCTCACGGGCACCAAGCCCGCGTGGGCGACGGCCAAGGCGGACAAGGGCGCCACCGCGAACAGCGCCCCGGTCAACGCCCGGGTGTACCTGGCCGGCCGCGACGCCGCCGGTCTCGCCGCGTACGCCAAGGCGGTCGCCGACCCGTCGTCGCCGTCCTACGGCAAGTACCTGAGCGCCGAGCAGGCACAGGCGCGTTACGGCGCGACCGGCGCCCAGGTGAGCGCCGTGTCGTCGTGGCTGAAGTCGGCGGGCCTGAAGGTCACCTCCGTCACCCCGCACTACATCGCGGTCTCCGGTGACGTCGCGGCGGCCGAGAAGGCGTTCGGCACCCAGCTGCACAACTTCGCCAAGGGCGCCGGCACCTACCGCGCGCCGGCCCAGGCCGCCTCGGTGCCCGAGGGCCTCAAGGGCGCGGTGCTGACCGTCACCGGCCTGGACAACGCTCCGCACAAGGCGGACCACAAGGACCAGCTGCCGCCGCCGGACGCGGTGTTCAGGAACTCCGGGCCGTTCTCGTCGTACTACGGCTCGAACATCGCCACGACGCTGCCGTCCGCCTACGGCCAGAAGATCCCGTACGCCGTCAAGGGCTACACGGGCAAGCAGCTGCGTGCGGCCTACGGCGCCGGCAAGTACACCGGCAAGGGTGTGCGGATCGCCATCACCGACGCCTACGCCTCGCCGACCATCGCCTTCGACGCGGCCTCGTACGCGAAGAAGAACGGTGACGGGGGCTGGAAGACCGGCCAGCTGCACCAGTCGCTGCCGGCCCAGTACACCCGCACCACCGAGTGCAAGGCGGCCGGCTGGTACGGCGAGGAGACCCTCGACGTCGAGGCCGTGCACGCGGTCGCGCCGGACGCGGACGTCACCTACGTGGGCGCCGCCTCCTGCTACGACGACGACCTGCTCGACTCGCTCAGCCGAGTGGTCGACAACCACCTGGCCGACATCGTCTCCAACTCCTGGGGCGACGTCGAGGCCAGCCAGACGCCGGACCTGGCCGCCGCCTACGACCAGGTGTTCCAGTTCGGCGCGGTGGAGGGCATCGGCTTCTACTTCTCCTCCGGTGACAACGGCGACGAGGTCGCCAACACCGGTACGAAGCAGGTCGACACCCCGGCCAACTCGGCGTGGGTGACCGCGGTCGGCGGTACCTCGCTGGCGGTCGGCAAGAACGACAAGTACCTGTGGGAGACCGGCTGGGGCACCGACAAGGCGACCCTGTCCGCCGACGGCAAGAGCTGGACCGGCTTCCCCGGCGCCTACACCTCGGGCGCGGGCGGCGGCACCAGCAAGAACGTGCCGCAGCCGTACTACCAGAAGGGCGTCGTGCCCAGCGCGCTGGCCACGGCCAACAGCGCGGCCGGCAACCGCGTCGTCCCGGACATCTCGGCGATCGCCGACCCGAACACCGGCTTCCTGGTCGGCCAGACGCAGACCTTCCCGGACGGGTCGCAGCAGTACGCCGAGTACCGCATCGGCGGCACCTCGCTGGCCGCTCCGGTGATCGCGGCCGTCCAGGCCCTCGCCCAGCAGGCCGGTGGCGGCCAGGCGATCGGCTTCGCCAACCCGTCCATCTACGCGAAGTACGGCTCGAAGCTGTACCACGACGTGGTGGACCAGCCGACCGGCAAGGAACTCGCGGTCGCCCGGGTGGACTTCGTCAACGGCATCGACGCCTCCGGCGGCCTGGCCTACTCCGTGCGCAGTCTCGGCAAGGACAGTTCCCTGAAGGCCGTCAAGGGCTACGACGACGTCACCGGCGTGGGCTCGCCCGCGAAGGGCTACGTCGACTCCTACCGTCGCCACTGACCCGCGCTCCCCTCACGCTCCACCGTCGTGCGCCCGTCCCTCCTCCCCGAGGGGCGGGCGCACCCGCGTGCGCGGCCCGCACGGCGCCGCACACCGCGCCCCCCCTCCCCTCGCATCGCGCCGCCCCGCCCCCCCATTGCGTCGCTCTGACGATTACACTGGGGCGCGTGCCTCGACTACGTCTCGCCCTGAACCAGATCGACTCGCGCGTCGGCGACCTCGCCGCGAACGCCGAGGCGGTCGTCCGCCGGACCCGGCACTGCGCCGAGCGCGGAGCGCACCTCGTGGCGTTCCCCGAGATGATGCTGACCGGGTATCCCGTGGAGGACCTCGCGCTGCGGTCGTCCTTCGTGGAGGCGTCCCGCGCCGCGCTGCGCGGCCTCGCCGCCCGGCTCGCCGCCGAGGGCCTCGGGCACCTGCCGGTCGTCGTCGGCCACCTCGACCGCTGCGAGAGCGCCCAGCCGAAGTACGGCATGCCGGCCGGCGCCCCGCGCAACGCGGCCGCGGTGCTGCACGGCGGCGAGGTGGTGCTGGCCTTCGCCAAGCACCACCTGCCGAACTACGGCGTCTTCGACGAGTTCCGCTACTTCGTGCCCGGCGACACCATGCCGGTGCTGCGGGTACACGGCGTGGACGTGGCCCTCGCCATCTGCGAGGACCTGTGGCAGGACGGCGGGCGGGTGCCGGCCGCCCGCACCGCGCGCGCGGGACTGCTGCTGTCCGTCAACGCCTCCCCCTACGAGCGGGAGAAGGACGACACCCGCCTCGATCTGGTCCGCAAGCGGGCCGAGGAGGCCGGCTGCACCACCGCCTACCTGGCCATGACCGGCGGGCAGGACGAACTGGTCTTCGACGGCGACTCGATCGTGGTCGGCGCGGACGGCACGGTGCTCGCGCGGGCGCCGCAGTTCACCGAGGAGTGCCTGGTGCTCGACCTGGAGCTGCCGGCCGCCGCGGCCGACGCGCCCGAAGGGGTGGTGGACGACGGGCTGCGCATCGAGCGCGTGGTGCTGTCCGAGGAGCCGCCGCCGGCCGGTGAGCCGCTGCCGCCCCGTGAGCGGGCCGAGCCCCTGGACGACGACGAGGAGGTCTACTCGGCGCTGGTCACGGGCCTGCGCGCGTACGTCCGCAAGAACGGCTTCCGGTCGGTGCTGATCGGCCTGTCCGGCGGGATCGACTCCGCGCTGGTCGCGGCGATCGCCTGCGACGCGGTGGGCGCGGAGCAGGTGTACGGCGTCTCGATGCCCTCGAAGTACTCCTCCGGGCACTCCAGGGACGACGCGGCGGAGCTGGCCCGGCGCACCGGCCTGAACTTCCGTACCGTGTCGATCGCGCCCATGTTCGACGCGTACATGGAGTCGCTGGGCCTGACCGGGCTCGCGGAGGAGAACCTCCAGTCCCGGCTGCGCGGCACGCTGCTGATGGCCCTCTCCAACCAGGAGGGGCACCTCGTGCTCGCCCCGGGCAACAAGTCGGAGCTGGCGGTGGGTTACTCGACGCTGTACGGCGACTCGGTGGGCGCGTACGGGCCGATCAAGGACCTCTACAAGACGTGGGTGTTCCGGCTGGCCCGCTGGCGCAACCGGGCCGCGGCCGGGCGGGGCCAGGTGCCGCCGATCCCGGAGAACTCCCTCAGCAAGCCGCCGAGCGCGGAGCTGCGCCCGGGGCAGGTCGACACGGACTCGCTGCCGGACTACCCGGTCCTCGACGGCATCCTCGACCTGTACGTGGACCACGACAAGGGCGCCGACGAGATCGTCGCGGCCGGCTACGAACCGGAGCTGGTGGCGCGCACACTGCGGATGGTCGACACGGCCGAGTACAAGCGCCGCCAGTACCCGCCGGGCACCAAGATCTCCGCCAAGGGCTTCGGCAAGGACCGCCGGCTGCCGATCACCAACGGCTGGCGCGAGCGGGCGTAGCCCGGGTCCCGCCCGGAGCGGGAACGAGAGCGAGCGCAGCCCCGCCGACGGGGGAGGATCGGCGGGGCTGCTCCCGTGTTACCGCGGTGGTCCGGTGGGCCGGGCGGGCGTCAGTGGACGGAGTGCTCCTCCAGCGGGAACGTCCCGCCGACGACGTCCTCGGCGAACGCCCTGGCCGCGTCGCCCATGACGGCGCGCAGGTCGGCGTACTTCTTCACGAACTTCGGGACGCGTCCCGGGGTCAGGCCGAGCATGTCGGTCCACACCAGGACCTGCGCGTCGGTGTCCGGTCCCGCGCCGATGCCGACGGTCGGGATCTGCAGGGACCGGGTGGCCTCGGCCGCCAGCTCGGCGGGGACCAGCTCCATGACGACGGCGAAGGCGCCCGCGTCCTGCACGGACTTCGCGTCCCGCAGCAATTGCTGGGCCGCCTCCTCGCCGCGGCCCTGGACGCGGTAGCCCATGGCGTTGACGGACTGCGGGGTCAGGCCGATGTGGGCCATGACCGGGATGCCGGCCTCCACCAGGAGGCGGATCTGCTCGTGCGAGCGCTCGCCGCCCTCCAGCTTGACCGCGCCGACGCCCGCCTCCTTCACCAGCCGGGTGGCCGAGCGCAGCGCCTGCACCGGGCCCTCCTGGTAGCTGCCGAAGGGGAGGTCGGCGACGATCAGGGCGCGCTGCGTGCCGCGTACGACGGCGGCGGACAGCACGGTCATCTCGTCGAGGGTGACGGGCACCGTGGTCTCGTACCCGAGGTGGCAGTTGCCCGCGGAGTCGCCGACCAGCATCACGGGGATGCCGGCCTCGTCGAAGACGGAGGCGGTCATGGCGTCGTAGGCGGTGAGCATGGGCCACCGCTCGCCGCGTTCCTTGGCGAGGGCGATGTCGCGGACGGTGATGCGGCGCGTGCCCTTGCCCCCGTACAGCGCCTTGCTGCCGTCGGAGGGCGTGTTCCGGGCAGCCGAAAGCTGCGTCATTGCAACGGCTCCTTCAGTCATCTCGAGGCGCCCTGACGGCGTCCCCGGACTCCCCTCCATGGTGGCACCTCGCGCGCGGGGCGGCCAGAGGGGGCCTTTGTGCGGCACGTCTCGGTGCGGTTCGGTGAGGTTCGGTGCCGCCGGGTCCCGGTCGCTCCCCTCGATCGGCTGCCGTCCACAGGTCCGAACGTAAGGTATGAGTAAATCATTTCCGATACGAGACGGTCTCGTATCGCAAGTACCCTAGGCTCGTCGGCATGACTACTCCTGCCGACCGGGCCGCCCCGGGGCACCACGTTCCGGAGGCGGTGCACCGCCGCCGCTGGGCGATCCTCGGCGTCCTGATGCTGAGCCTGCTGATAGTGGTGCTCGACAACTCGATCCTGAACGTCGCCATCAAGACCATCTCCACCCCGGCCCCCACCGGCCTGGGCGCCACGCAGAGCGAGCTGGAGTGGGCGATCAACGCCTACACGCTCGTCTTCGCCGGCCTGCTCTTCACCGCCGGCCTCATCGGTGACCGGGTGGGCCGCAAGAAGGTGCTGCTCGGCGGTCTCGTCGTGTTCGGCGTCGGCTCCGCGCTGGCCGCCGAGTCCGGCTCCCCGGGCCAGCTGATCGCCTTCCGCGCGCTGATGGCCCTGGGTGCCGCCTTCGTCATGCCGGCCACCCTCGCCGTCCTCATGAACGTCTTCGAGCGCGAGGAGCAGCCCAAGGCCATCGGCATCTGGGCCGGCGGGGTCGGCCTGGCCATCGCCATCGGCCCGATCACCGGCGGTCTGCTCCTGGACCACTTCTGGTGGGGCTCGGTCTTCCTGATCAACGTGCCGATCGTGATCGTCGCGCTCGCGCTGATGGTGTGGCTGGTGCCCGACTCCCGCGACCCGCGCCCGGGCCGCCTCGACCCGATCGGCGTCGTGCTGTCCGTGGTCGGCCTGGTGCTGCTCGTCTACGGCATCATCAAGGGCGGCGAACTGGCCGACTTCACCAACGGGACCGTGCTGGCCACCATCATCGCCGGTGTCGTGGTCCTCGCCGCCTTCATCGTCTTCGAGAAGCGCAGCAACCACCCGTCGCTGGACGTGACGTACTTCAAGAACAAGGTCTTCTCGGCCGCCATGGCCGCCATCGCGCTGGTCTTCTTCGCGCTGATGGGCGTGACGTTCTTCGCGGTGTTCTACACCCAGAGCGTGCGCGGCTACTCCCCGCTGGAGTCCGGCCTGCTGATGATCCCGCTGGCCGCCGCGCAGATGATCTTCGCGCCGCGGGCCCGGCTGGTCGTCGACCGCTTCGGCTACAAGGTCACCACCACGGCCGGCCTGGTGGTGCTGGCCGGCATGCTGGCCGCCTTCGCCGGGTTCGAGACCGGCACGCCGATCTGGGTGCTGGAGGTCGTCTTCTTCCTCATGGGCACCGGCATGGCGCACATCATGACGCCGACCAGCGTGGTCATCATGCAGGCCCTGCCCCGGGAGAAGGCCGGCTCGGCCTCCGCGCTGAGCAACACCTTCCGCCAGGTCGGCGGCGCGCTCGGCATCGCCGTGCTCGGCTCGGTCCTGTCCACGGCCTACCGCAACAGCATCGAGGGCCACCTCGGGCCGGTCCCGGCCGGCCTGCGCGACACCGCGGGCGAGTCCATCGAGGCCACCCTCGGCATCGCCCAGAAGCTCGGCCCGGCCGGGCACTTCCTGGTGGACCCGGCCAACGCCGCCTTCCTGCACGCCATGCACGTCACCGCTCTGTGCGGCACCGTGGTCGCGCTGGCCGGCGCGGTGGTCACCGCCGTCTTCCTGCCGGGCCGGCCGCCGGCCCGCACCGAGGGCGAGGAGGAGCCGGAGCTGGTGGCCGCGATGGAGTAGCGGCCGCGGGGAGCACCCGGCGGAGCAGTCGGAGAAGCACGGGGCGGAGCAGTCAACGGGGGGACGGCCGGCCGGCGGCGGGGGACCACCGCCGGCCGCGGCCACCGGAGGACAATATTCCGGTACGACCTTCCGGTACGACGAGAGGACGTCTCAAGTGAGCCTTGCCGACAGCCCCACCGCCCCCGGGGCCCCCGCGCGCGGGCGCCCCCGGAGCGAGGCGGCCGAGCGCGCCATCATCGAGGGCGTGATGAAGCTGCTGGAGGACGGCGTACCGCTCGCCGAACTCTCCATCGAGCGCATCGCCCGCACCGCGGGCGTCGGCAAGGCCACCATCTACCGCCGCTGGAGCGGCAAGGAGGAACTCTTCGTCGACGTCCTGCGGGCCGCCGAGCCGCCCGAACCGGAACTGCCCGGCACCTGCCTGCGCGACGATCTGGTGGCCCTGCTGGAACAACTGCGCCAGCGCGGGCTGATGAGCCGCTCCTCCGCGATCCTGCACAACGTGTACGCGCAGATGAAGTCCAGCCCGAGGATCTGGTGCGCGTACCACGCCACCGTGGTGGAGCCGCGGCGCCGGCTCCAGATGGAGGTCCTGCGCCGGGGGCAGCAGCGCGGTGAGCTGCGCGCGGACCTCGATGTGGACGTGCTCAACGACCTCTTCGTCGGCCCCATGCTGGTGCGCACGATCATGCGCCCCGACGCCGATCTGCCCGAGGGCCTGTCGGAGCAGATCGTGGACATGGTGCTCGCGGGGCTGCGGCCCGCCGGTCCGGCGGCGTGAGGTGCGCGAGTTCGGCGGCGTGATGGGGCGCGAGGTCGGCGGCGTCATGTGCGCGTTTCGTCACAGATCCTGCTGAGGGCGCCGTGACCGGAACTGCGCACCGCGACTTGTTCGTCCTCGTGCCCGTACGGCCGTCGTGGACGGCGGGAACGGAACCGATCATCCCCTAGGGTCGTAGACCACGGGGGGATCGGTGTGCACGGCGGGCAGTGAGGCAACGGTATGGCGCAGCAGGCGTACTTGACGGAGACGGACGACGGCGGCTCGGGACCCGAGCGTCCGGGAGACCGGCTCCGGCGCCTGGCACAGCGCCTGTTCGGCGGCTGGCGCGGCGACCCGAGGATCTGGCGCCGGGGCATCGTGCCGGCGGTCCTCGCGGTGCTGCTCGCGCTGGTGATGCTGGTGCACTCGCACATCCCCAACCGGATCGGCAACCTCGGCAGCCTCACCGAGACGTTCCTGCCCTGGCTCGGGCTGCTGGTGCCGGTGCTGCTGGTCGCCGCGCTGGTGCGCAGGTCGGCGACCGCGCTGATCGCGCTGGTGCTGCCGGTGACGGTGTGGCTGAACCTGTTCGGCGGGCTGCTCACCGACAAGGCCGGCGGCCAGGGCGATCTGACGGTGGCCACGCACAACGTCAACGCGGACAACCCGGACCCGACCGGCACCGCCCGCGCGCTGACCGCCTCCGGCGCGGACCTGCTCGCGCTGGAGGAGGTGAAGGCGTCGGCGGTCCCGGTGTACAAGGACGCGCTGGCACCGGCGTACAAGTACCACGCGGTGGAGGGCACCGTCGGGCTGTGGAGCAAGTACCCGCTGAGCGGGGTGCGGCCGGTGGACATCAGGCTGGGCTGGACGCGGGCGCTGCGGGCCACGGTGGCCACGCCCGAGGGGCCCCTCGCGGTGTACGTCGCCCACATGCCCTCCGTGCGGGTGAAGGTGAACGCCGGGTTCACCGCGCAGCAGCGGGACCAGAGCGCGGACGCGCTCGGCACGGCGATCGCGCACGAGCCGCTGCCCCGGGTGGTGCTCCTCGGGGACCTGAACGGCACCATGAACGACCGCTCGCTCAACGCCGTCACCGCGCAGATGCGCTCCACGCAGGGCGCGGCGGGCAGCGGTTTCGGGTTCAGCTGGCCGGCGTCGTTCCCGATGGCGCGGATCGACCAGATCATGGTCAGGGGTGTGGAGCCGGTAAGCTCCTGGACGCTGCCGCGCACCGGCAGCGATCACCTTCCGGTCGCGGCGCGTGTGAAGGTCACCACATCGGCAACCGGCTCGTAACCTGCCGGAATACCGGGCCTGAGAGACTTTGTTTCGTAGCTGAACATAGCAAGCAGTTCACTGTACGGAACCCACCTCGAAAGGTCCCTCATGCCCCTGGCCCTGCTCGCCCTCGCCGTGGGCGCCTTCGGCATCGGCACCACCGAGTTCGTGATGATGGGGCTGCTGCCCGACGTCGCGGACGACCTGCACATCTCGATCCCCGCCGCCGGGCATCTGGTCTCGGCGTACGCGCTCGGCGTGGTCATCGGCGCCCCGCTGCTGGCCGCGCTCACCGCGAAACTGTCCCGCCGCACCGTCCTGATCGGCCTGATGGCCCTGTTCGTCGTCGGCAACGCGCTCTCCGCGCTCGCCCCCGGCAACGGCTCCCTGCTGGCCGCCCGGTTCCTGAGCGGGCTGCCGCACGGCGCCTTCTTCGGGGTGGGCGCGGTCGTCGCCACCGGCATGGTGCCGCCCGAGCGCAAGGCCCGCTCGGTGTCCCTGATGTTCCTCGGGCTGACCGTCGCCAACATCGCCGGTGTCCCGGTCGCCACCCTCATGGGCCAGCACCTGGGGTGGCGGGCGACCTTCCTCGGGGTGAGCGCGATCGGGGTGGCGGCGATCGCCGCGCTCGCGCTGCTGATCCCCCGCGACCACGCGCACGCCGCCCCGGCCTCCGGGCTGCGCGGCGAGCTGGCCGCGCTGCGCTCGCTGCCGGTCTGGCTGGCGCTGGCGACCACCGTGGCGGGCTTCGGCGCGCTGTTCGCCGCCTACAGCTACGTCACCCCGATGCTCACCGGCTCCGCCGGGTACGCCGAGTCCAGCGTGACGCTGCTGCTCGCCCTGTTCGGCGTCGGCGCGACCGCCGGGAACCTGCTCGGCGGCCGGCTCGCCGACCACTCGATGCGCGGCGCCCTGTTCGGCGGGCTGGCCTCCCTCGCGGTGGTCCTCGGGCTCTTCCCGGTGCTGATGCGGGCCGAGTGGAGCGCCGCGCTGGGGGTGGCCCTGCTCGGCATGGCCGCCTTCGTCACCGGCTCGCCGCTCCAGCTCATGGTCATGGAGAAGGCGTCCGCCGCCCCGTCCCTGGCGTCCTCCGCCAACCAGGCCGCCTTCAACCTCGCCAACGCCGGCGGCGCCTGGATCGGCGGCCTCGCCCTCGCCGCCGGCCTCGGCCTCACCTCCCCGGCCCTGGCCGGCGCCGCCCTGGCCGTCCTCGGCCTCGCCGTGGCCGGCGCGGCCCATCTGGTCGACCAGCGCCGCACGCCCCCTGCGGCGACGGGCCGCATCGTGGCGAGCCACGTCCTGCCGGAGGACACGGGGGCACTGCGACGCTGAGTCGCCGTCGCCGTCGCCGTCGCCGGGACGCGCCTACCGGGCCTGTCGGTGGGGGCGGCGGCACGGGGCCGGCTGTGCCTCCCCGGCGCCGACTGGTTCCGTGCGGGCCGCCGCCGTGGGCCCGGCGGAGGCCGGCAGGGCCCACGGTTCGCCGCCGCCGGGCGGCCCCACCGGAGGGCGGCCCCACCGGAGGGCGGCCCCACCGGGGGGCGAGCCCCGTCCTCCCCGAGGACACGGAGGCCCTGCGACGCTGAGCCGCCCTCGCCGCGGGGCGCGCCGACGGGACCTCGCCAGCAGAGGACGGCAGCGCCAGGCTCGGCCCCCTCCCCTGCGCCGGCCGGCCCTCGCTCCGGCGGACCTCACCGGCGTGTCGGTGAGGTGTCGGGCGCCGCGTCGGCGGGATGTCGGTGGTTTGTCGGTGCGGGGTGAGAACTTCTCGGCATGACGCGAATCGACAAGAACCCCGGCGGCGCCGGCCACGCCGTGACGGTACGGGGGCTGGTCAAGCACTACGGCGAGACCAAGGCCCTGGACGGTGTGGACCTGGACGTGCGCGAGGGCACCGTGATGGGTGTGCTCGGGCCGAACGGGGCCGGGAAGACCACCCTCGTCCGCATCCTGTCCACCCTGATCACCCCCGACGCCGGGCAGGCCACGGTGGCCGGCTACGACGTCGTACGCCAGCCCCGGCAGCTGCGCCGGGTGATCGGGCTCACCGGCCAGTACGCCTCCGTCGACGAGAAGCTGCCCGGCTGGGAGAACCTCTACCTGATCGGGCGGCTGCTCGACCTGTCCCGCAAGGACGCCCGCGCCCGCGCCGACGAGCTGCTGGAGCGCTTCTCGCTCACCGAGGCCGCCCGGCGCCCGGCGAGCACGTACTCGGGCGGCATGCGGCGGCGGCTGGACCTGGCCGCCTCGATGATCGGCCGGCCCGCCGTCCTCTACCTGGACGAGCCGACCACCGGCCTGGACCCGCGCACCCGCAACGAGGTCTGGGACGAGGTCAAGGCGATGGTCGGGGACGGGGTCACCGTCCTGCTGACCACCCAGTACATGGAGGAGGCCGAGCAGCTCGCCACCGAGCTGACCGTGGTCGACCGCGGCAAGGTCATCGCGAACGGCGGCATCGAGGACCTGAAGGCCAGGGTCGGCGGCCGCACCCTGCGCGTGAAGCCGGCCGACGCGGGCGAGCTGCGCCCGCTCGCCGGGATGCTCGACGAACTGGGCATCACCGGACTGGCCTCCACCACCGTCGACGCCGAGGCCGGTTCCCTGCTGGTGCCGATCCTCTCCGACGAGCAGCTGACCGCCGTGGTCGGCGCGGTCACCGCGCGGGGCATCACGATCAGCTCCATCACCACCGAACTGCCCAGCCTGGACGAGGTGTTCCTGTCCCTCACCGGCCACCGCGCCAGTGCCCCGCAGGACCCCGCCCCCGCCGACGCCCGCGAAGAGGTCGCCGTATGAGTGCCGTCACCACCGCCCCCGCCCTCCAGGGCGACGCCCGGATCCCGCTGCGCGGGCACCTGCGGCACACCGGCGCCCTGATCCGCCGCAACCTGCTGTGGATCCGCCAGGACCCGGAGTCGATGTTCGACGCGATCCTCTTCCCGGTGATCTTCACCCTGCTGTTCGTGTACGTCTTCGGCGGCTCGATCGGCCAGTCGCTGGGCGGCGGCCAGCAGCAGTACGTGCAGTACGTCGTCCCCGGCCTGATGGCCATGATGGGCATGAACATGGCCCAGGGCGTGGGCACCGGCTTCAACCAGGACTTCAACACCGGTGTCATGGACCGTTTCCGGTCCCTGCCGATCGGCCGCGGCTCCGTGCTGTTCGCCAAGATCTCGGTGGAACTGCTGCGCATGCTGTTCGCGACCACGGTCCTGATGATCGTGGGCGTGCTGGTCGGCTTCGACATCACCCACTGGCCCGGCCTGTTCGCCGCGGTGGGCCTGTCCACCGTGTTCGGCTCGGCGCTGATGTGGGTGTTCATCACGCTCGGCGTGACGATGAAGAGCGCCCAGTCGGTGCAGGCCATGGGCTTCCTGGTGCTGATGCCGCTGCAGTTCGGCTCGTCCATCTTCGCGCCGACCGCCTCGATGCCGGGCTGGCTGCGCTCCTTCACCCACTACAACCCGCTCTCCGCGCTCGCGGACGCGGCCCGCGGCCTCATGGTCGGCGGCCCGGTCGCGCACGGCCTGTGGGTGACGCTGGCCTGGTCGGTCGGGCTCACCGCGGTGATGGCCCCGGTCGCCATCCACAAGTTCCGCACCAAGAGCTGACCATACGGCGGCTGCGGTCCGCGTCAGACCAGGGCGGTGGCCTCCGCGCGAGAGAGGCCGCCGCCCTCGTCGTACGCGGCCCGGTACTCCCGCTCGCCGAGCGCGGCCCGGGTCCGCTGCTCGGCCTGCTCGCGGACATGGCGTTCGGGGGCCGAGGGGTTGTGGCCGGGCGGCAGCAGGGCGTCGGAGGCGCCCAGGCAGCGGGCGGCGTCCCGGGCCCTGGCGCCGCCGTCCACCCCGGCCAGGGCCAGGGCGCCGACGGCCAGGTAGTGCGAGCGCATGTAGGGGGAGATGGCCTCGGCCAGCGGGTCCCCGGCCCGGGCCAGCGCCTGGCGCGCATGGACCAGGGCCTCCTCGTCATGGCCCTCCGCCACGTCCAGCCAGGCCTCCAGGCCCAGGATGAAGCCGTCGAAGACGACGAAGTAGGACAGGGCGAAGTCCTCGCGCAGCCGCCGCACCAGCTCGCGCGCCTCGGGCGCCCGGCCGGTGATGGCGAGCCAGCTGGCCAGGAACAGCCGGGCGGCCGGCATCGCCTCGTGGTGGCCGGCGGCGATGGGCTGGTCCAGCACCCCGCGCAGGATCCGCTCGCCGCGCTCGGCCTCGCTCGTCTCCAGCAGGGCGCTGCCGAACCGGGCGGTCAGCATCGCCGCCTGGGCGGGGGCGCCGATGCGTTCGGCGTGCTCCACGGCCGCCTCGTAGTCGGCGGCGGCCTCAAGGTGGTGGCCGGCCCGCTCGCGGGCCTCGCCGCGCGCGGAGAGCGCCTCGGCGGTGCCCCACGCGTCCCCGAGGCGGCGGTAGATCTCCAGCGCCTCGTCGGCGTCGCGCTCCGCGTCGCCCGCCCAGTCGGCACGGTTGGCCAGGAGGTTCGCGCGCATCTGGAGCGCCCCGGCCAGTTCCCACTCGAAGCCGGGGGTGGTGCGGCAGGTCTGCACGGCGGCCTCGATGATCTCCCGCACCCGCTCCACCTCGCCGGTCATCAGCACCGCGAAGAACCACAGCATGCCCGGGGCCCGGCAGGTCTGGGGCATGCCGGGCTCGTACACGTCGGTGATGGCGCGCAGCTTGCGCTGCGCCTCCGGGGTCTCCCAGGCGTCCAGTTCCGTGTCCATGCAGGCCATGTGGGCCAGGTGCAGGCCGCGCCGGGCCTCGTGGAGGATCTCGCCGGTCATCGGGGGCGGGGCGTCCGTGCACCGCCGCCACACCGGGACGGCGGGGCGCAGCGGCTCGGCGAAGGGGTCGGGGCCGAGCGCCATGACCTCCTGGCACCAGTTGCGGGCCTCGATGCGCGCGTCCCGCATCTGCCAGTACCAGCTGAGCGAGAGGACCAGGCACAGGCCCTCCTGCTCGTCGCGGGCGGCGACGGCGTGCCGCAGCGCGGTGCGCAGGTTCTCGTACTCCAGTTCAAGCCGGGCGATGGCGGCCCGCTGGCCCGGCCCGCGCAGCAACGAGTCGGTGGTGCGGGCGAGTTCGCGGTAGTACGTCAGATGGGCCCGCTCGGCGCTGTTCCGGCCGCCGGACTGGGCCAGCCGTTCGGCGGCGTACTCGGCGACGGTCTCCAGGAGGTGGTAGCGCATCGCGCCGTCGGGGGCGTGGGCGGCCACCACCAGCGACTTGTCGACGAGCGAGCCGAGGGCGTCGAAGGCGGCCGGGCCGCAGACGGCCTCGGCGGCGGCGAGGTCGCAGCCGCCGGCGAAGACGGCCAGCCGGCTCAGCACCTCCCGCTCCTCCTCGTCCAGCAGGTCCCAGGACCAGTCGACGACGGCCCGCAGGGTCTGCTGGCGGGGCAGGACGGTGCGGCTGCCGGAGGTGAGCAGCCGGAAGCGGTCGTCGAGCCGGGCGGCGATCTGGGCCGGGGTGAGCATGCGCAATCGGGCGGCGGCGAGTTCGATGGCGAGCGGCAGGCCGTCCAGGCGCCGGCAGATCTCGGCGCAGGCCGCCGCGGTCTGCTCGTCGGCGTCGACGCGGAAGCCGGGCGAGGCGGCCGCCCCCCGGTCGGCGAGCAGCCGCAGCGCGACCGGTTCGGGCAGCGGCTCCACCGGGCGCAGCAACTCCCCCGGTACGCCGAGGGGTTCGCGGCTGGTGGCGAGGACGGTCAGGTGCGGGCAGCGGGCGAGCAGTTCCTCGGCGAGGCGGGCGGCGGCCTCCACGACGTGTTCGCAGTTGTCGAGGAGGAGCAGCATGCGGCGCCGGGCGCAGTGTTCGACCAGTCGCTCGACGGGGTCGTCGTGGCGGTCGGCGACGGCGGCCCGTATCTCCTCCGCGCCGGCCCCGTAGAGCACGGTCTCGCGGGCGCCCACGGCCGTCAGGACGGCCTCGGGCACCGACTCCGGGTCGTCCACGGGGGCCAGTTCGGCCAGCCACACCCCGTCGCGCAGCGCGGGCCGCAGGGCCTCGCCGGCCTCCTGCGACAGCCGGGTCTTGCCGGCCCCGCCGGGCCCGAGCAGGGTGACGAGACGGGCGGAGGCGAGGTCGGCGCGGATCGCCTCGATGTCGGCCTCACGGCCCACGAAGGAGGTGAGCCGGGCGCGCAGGTTGCTGGGGGGCGCGGGGGCGGGGGGCGCGGCGGTCCGGTCGGGCCGGGCGGGCCCGCCGGGGGGTGCGGCGGGGTCGCCGGGCGGCGCGGCCCGGGTGTCACCGCGGCTTCCGGTGACGCGGTCGCGGGCGCCCGCGGATCCGCTGCGGGCGCCGGGGGCACGGTCGCGATTGCCGGGGGCGCGGTGGCCGTCCGCGGCGGCGTCCGGCTCCCCCGCGGCCAGCAGTTCGCCGTGCAGGGCGCGCAGTTCCGGCCCCGGGTCGGAGCCGAGCCGGTCGGCCAGCAGGCGGCGTACGTCCTCGTAGGCGGCGAGCGCCTGGGCCGGGCGGCCCGCCTCGCGCAGCGCGCGCAGCCGCAGCGCCTGGAGGGGCTCGTCCAGGGGGTGGGTGTCGCACAGGGCGGTCAGCTCGGGCAGGACCCGCCCGGCGTGGCCGAGGGCGAGGGCGGCGGCGAGGCGGGCCCGGCGCGCGTCCAGGTGGCGGGTCTCCCAGCGGGCCGCCTCGGCGGTGCGGTCGGGCAGGTCGGCGAGGGCGGGGCCGTGCCACAGGGCGAGGGCGTCGTCGAGGACGGCGGCGGCCTTCGCCGGGTCGCCGTCGCCCAGCGCGGCCAGGCCCTCCCCGGCCAGCCGCTCGAACCGGTGCAGGTCGATGTCGTCGGCGGCGGCGGCCAGCCGGTACCCGCCGTCGTCGGAGGCGACCGCGCCCGCGCCGAGCGCCCGGCGCAGCCGCCCCACGAGCGCCTGCAGCGCGCCCGTGGCGTCGGCGGGCGGGTCGTCCTCCCACACCTCGTCGACCAGGACGGACACCGGGACCGTCCGTCCGGGCCGCAGGGCGAGCACGGTCAGCAGGGCACGCAGCCGCGCCCCGCCGACCGGGACGGCGGTGCCGTCGGGGCGGAGTGCCTGGGTGGTGCCGAGAATGCGGTAGCGCACGGGGTCCATTGTCACCGGGGACGCGGGGACACCGCTCGGGGGTTTCAGCGGCGCGTCCCGGCCCCGGGCGAAACGGGAGGAACCGGAGAAACGGGAGGTCAGGGCGGTGACCACCAGGAACCGCACCGGCGCGCGGGACGTTCCCCCGGTGTCACCGGTACGGTCGTCCCCTACCGTCCGAACACCGCCCGGGCATCCGCCCGGCCCGCAGCGACCCCAGGAGCGCCTTCCCGATGAGCACCGCCGCCACCCGTCACAGCGACCGGAGGATCTCCCCGGTCTTCGTCGGGATCCTGGCCGTCACCGCCGTCACGGGCTGGGCCACCTGGACCGGGTTCGCCGAGCAGCCGGGGGTGGCGGTGTTCCTGTTCGTGACGGCGGCGTGGGTCGTCTCGCTGTGCCTGCACGAGTACGCGCACGCGCGCACCGCCCTGCACAGCGGCGACATCACGGTCGGCGCGAAGGGCTACCTGACGCTGAACCCGCTGAAGTACACGCACGCCCTGCTGAGCATCGTGCTGCCGGTGATCTTCGTGATCATGGGCGGGATCGGGCTGCCCGGCGGCGCGGTGTTCATCGAGCGGGGCCGGATCAAGGGCCGCTGGCGGCACAGCCTGATCTCGGCCGCCGGGCCGCTGACGAACGTGCTCTTCGCGGTGGTGTGCACGGCCCCGTTCTGGCTCGGCGCGCTGGACGGCGTGCCCACCGACTTCCGCTTCGCCCTCGCCTTCCTGGCGCTGCTCCAGGTGACGGCCGCGATCCTGAACTTCCTGCCGGTCCCGGGCCTGGACGGCTACGGCGTGATCGAGCCCTGGCTGCCGTACGGCGTCAAGCGGCAGGTGGAGCCCTTCGCGCCGTTCGGCCTGCTGTTCGTCTTCGCGCTGCTGTGGCTGCCGTCGGTCAACAGCGTGTTCTTCGACGTGATCGACGCGCTCCTGGGCCACCTGGGGATCGGCGGCCTGGACCGGTACTGCGGTCAGGAGCTGTACCGGTTCTGGCAGGGCGGCGACGACTTCTGCCAGGTCATCCGGTGACCCGGCCGCCGCGCGCGGCCCGGCCGCGGCGCACGTAGTACCAGGCCATGTTGGACGAGAGCCCCGCCAGCAGGACCCACACGACGCCCAGCCAGCTGCCCTGGACGAAGGAGACGACGGCCGCGGCGACGGCGAGGACGCAGACGGCGAGGGCGTACAGGGCGAGGCGGGGCATGGCGGGTGGCTCCTGTCGGGGGCACTGCTCAGGGGGACACTGCTCGGGGACACTTCGCCGACCAGTGTCCCCCATCGGCTCACAGGACCGTGCTCACAGGACCGTGCTCACAGGTCCCTGCTCACAGAATCGCGCTCACAGGTCCGTGACGCGCAGCCCCGCGTGTGCCTTGTACCGGCGGTTGACGGAGATCAGGTTGGCGACCAGCGACTCCACCTGATGGGCGTTGCGCAGCCGCCCGGCGAACACGCCCCGCATCCCGGCGATGCGGCCGGCCAGCGCCTGGACGGTCTCCACGTCGGCGCGCTCCTCGCCGAGCACCATGACGTCGGTGTCGATCTCGTCGATCCCGGGGTCCTGGAGCAGCACGGCGGACAGATGGTGGAAGGCGGCGGTCACCCGCGAGTCCGGGAGCAGCGCGGCGGCCTGTTCGGCGGCGCTGCCCTCCTCGGGCTTGAGCGCGTAGGCGCCCTTCTTGTCGAAGCCGAGCGGGTTGACGCAGTCC
Source organism: Streptomyces sp. NPDC047017 (assembly GCF_040644175.1). Classification (NCBI taxonomy): domain Bacteria; kingdom Bacillati; phylum Actinomycetota; class Actinomycetes; order Kitasatosporales; family Streptomycetaceae; genus Streptomyces; species Streptomyces sp. NPDC047017. The sequence goes on along the minus strand of NZ_JBEYVW010000001.1, from coordinate 246,961 downwards.
ACGACGAGCTTGCCGGCCAGTTCCGCGCGCAGCGAGGTGAGGGTCTCGCCGTGGCCCTCCCAGGGCACGGCGACGATCACGACGTCGCTGCGGCGGGCGGTCTCGGCGTTGTCGGCGCCCTCGACGCCGTGGCCGGTCTCCTCCGCCGCGGCCCGGGCGCGCTCGGCGGCCCGGGAGCCGATGATCACCTTCTGGCCGGCCCGGGCGAGCCGGTAGGCCAGGCCCTTGCCCTGCGGGCCGGTCCCGCCGAGCACGCCGACGACAAGCCCGGAGACGTCGGGCAGGTCCCAGGGGTCCTTGGCGGGGGCCTTGTGTGCACTGTCGCTAGAGGTCATGGCCCGACTCTACGTCCGCGCCCCGCGCCCCACCCGCCCAGGTGCGGCCGGTCCGGCGGGCGGGGCCGCTGTCGCCGGTGCGGGCGAATCCGGGCCGAACTCGGCTTCCCCGGCCGCCGTTTGGGGCAGGATGCGCCCGTATGGACGCCGTACGGGTCGCGTTGCTGCGCGAAGTGCTCGCCGGGACCGAGTGGTTGAGTGCCACCCGGCGGTTCGCGGGGGCGCTGCGCGGGTCCGTGGTGGCGCACGGGGGCGGGCTGCTGCTGGTGGGCACGCCGGCGTACGAGCCCTGGCACCTGGCGGCCCATCTGGTGGACGAGGCCGCCTGGTCGGGCACGCCGGAGCTGGCCCCCACCCTGGTACGGCACGACGCGCGCCCGGGCGGCCCGGCGCACCTCGCGGTCGGTCTCGGCCGCCTGGAGGCGGCGCGGCGCGGCGAGACGCTGCTCGTGGTGGCCCCCGAGGAGCCCGTACCGCTGCTGAGCCGGGTGAGCGAGGCGCGGCGGGCCGGGGCGACGGTGCTGGCGCTGGGGGCGGGCGGCGGCGAGCTGGCCGCGCTGGCGCACGAGACGCTGGCGGTGCCGCCGGGCGCCGAGCTGGACCTGGACACGGTGCAGCATCTGGTGAGCGCGGCGGCCGGCGAGAACCCGCTGCCGGGGCCGCGGCGACGGGGCCGGCTGCGGGACCGGCTGGCCCGGCTGGCGGAGTCACTGACGGCACCGCCGCCCCCGGGCTGGTAGCGGGCGGCGGGAAGCGGCCGGGAAATCGATTTGCCCGCGATGCCGTCCGCCGCAGAACATGACTCTTCGTGACCGACGACGCCGCCCCGCCCTCCCCCGACGCCGCTCCGCCCACCGGGCTGCGGGCCCTGCTGCCCGATCTGGCCCCGTGGCGGGCCTCGCGGGACTTCCGCCGGCTGTGGGTGTCGGGCCTGATCTCGAACTTCGGCAGCTTCCTCACGTTCGTGGCGCTGCCGGTGCAGATCAAGGACCTGACCGGCTCGGCCGCGGCGGTGGGCGCCATCGGTGCCGTGGAGCTGGTGCCGCTGATCGTGTTCGGGCTGTACGGGGGTGCGCTGGCCGACGCGCTGGACAAGCGGCGGCTGATCGTGTGGACCGAGGCCGGGCTGGCCGTGCTGAGCGCGGGGCTGCTGGTCAACGCGGGGCTGCCGCACCCGGCGGTGTGGCCGCTGTATGTGGTGGCGGCGCTGTCCTCGGCGCTGACCGCCGTGCAGCGGCCCGCGCTGGACGCGCTGTGGCCGCGGATCGTGGCCCACGACCACCTGCCGGCCGCGACCGCGCTGAACTCGCTGCGCTGGACGGTGGGCGGGGTGGCCGGCCCGGCGGTGGCCGGGGTGATCGTGGCGTACGCGGGGCTCGCCCCGGCCTACGCGGCCGACCTGGCCACCTTCGTGGTCTCCCTGGTGCTGGTGGCCAAGATCGCCGCCCAGCCCGCCGCCCGCGAGGCCGCGAAGCCCTCGCTGCGGGCGATCGCCGAGGGCGCCCGGTACGCGTGGGGCCGCAAGGAGCTGCTGGGCACGTACGCGGTCGACCTGGCCGCGATGTTCCTGGCGATGCCGCTGGCCGTGCTGCCGTTCCTCGCGGACGAGCTGCACGCCCGCTGGGCGCTGGGCCTGATGTACGCGGCGGTGCCGCTCGGCTCGCTGCTGGTGAGCGTGACCAGCGGCTGGACCTCGCGGGTGCACCGGCACGGGCGGACGGTGGTCCTCGCGGCGCTGCTGTGGGGCCTGGCGGTGGCGGCGGCCGGGGTGGTCGGGAACGTCTGGCTGGTGCTGCTGTTCCTGACCGTGGCCGGCGGCTGCGACATGGTCAGCGGCATCTTCCGCGGGGCCATGTGGAACCAGACCATCCCGGACGCGCTGCGCGGCCGGCTCGCCGGTATCGAACTGCTGTCGTACTCGGTGGGGCCGCAGCTGGGCCAGGTCCGCTCGGGCGGGTTCGCCGCCTGGTGGGGGGTGCGGGCCTCGGTGTGGTCGGGCGGGGTGCTGTGCGCGGGCGCGGTGGGGCTGCTGGCGCTGTGCCTGCCGGGCCTGATGACGTACGACGCCCGGACCAACGAGCACGCGGTGCGGCTGCGCGAGAAGCGCGCGACCGAGGTCCGCGCGGCGGCCTGAGCGGGTTCCGCGCGGCGAGCGCCCTGGCCGCCGCGCGGAGCCCGGTCACTCCTCGTCGGTGCCGCTCGCGGGCGTGTCGTGCCAGCGCGGGTCGGTCTCCCACTGGAGGTTGCGCTCGCGGGCGGTGTCCATCGCGTGCTGGGCCTCCTCGCGGGAGGCGTACGGACCGAACCGGTCCTTGGCGGGGCACTCGGGCCCCTCCTCGACCTTCTGGTGCTCCAGGCAGTAGAACCACTCGCCCGGCTTTCCCGCGGTCCGCTTCTTGAACAGCGCCATGACCAGCTCCTCTCGCCACCGACATGTTCCCCCATCGCCGCTGGATAGACTCACCGGCATGTCCGCCCAGTCGCTGCTCGTCCCCGGGGAGATCTCCCCCACCCGTTCCGTGCCCGGAAACATCCGCCGCCCCGAGTACGTCGGCAAGCCCGCGCCGAAGCCGTACACCGGGCCGGAGGCGCAGACACCGGAGACCGTCGAGGCGATGCGGATCGCCGGGCGGATCGCCGCGCGGGCCATGGAGGAGGCCGCCCGGCACATCGCGCCGGGCGTCACCACGGACGAGCTGGACCGGGTGGCGCACGCGTACATGTGCGACCACGGCGCCTACCCGTCCACGCTCGGCTACCGCGGCTTCCCCAAGTCGCTGTGCACCTCGGTCAACGAGGTGATCTGCCACGGCATCCCGGACTCGACGGTGCTGCGGGACGGCGACATCGTCAACCTCGACGTGACGGCGTACATCGGCGGCGTGCACGGCGACAACAACGCCACCTATCTCGTCGGCGACGTGGACGAGGAGAGCCGCCTGTTGGTCGAGCGCACCCGCGAGGCCCTGAACCGGGCGATCAAGGCGGTCCGGCCGGGCCGGCAGCTCAACATCATCGGCCGGGTCATCGAGTCCTACGCCAAGCGCTTCGGCTACGGCGTCGTCCGCGACTTCACCGGCCACGGCATCAGCACGGCCTTCCACTCCGGCCTGGTCGTCCCGCACTACGACAGCCCGCACGCCACCACGGTCATCCAGCCCGGCATGACCTTCACGATCGAGCCGATGCTCACGCTCGGCACCATCGAGTACGACGTCTGGGAGGACGGCTGGACCGTCGTCACCAGGGACCGCCGGCGCACCGCCCAGTTCGAGCACACGCTGGTGGTCACGGACGCGGGCGCGGAGATCCTGACGCTGCCGTAGGGCCTGACCGGGCGGTCACCGAGGGGGCGTGACGGTGATGTCCCCGTTGCCGGTGGCCAGGTCGAGCCGGCGGGTGCCCGGCCCCCACGAGGCCGTCGGCGTCGGCGCGTTCCCGCTGAGCGGGGCCGCGCGGCCGGACGGAGGAGGGCTCCGGCTGCCGGGCGGGGCGCTCAGCGTTCCAGTACGACCCGGCCGCCGATCTCCACCCAGCCGTCCGGCTGCGGTGCCGTGAGGATCTGGGAGCCCGCCCCCTGGGTGATGTTGAGGGCGCGGCCGAGCCGGGCCGTCAGCAGCAGGGCCGCGGCGCCCGTCGCCTCGTCCTCCTCGATGCCGTCGCCGCGGCCCGGGAAGGCGCGGGCCCGGACCCGCCCGGCCGGTTCGTCCTCCCAGGCCCAGGCGTAGATCCACTCGCCCGGCGCGGGGACGGCGAGGTCGTCGATCTCGGCGGCGCCGGCGTACTGGCGCAGGGTGCGCGGCGGGGCCCACTCCGGGCGGGCCTCGATCCAGGTGAACTCGCCGTCCATGCGGGTGCCGACCGGGCCGGCCGGGGTGAGGAGTTCGGGGACGTCCAGGAGCCAGGCCGCGCCCACGCAGGGGTGCCCGGCGAAGGGCAGGCGCAGGGTGGGCGTGTAGATGTCGAGGACACCGCGCTCGGGGTCGTCGACGAACACCGTCTCGCTGAAACCGAGTTTGGCGGCCAGCGCCTGGCGGTCGTCCCGGCCGGGGACCGTCTCGCCGTCCCGGACGACGCCCAGTTCGTTGCCGTAGCCGCCGAGCGGCCCGCAGAAGACGCGCAGCACGTCGTAGTCAGTCACCAGGGCATTGAAGCACCACCCCGGCGGCCACCGCGTCCCCTGCGGCCGGGCCGCGGGACAGGGCCGGCGGGCGGTGCGGATGAGAGCTGAATCACGAACACCGCGGGTATGGGTGAGGTTAGCCTCATGTAAGTTAGGGCAGCCTCACCGACTTGTCCTCATGGAGCCAGCATGCGAGCCGTCCGACTCTCCGTCGTCACCGCCGCCGCCACCGCGGCCGCTCTGACCGCCCTGACGGCGTGCACCGCGAAGAGCGACGCCAAGGACGGTGACGCCATCCAGGTCACCGCCGCCGACTCGACGTGCGACACCTCCGCCACGACCGCGCCGGCCGGTCAGGTCACCCTGAAGATAGAGAACAAGGGCTCCCGGGCGACCGAGGTGGAGATCCTCTTCCCGGACGACCGGATCGTCTCCGAGAAGGAGAACATCGGCCCGGGCACCAAGTACACGCTGACCGCCGAGATCAAGGCGGGCTCCTACGAGATCGCCTGCCGGCCCGGCATGAAGGGCCACGGTGTGCGGCAGAAGCTCACCGTCACCGGCGCGGGCGCCTCCGCCAAGCGCAACCCGGAGCTGGACAAGGCGGTCGCCGAGTACCGCCAGTACGCCCAGGACCAGGCCGACGCGACCGTGCCGCTCGCCCAGAAGTTCGCCGACGCCATCAAGGCCGGCGACCTGGAGGCCGCCAAGAAGGCGTACGCGCCCTCGCGCGTCGGCTGGGAGCGCACCGAGCCGGTCGCCGAGTCCTTCGGTGACATCGACCCGAAGACCGACACCCGCGCCGACGGCCTGGAGCAGGGCCAGAAGTGGACCGGCTGGCACCGCCTGGAGAAGGCGCTGTGGCAGGACAAGAAGATCGGCACGGAGGAGAAGTCCCTCGCCGACCAGCTGGTGAGCGACCTGAAGAACTGGCAGCAGCGGGTCGGCAAGGCGGAGATCACCCCCACCTCCATGGCCAACGGTGCCAAGGAACTCCTCGACGAGGTCGCCACCGGCAAGGTCACCGGCGAGGAGGACCGCTACTCGCACACCGACCTCGTCGACTTCAAGGCCAACGTGGAGGGCGCGCAGAAGGCGTACGAACTCCTCAAGCCGGTCGCGCAGAAGAACGACCCCGCGCTGACCAAGGACCTGGACAAGCAGTTCACCTCGCTGAACGCCGTCCTGGACAAGTACCGCACGGACAAGACGTCCTACGATTTCGTCTCCTACGACAAGGTCGGCAAGGACCAGCGCAAGGAGCTGTCGGACGCGGTGAACGCGCTCGCCGAGCCGCTGTCCAAGCTCGCCGCCGCGGTCGTGAAGTAACAGCGGGAGAAGCAGGGGTCGGAGCATGGCAGACGAGCAGCAGGACCGGGCCGCCGCGCCCTCCCGCCGCGCGCTGATCGGCTGGGGCGGGGCCGGGCTGGCGCTCGGCGCCGTCGCGGCCGGCGGCGCGGTGGCGGTGGCCGAGAGCGACGGCGGGAGCGCGGCGGACGCCGACTCCGGCGGGGCGGTGGCGTTCCACGGCGCCCACCAGGCGGGCATCGCCACCCCCGTGCAGGACCGGCTGCACTTCGCCGCGTTCGACGTGAAGACCGACGACCGCGCCGAGTTCGTCCAGCTCCTCAAGGACTGGACGGCCGCCGCGCGCCGGATGACCGCCGGGCAGCCGGTGGGCGAGGGCGCGTACGGCGGGCTGGCCGAGGCGCCGCCCGACGACACCGGCGAGGCGCTGGGCCTCAAGCCGTCCCGGCTGACCCTCACCCTCGGCTTCGGGCCCACCCTGTTCGACAGGTTCGGCCTGAAGGACCGGCGGCCGGCCGCCCTGGTGGACCTGCCGCCGTTCCCCGGCGACAACCTGGACCGCTCCCGCACCGGCGGCGACCTGTGCGTCCAGGCGTGCGCGGACGACCCGCAGGTGGCCGTGCACGCCATCCGCAACCTGGCCCGCATCGGCTTCGGCACGGTCGCCGTGCGCTGGTCGCAGCTCGGCTTCGGCAAGACCTCCTCGACCACCCCGGGCGCCCAGACCCCGCGCAACCTCATGGGGTTCAAGGACGGCACCCGCAACATCGCGGGCACCGAGCCGGACCGGCTGGCGAAGTACGTGTGGGCCGGCGCCGGCGACGGCGGCGCGAAGGACGCCTGGATGGCCGGGGGTTCCTACCTCGTCGCGCGGCGCATCCGGATGAACATCGAGACCTGGGACCGCACCTCGCTCCAGGAGCAGGAGGACGTCTTCGGCCGGGACAAGGGCGAGGGCGCGCCGGTCGGCAAGGCCAAGGAACGCGACGAACCGTTCCTGCCCGCCATGAAGCCCGACGCGCATGTGCGCCTGGCACACCCCGACTCCAACGGCGGGATCACGATCCTGCGCCGCGGCTACTCCTTCACCGACGGCACGGACGGCCTGGGCCGGCTGGACGCGGGCCTGTTCTTCCTGGCCTACCAGCGCGATGTGCGCAAGGGGTTCGTGCCGTTGCAGCGCAGCCTGTCGGCGCACGACGCGCTCAACGAGTACATCCAGCACGTGGGTTCGGCGGTCTTCGCGGTACCGCCCGGCGTACGTGACGCGCACGACTGGTGGGGCCGCACCCTGCTGTCCGAGGAGGCGTAGGTCCGTGTTCTCCAACTACCTGATCGGTCTGCGCGAGGGGCTGGAGGCCAGCCTCGTCGTGTGCATCCTCATCGCCTATCTGGTCAAGACCGGCCGCCGGGACGCCCTGCGGCCGATCTGGACGGGCATCGCGATCGCCATCGTGCTCGCCCTGGGCTTCGGCTGTGTGCTGGAGTTCGGCTCGCAGGAGATGACGTTCCAGGCGCAGGAGGCGCTCGGCGGTTCGCTGTCGGTCGTCGCGGTGGGCCTGGTGACCTGGATGGTCTTCTGGATGCGGCGCACCGCCCGGCACCTGAAGGCCGAGCTGCACGGCAAGCTGGACCAGGCGCTGGCCATGGGCACCGGCGCGCTGGTCGCCACCGCGTTCCTCGCGGTGGGCCGGGAGGGCCTGGAGACCGCGCTGTTCGTGTGGGCGTCCGTGCACGCCGCCTCCGACGGCACCCCGCGCCCGGTGATCGGCGTCGCGCTCGGCCTGGCCACCGCCGTGCTCCTCGGCTGGCTGTTCTACCGGGGCGCGGTGCGGATCAACCTCGCCAAGTTCTTCACCTGGACCGGCGCCATGCTGGTCGTGGTCGCGGCGGGCGTGCTCGCCTACGGCTTCCACGACCTCCAGGAGGCCGGCTGGCTGCCCGGGCTGACGCACCTGGCCTTCGACATCAGCAACACGATCGAGCCGGACAGCTGGTACGGCACCCTGCTCAAGGGCGTGTTCAACTTCCAGCCCGACCCGACGGTCCTTCAGGTCACGGTGTGGCTGCTGTACCTGATCCCGGCGCTCGCGCTGTTCTTCGCCCCGGTAGGGTTCGCCTCCGGGAAGGGGAAGGTGAAGGGTGCTGATGAGCAGGGTTCGCGGCCCTCGGAGGCTTCGCAGGCTTGAGCGGGGGGCGCTGCTCGCAGCCGCGGTGACCGCGCTGTCGCTGACGGCGAGCGGGTGCGTGGTGGTGCACGGGGAGCGCGAGGTGCTCCCGGCGGCCACCCGCGCGGAGGCCGCCACGGCGCTCAGGCAGTTCACCGACGCGTACAACAAGGCCGACAAGGCGTACGACAGTTCGCTGGACGCGGGACACGTCACCGGCGCGCTCGGCGCGATCGACGCGGCGCGGCTGAAGGCGGGCCACGCCAACCACCCGGGCGGCAACCCGGCGCACACGGATCTCACGCTGACGGACGTGACGTACACGATCCCGAAGAAGGCCGGCTGGCCGCGCTGGTTCCTCGCCGACGCGAAGGGCAACAAGGGCGGCACCGCGCGCTGGCTGCTGGTGTTCACCCGGACCGGACCCGGCGCGAGCTGGCAGGTGGCGTATCTGACGCTGGTCGCGCCCGGCACCGTACCGAGGTTCACGCGGGACCAGGACGGCTGGGCGCAGGCCGTGCCCGCCGGCTCCGCGGACCTGGCCGCCGCGCCCGGCGGGCTGAGCCAGGAGTACGCGGCCTACCTGAAGAGCGGCGGGAAGACGTTCGCGGACGGGCCGCACACCAGCGACTGGCGGGCCCAGCGCGCGCACGACGGGTCGCGGCCGGGCCTGGCCACGCAGTACATCGACGAGCCGCTGGCCGGCGGGGCCTACCCGCCGGTGGCGCTGCGCACCGAGGACGGCGGCGCGCTGGTGTTCTTCGCCACCCACCACTACCAGAAGCAGACGGCCGCCGAGGGCACCTCGGTGCCCGCCCCGAACGCGGATGTGCGGGCGCTGACCAAGGGCGAGATCAAGCAGTCGCTGACGATGGAGTTCGTCTCCACCGAGGTGGCCCTCGACCCGGTGCGGGGCGCGTCCGGGGGCAGGGTGTCGGTGCTGGGACGGGTGCAGGGGCTGACGTCGGCGCAGGGCGGCTAGAGGTCCGGTCACCGCTGTTCCGGCGCCGCGCCGGTCAGTGGCTGAGGGGCCAGGCAGCGGTCGCGTGGCCGGGCTCGCGGCCCGCGTGGCGGGCGCAGGCGTCGGTGAGGGACTCCAGGAGGGTGAGCGGGTCGGGCAGCGGATGCTCGGGGCCGTGCACCCAGCGCACCGCGCGGCCGTCGTCGCCGGGCAGCCGGGCCGGCGGCACCAGCACGTAGGAGCCGCGGCAGTGCCAGCGCAGCCCCGGGTGCTCGTCCATGGTCTCCGGGTGGCAGTCCAGCTCGCAGGGCCACCACTCGTCCTCGTCCTCGGGGGTGCCGCGGGTGAGGGTGAAGAACAGCATGCGGCCGTCGTCGCTCTCGGCGACCGGGCCGACCTCGACACCGGTGGCGAGCAGCCGCTCCAGGGCCTCCCGGCCGGCCTCCAGCGGCACGTCCAGCACGTCGTGGGTCATGCCGGTCGCGGTGATGAAGTTCGCCTGCGGCTGGTGCCGGGCCCAGCGCTCGACCTGCGCGCGGTCGGTGGTGGACTGCGTCTGCCAGGCGAAGGACACCGGGTGCCGGGCGGGTGTGGGACAGCCGACGCGATCGCAGGAACAGCCGTAGCCGGCCGCCGGGTGCGCGGCGGGCGCCAGCGGCAGTCCCGCGGCGGCGGCGGCGACCAGCAGGGCCTCGCGGCCGCCGTCCCCGGCGGTCTCCTTCGGGCGGCGTCCGCGCAGCCACTGGGAGATTTTGCCCTGCCGGCCGGTACGGCCGCCGAACTCCGCGCTCATCTATCCCCTCGCCTCGCTGGTGTGGACAGCATGCTCCATGGTCCCACCATCCTGCGCCTTCGGTGACCGGAGCCCGCATCCGGGGTCACCGGCGGGGGCGCGGCGGGCGCACGGCCGCCTTCCGTGCGCGGGCTCAGCGCGGGCCCGGGACGGGGGCGCGGCAGGGGGGGCACCAGGGGTTCAGGGGGGGCTCAGCGGGGCGCGAGGCCGTGCAGGGCGTAGTCCACGAGGGTGTCGGTGTACTCGTACGTGAGGGGTCCGGTGTATTGCAGCCAGCGCTGGGCGATCGGGGAGACGAAGAGTTCCAGGGCGATGCGCGGGTCCGCGTCGGGGCGTACGGCGCCGGCGTCCTGGGCGGCGCGCAGCCGGTGCACGTACAGCTGGAGCTGCGGCTCCAGCAGCTCGGCCACGAGCTGCCGGCCGAGCTGCTCGTTGACCAGGCCCTCGGCGGCCAGCGCCCGGGCCGGCGCGGTGAACCTCGGGTCGGACATCTGGTCGACGGTCAGGCGCAGCACGGCCTTGAGGTCGGCGGCGAGGTCACCGGTGTCGGGGATCTCGTACGGGACCTGCCCGGCGTCCCGGGCGGCCTGTTCGGCCAGGTCGAGGAAGGCTTCCAGGAGGACGTCCGCCTTGGAGGGCCACCAGCGGTAGATGGTCTGCTTGCCGACGCCGGCGCGGGCGGCGATCGCCTCGATCGTGGTCCTCGGGTAGCCGGTCTCGGCGACGAGGGCGAGGGCGGCGTCGTAGATCGCGCGGCGGGACCGCTCGCTGCGGCGGGCGGCGTCGGGGGCGGGCTTCTTGACCATGGGCCGACGGTAGCAGGGGGGTGAGACGGGGCGTCTCGCCGTCGGGCGCCGCTGCCCGCGGGCCCTGCCCGCCACTCCGGCGGGCGACGCCGGGGCCGCCGTCCGCGCGCGCGACGGCCGCGGGCGACGCACCATGGCAGCAAGCGACCCCCGGCTGTCCGAGGAGCCCGCCTTGGCCGTGTCCCGCAGCGCCACACCCCGGCGCTACCTGATGTGCCCGCCCGCGCACTTCACCGTCGCCTGCTCCGACAACCCCTGGACGGACCCGGCCAAGCCGGTCGACCGGGCGCTGGCCGTCGCCCAGTGGGAGCAGTTGCGCACGGTGTACCGGACCCTGGGGCACACCGTCGAGGAACTCGCCCCGGAGCCGGAGCTGCCTGACATGGTGTTCACGGCGAACGGCGCCACCGTCGTCGACGGCCGGGTGTTCGGCGCCCGCTTCGCCCATCCGCGGCGCGAGCCGGAGGCCGAGGCCCACCTGCGGTGGTTCGCCGAGCACGGATTCGGGCGGCTGCACATGCCCGTCCACATCAACGAGGGCGAGGGCGAGTTCGCCGTCACCTCCTCGGTCCTGCTGGCCGGGCAGGGCTTCCGGACGAATCCGCTCGCGCACGGCGAGGCGCAGGAGTTCTTCGGGCGCCCGGTGATCGGCCTTGAGCTGACCGACGCCCGCTTCTACCACCTCGGCCTGGCGCTGGCCGTCCTGGACGACACGGCGGGCGAGGTGGCCTACCACCCGCCGGCCTTCTCCCCCGGCAGCCGGGAGGTGCTGCGCCGGCTGTTCCCGGACGCGCTGCTGGCGAGCGAGGAGGACGCGGCCGCCTTCGGGCTGAGCGCGGTCAGCGACGGCCTGCACGTGGTGCTGCCGCAGGCGGCCGCCGGGCTGTTCGGGCCGCTGCGGGAGCGCGGCTTCGAACCGGTCGGCGTGGACCTGAGCGAGCTGCACAAGAGCGGCGGCGGGGTGAAGGGCTGCACGCTGGAGCTACGGAGCTGAGTCCGCCGGAGGGGAGCCGTGTCCTCCGGAGGGGCTACGGGGCTGTGTCCTCCGGAGGCGGCCAGGGGTCGCCCCAGTCGGTGTCGCGGGCCGCCTTGTACAGCTCGCCGTGGCGTTTGGTGACCGTACGGCGGCGCAGTCGCTCGTCCGGCTCGCACAGGTCAAGCAGCACCTGGCCCTTGCGGATCTGCGGGCGCCGCACGACCCGGGCGGGCGCGGGGGCGGCCGGCAGGCGGGTGGCGGCCACGTAGCCGAACTTCTCGTCCTCGTAGGCGAGGGAGCCGCCCTTGACCTGCCGGTGCAGGGAGGACCGGCTGACCCGGGCCGAGAAGTGGCACCAGTCGGTGCCGGGCACGATGGGACAGGCGGCGCTGTGCGGGCAGGGCGCGGCGATGCGGAGACCGGCCGCGATCAGCCGGTCGCGGGCCTCCATCAGCCGCGCGTACCCGGCCGGGGTGCCGGCCTCGACGATCACGACGGTCCGCGCGGCGGCAGCGGCGGCGTCGACGACGTGGGCGCGGTCGTCCTCGGTCAGCTCGTTCAGGACGTAGGAGACGGTGACGAGGTCGGTCTCGCCGAGGGTGAGGCCGGCGCCGATCCGGGCCCGCTGCCAGCGGGTTCCGCCGAGCGCGGGGTGGGCGGCGGCGATCTCCCGGCCGAGGGCGAGCGCGGGTTCCGCCCAGTCGAGCACCGTCACCGGGCGGGTGCCGTCCCAAGTGGCGGCGACGGCCCAGGTCGCGGCGCCCGTGCCGCCGCCGACGTCGACATGGCTGCCGGGTGCCCAGCCGGGCACGGTCGCGGCGAACGCGGTCAGCGCGGCGCGCACCGCCTCGAAGGTGGCCGGCATCCGGTACGCGGCGTACGCGGCCACGTCGGCGCGGTCGCGCAGGATGGGTGCGTCGGTCGGGGTGCTGCCCCGGTAGTTCGCGATCAGCCGCTCCACGGCTCCTGCGGCCTGGCGCGGCGGAAGGCCGTCCAGCAGGCCGGAGAGCGCGGCACGGAGGGTCTCCGACGGGGGTACGGCGTCGTTCACCGCACGATTCTCTCAGGTTGGGGGTGGGGGACGGACCGCGTGGGGTGGGGTGGGTGGGGTCGCGTGGGCGGGTGCGGGTGGGTGGGGGCTGGTCGCGCAGTTCCCCGCGCCCCTGGGGGGGGGCGGGGGCCGGATGGCCGGGTGCCGGTCGGTGGGGTTGAGCGCGCGGTTCCCCGCGCCCCTGGTGGGGCGCGAGCGCCCGCGGCGGCCGCAGCCGCCCCCCTACTTTCCCCGTACCGCCCTGGCCAGGCAGGTTGCCGCTGCGGCTCGGGGCTTGCTGTTCGGGGGGCGGCGGCGGGGGTGGACCGTGTTGGCCAGCAGGACGAGGAAGGTGTCGGTCACCGGGTCCAGGACCACCGAGGTGCCGGTGAACCCCGCGTGCCCGGCCGCGCCGCGCCCCGCCAGTTCGCCCATGAAGTAGGGCTGGTCCACCGCGAAGCCGAGTCCGGGCGGCGCCAGCAGCAGTTCGACGAAGTCGGGGCCGAGGATGCGGGCGGGACCGTAGGAGCCGCCCGCGAGCAGGGTGCGGCAGAAGATCGCCAGGTCGGGTGCCGTGGAGAACAGTCCGGCGTGCCCCGCGACGCCGCCCAGTGCCCAGGCGTTCTCGTCGTGCACCTCGCCCCGCAGCATCCCGCGCTCCGCCTTGGCCCACGGCCGCCGCTGGTCCTCGGTGGCCGCCGCGCCGGGGCACGGCCCGAAGCCGGTGGCCGCCATGCCCAGCGGGCGGGTGATCCCCTCGTGGACGAGGACGTCCAGCGGGCGGCCGGTGACGCGTTCCAGGACGTGCTGGAGCAGGAGCATGTTCAGGTCGGAGTACGTGTAGGTGCCGGGCACGCCCACCGGCGGCTCGGCCCGCAGCATCGCCAGCCGGGAGGCCGGGTCCGGGCGGTCGTACAGCGGCAGCTCGGGGCGCAGCCCGGAGGTGTGGGTGAGCAGCTGCCGTACGGTGATGCCGTGCACGGCGGCGGCGTGGAACTCCGGCAGGTACGCCCCCACCAGCGCGTCGATGCCCAGAGTTCCCCGCTCGATCTGCTGCACCGCCGCGACCGCCGTGAACAGCTTGGTGACGGAGGCCAGGTCGAAGGGGGTGTCGACGGTCGCCGGTACGCGTTCCTCGGGCGCCAGTTCGATGCCGTGGTCGGTGCCGGGGTCGTAGGACGCGTACCGCACGGCCCAGCCCGCCGCCTCGGACACGGCGACGACCGGGCCGCGTCCGGCGACCACGACGGCGCCCGCCGCCCAGGGGCGCTCCCCGGCGGTGAGGGCGTGCACCTCGTGGACGAGGTGGCGCAGTTCGGCGGGATCGAGTCCGGCTCTCTCCGGTGTGTCCCGGCGCAGTCTCGGTGCGCTCAGTTCTCCGCTCCCTCTCCCTGCCCGCCCGCGGGCGCGTGCCGCCAGGGACGGCACATTCCCACGAAGCAGGCGAGCGCCACCAGGGACGCGGCCAACTGGACGATCGCCATGGGCACGGCGGTGTGCTCCCCGGCGATCCCGACGAGCGGGGAAGCGACGGCGCCGATGAGGAAGGAGGACGTGCCGAGCAGCGCGGAGGCGGACCCGGCGTGCTGTTTGGTCCGCATCAGGGCGAGGGCCTGGGTGTTGGGCAGGGTGACGCCCATCGCGGACATCAGCACGAACAGCGCGGTGGCCACCGGAGCGAGGCCGACCTCGCCGAACGCCCCGGCCGCCATCAGCAGCAGCGCGGCCGCCGCCACGATGACCACCACGAGTCCGGCGCCCAGCACCCGGTCCAGGCGGACCCGGCCCACCAGCACCTTGCCGTTGATCTGGCCGACGACGACCAGCCCGACGGAGTTGAGCCCGAACAGCAGGCTGAACGTCTGCGGGGAGGCGCCGTAGATCTCCTGGATCACGAACGGCGAGGCGGATATGTAGGCGAACAGCGAGGCGAAGGCGAAGCCGCCCGCGATCATGTAGCCGGTGAAGGCGCGGTCCGCGAGCAGCCCGCGCATCGAGCCCAGCGCCTGCCCGACTCCCCCTTCGTGCCGCCGTTCGGGCGCCAGCGTCTCCGGGAGCCTGGTCCACACGACCGCCATGAGCAGCACGCCCACCGCCGTGAGGACCACGAACACACCCCGCCAGTCCGTCACCCGCAGGATCTGCCCGCCGATCAGCGGCGCCACGATCGGGGCGACCCCGGAGATCAGCATGAGGGTGGAGAAGAAGCGGGCCATGGCCACACCGTCGTACAGATCGCGTACGACCGCGCGGGCGATGACGATGCCGGCCGCGCCCGCCAGGCCCTGCGCCAGCCGGAAGGCGACCAGCACCTCGACGTTCGGCGCGAGGGCGCACAGGGCGGTGGCGAGGACGTAGACCGCGAGACCGGCGAGGAGCGGGCGGCGGCGGCCCCACCGGTCACTCATCGGGCCGACCACGAGCTGCCCGAGCGCCATGCCGGCCAGGCAGGCGGTGAGCGTGAGCTGCACGGTCGCGGCGGGGGCGTGCAGCGACCGGGTGACCTCCGGGAGCGAGGGGAGGTACATGTCCATCGCCAGCGGGGGCGTGGCGGTGAGGCCGCCGAGGATCAGGGTCACCAGCGCGCCGGTGCGGCGGACCGCGGCGGCGGGTGGCGACGGGGGCGACGGCGGGGCCGCGGACGGGGGTGACGGTGGTGACGCGGACGGGGGCGACGGTGGTGACGCGGACGGGGGTGTGGGCGGTGGCGTGGGTCCCGTGTGCGCGGCGACCGCTTCCGGTACGGCCGCCCGCGGCGTGCGCGGTGCCGGCCCCCCACCCTCGGACATGCGTTCCTCCCTCTCCGACTGGACCGCGACCCATGCTCTCAGCTCGTACACGGTGCCGGGGAACGCTTGACCGAGGGCGGGGCACCGGACACCCGGGATGTCCGGCATGTCTGGTATGCCGGTGACCGGTACGGCACGGGGAGAACAGGAGAAGGTGCCCTGACCGACCCCTTCCGTTTCCGTCACCCCCCTGACATCCGGATGGCGGACCCGGGATTCCGTATGGCGGACTTCCCTCGTACGCTGCGGTGCCATGACTGACACACCCTCGAAGATCGCCGTGGTGACCGGCGCCGGCTCGGGCATCGGGCGGGCCGTCGCCGTGGAGCTGCTGCGCGCGGGCTGGTCCGTGACGCTGGCGGGGCGGCGCTCCGAGCCCCTGGAGGAGACGGCGGCACTGGTGCCCGGGGCCGCCTCCCTCGCCGTCCGCACGGACGTGGCGCGGCCGCAGGACGTGGCCGCGCTGTTCGCCGCGACCGTGGACCGGTTCGGGCGGCTGGGCCTGCTGTTCAACAACGCGGGTACCTTCGGGCCGGGCGGGGTGCCCGTGGAGGAGCTGTCCTTCGACGCCTGGCGGCACGTGGTGGACACCAACCTCAACGGGGCGTTCCTGTGCGCGCAGGCGGCGTACCGGCAGATGAAGGAGCAGGACCCGCAGGGCGGCCGGATCATCAACAACGGCTCGATCTCGGCGCACACGCCCCGGCCGCACTCGGCGCCCTACACCGCCACCAAGCACGCGCTGACCGGCCTGACCAAGGCACTGTCGCTGGACGGGCGGCCGTACCGCATCGCGGTCGGGCAGATCGACATCGGCAACGCGGCCACCGACATGACGGCCCGGATGCGGACCGGCGCCCTCCAGGCGAGCGGCGAGGTGGCGCCGGAGCCGGTGATGGACGTGGCCGATGTGGCGCGCACGGTACGGCACATGGCCGAACTGCCGCTGGAGGCGAACGTGCAGTTCGCGACGGTGCTGGCGACGACGATGCCGTACGTGGGGCGGGGCTGAGCCGGGCCCGGGGCCGGGCGGGGCCCGTGTTCCGCGGCGGCCGTGCCACGCACCGGTGCGCACCCCGCGTGCCCGCGAGGTCCACCCCCAGCCGGTGCCGTGGCACGGCCGCCGCGCCCCTCCCCTCGGATGTGGTCGGTGGGAGCCGATCGCTCCAACTGTGAAGCTCAAGTGAAGGAGGTGTCGAGCATAGGCCGTTCATCGGCCCGTATGACACGGAATATCAGATTCCTTTTGTGCAGATCGCGTTGCGCGGATCGCATTGTGCGGATCGCGCTGTGCGGATCGCGCTGATGGCCGGGCCGGGCCGAGCCGGGGCCGCTCGGCTCGTCCGACCGGCGCGGCGCGGGGCGGGGCAGGGGCAGGGCGGAGCGGGGGCGGGGGCGGACCGCTCAGCGGCGGTGGCGGCCCCCGGTGTCGCGGCCCGGCGCAGCGTCACGCCCCGGCCCGGCGTCACGACCCGGCCCGGCGTCACGACCCGCCGCGGCGTCCCGGGCCGCCGCGCGGCGCCGGCGCAGTGCCCACACCCCGCCGGCGACCAGTGCGGCCGTGCCGCCCGCACCCTCCAGCAGCTGCCAGCCCGAGGGCCCGCCGTCCCCCGCCGCCCCGGGCGCGGCCCCGGTGGCGGCCGCCTTCCGCCCGGGCGACCCGCCCGCCTTCGCCCCGCCCTCGCTCAGCGGCTCCACCAGCGTGCCCACGGCCCGCGCCGCCCGCGCCTGGGTGAAACCCCAGTCGAGCAGGGCGGCGGTCTCCTCGTACACGGCGTTGCTGCCGGCCGCCGGGTGCATCACGGTGACCAGCAGGGTGCGGCCGCCGCGGACGGCGGCGCCGGTGAAGGTGTTCCCGGCGGCGGAGGTGTAACCGTTCTTCACGCCGATCATGCCGTCGTACGTCCTCAGCCCCCACGATCCGGTCAGCAGGCGGTCGGTGTTCTGGATCTGGAAGGTCTTCTTCCCGCCCGCGGGGAAGTCGGCGACGCGGGTGCCGCAGTAGCCGCGGAAGTCGGCGTTCTTCAGCCCGTGCCGGGCGAACAGGGTCAGGTCGTACGCCGAGGAGATCTGCCCCGGGTGGTCGAACCCGTCCGGGCTGACCACATGCGTGTCCAGGGCCTGGAGGTCCTCGGCCTTGGCCTGCATCTCGGCGACGGTCCTGGCGACCCCGCCGTTCATGTGGGCGAGGACGTGCACGGCGTCGTTGCCCGAGCGCAGGAACACGCCCTGCCACAGCTGCTCGACGGTGTAGGTGGTGCCGGCCTGGATGCCGACGAGACTGGAACCGGAGGGGATGTCGGCCAGCTCGGCGGCGGTGACCGTGTGCCGCTCGGTACGGCCGAACTTCGTCAGCACGGTGTCGGCGAACAGCATCTTCAGCGTGGACGCGGGCGCGAGACGGTCGTGCGCGCGGTAGGCGGCGAGCACCTCCCCGGTCTCCCAGTCGGCGAGCAGCCAGGCGCGGGCGGAGAGCTTGGCGGGCAGCCGGGCGGCGCTGCCCGTCTGCGCCTCGGGGCGGGCGAGCCGCTCACCGCCGATCACCGTACCGGCGGCCGCGGCGGCGGGACCCGCGGCGGCCGCGGTGCCGACGCCCGCGGTACCGGCCGCGGCGGCTAGGGCGAACAGGGAGCGCCGGGAGAGGGGGGCGGAGGTACTGGGACTGAGACTGGGACCGCGGTGGGCGGACGAGGTGGAGCTGGGGGACGACGATGCGGAGCGGGGGGACCGGGAGAAGGAATCGCGCACCCGGGGACCGTACAAAGCGAGTGGGGGCGCGCGCACGACGGGTCCTCAAAGGCTGATCAAAAGATCACCAAAGGAGGGACACCGCGTGGCGCATCTCACTCACTCGGCCGCGACGCGATGCCGGACGGTGTGACGCCGCCCACCCGAACGGCGCTCCGGACGGGCCGGGAGCGTGCGCCCGGTGCGACGGTGGAGAGGCGAGTGGAGAGGCGGGGCGAGCGGAGACGCGAAGGTGTGCCGCGCTCCACCGTTCCGACGCCCACGCCCACGCCCATATCCGCATCTATGCCCATCCCCATCTCCATCCCCATATCCCCATGTCCATGTCCTTGCCTCACGGGAGTCAACGTGACCTGTTTCGACCGGCGTGATCTGGGCCTGCTGCTGCTCCGGCTGGGCACCGGCGGGGTGCTGGCGGCGCACGGCGCGCAGAAGCTGCTCGGCTGGTTCGGCGGGGCCGGCCTGGAGGGGACCGGCCGGTTCATGGAGTCCGTGGGCTACCGGCCGGGCAAGGCGAGCGCCATGGCGGCCGGGGTGGCCGAGGCGGGCGGCGGCCTGCTGCTGGCCCTGGGCCTGGCGACCCCGGCGGCGGGCGCGGCGGCGGCCGGTGCGATGGCGGGGGCGGCGGCGGTGCACACGCCGCACGGCTTCTTCGCCCAGAGCGGCGGTTACGAGTACGCCGCCTCCCTGGGCCTGACGACCTGCGGCCTCGCGGTGTCCGGCCCCGGCCGCCTCTCCCTGGACCACGCCCTGGGCCACGCGGTGAACCGCGGCTGGATGGTCCCGGCGGCCTTCGCGGCGACGGCCGCCGGCACGGCCGTGATCCTGGGCGCCCGGGTCAGGTACCTGCGGCGCGAGAAGGAGGGACGGCAGGAGGCGTTGTTCGAAGGGTAGTTCGAGGGATCGTTCGATAGGTGCTCGAAGGGGGGTGGGGCGGCACCACCGTGGCAGGCTGCGCAGCATGAGCGACCAGCACACGCCCGACCCGCCGGCCCCGCACCCCACTCTCGATCTCTGGACCTCCATCGACGAACTGTGGGCGTGGCTGGACGGCCACCGCGCGCAGGACGAGGGCCAGGCCCTCCTGCTGGGCATGCTGAAACTCTCCGAGGAGGTCGGTGAGGCCGCCCAGGCGGTGATCGGCGTGACGGGCCAGAATCCGCGCAAGGGCACCACCCACACCTGGGACGACGTCGAGGCGGAACTCTGCGACGTGGTGATCACGGCCCTGATGGCCCTGCGCACCCTCACCCCGGACGCCCGCGAGGTCTTCACCCGCCACCTGGCGAGGGTCAGGACGCGTTCACTGGGGACGCGGGGCCCGGCTCAACGCTGACGAGCCGGACCGGGGAGCGCGTCGGGGGCGACGGGCCCGGGGACATCGACACGCGCCGCTTGCGGACGCGCGCCCGCACCGGATCACTCCACCTCGGCGAACGACCTGATGTCGCCCAAAGCGTCCTCCGCGATTCCCCCCAGTACGGGATCGCCCAGAAGGCTTTCCAGGCGGGCGACCACGCGAGCGCCGACGATCTTGCGCATCCTCCCCAGATGCCCCACGCACGTCACCGCCAGTGAGCGCAGCTGAGGACATCGTCGCAGGCCACGACGATACCGACGTCGTCAGCGCACTCACCCTGCTCCGCGACCAGCTCAGGCAATGGGGCATCAAGGTCATCTTCACCACCCCGACCGTCGGCTACGCCGACGCCGAATCGGCCGTCGCCGTCACCGACGCCGCGAGCACCTCGGATCCCGCGCCTCTGATGCTCAACGCCGGCGCCGCCCCGAACGACTACGACTCCGGCGACCACGTCAACCTCACCGCCGACGGCTACAGCGCCGTCACCGACGCCATCGACCTGACCGCGCTCGGCCCCGACAGCTGAACAGCACCCAGCACCCCGTATGCCCGGCGGCAGCGGCACCTCCCGAGCCGGACGCTGCCGCCGGGTACCTCACACGCCCGCGTCAAGAACTCCTGAGCGCGCCCACCGCCCCCTGGGCCTCCACCACGAAGTCCGTCTTCGCGCGGTGCAGGTCGTCCAGCGTCTCGTGGCGTCGCAGGCTCTCCAGGAACGCGGTCGCGGCAGCCGCTGCTTCCGGGGGGCCTTCGAGGACGACTCCGGCGTAGGCCCGCTGCAGCGGCAGCTCCTGGTCACCGCTGGCCCGGCCCGTCCGCTCGGCCAGGATCCTGGCTTCCGCGGCGCCGAGGAACTCGGCGTAGACCTGCTGCCGCAGAGCGATCGCACGCTGGACCTCCGCGCCCCGGAGCGTCATCCGGACCGACTCCAGCAACGCCGCCGCCTGCCGGTCGCCCGCGTGGCGGGCCGCCTCGGCCTGCCGTACGCCGGCGCTCCTGCTGTACCAGCCCGTGACCACACTGCCCACGATCGCCGCGCCCGCGGCGATCAGCGCGATACCCCATTCACCCATGCCGCCATCCTCGCGCCCGCGCACGGCACCGTGGTGTACTCCGGCCACATGTGCGTCAGGTATCACTCGCAGTCGCCGAAGACGGTGACCGGTACGATCGGGCCATGTCTCCGGAGGACGCCCACAAACCAGCGCCGACCTGCGCAAACAACACCTCTGGGCGAACATCTTCGGATAGAATCGACAATTGGGGCGACGGGCGACGGGCGACGGGCGACGGGCGACGGGCGACGGGCGACGGGCGACGGGCGACGGGCGACGGGCGACGGGCGACGGGCGACGGGCGACGGTGCTGCTCGCCGCTCGTTCGACGGTGGCCCTCTACCGCCTGCTGGACACGCTGCCCGCGCTGTCGGGCGATGACCGGATCACCCGGCTGTTCACCCTGGTACCCGGCTCCGACTTCGCCGTCGACGTGCTCTCCGCCGTCGAGGGCGTCGACGGGAGGCTGGTGCCCTGGAGCGAGGCCTGCTCCCGTTCGTACGACCTGGTCCTCGCGGCCAGTCCGAAAGGCGACCTGCGGCTGCTCCGCGGCCGGCACGTGCTGCTGCCGCACGGCGCGGGGTACAACAAGTCGATCCCCGGCGAGGGTTCGGACTCGGCGTCCGGACTCGACCCCGCCTACCTCCTGCGCGAGGACGACGACGGCGCACCCGTAGCCCTCCACGCGGTCGCCCACCCCGATCAGGTGGCACGGATCGCCGCGGTCGACCGGCGAGCCGCCGGCCGGGCCAAGGTCGTCGGTGACCCCACCCTGGAACGCGTCCTCGCCTCCCGCCCGTCGCGGGAGCGCTACCGCGCCGCGCTGGGCACGGGAGCGCGCAGGCTTGTCGTGCTGGCCTCCACCTGGGGACCGGAGTCGCTGCTGCGCCGCCACCCCGATCTGCCGGCCCGGCTGGCCGCCCGGCTCCCCCAGGACGAGTACCAACTGGCACTGGTGGTCCACCCCAACGAGCACAGCCTGCTCGGCTCCTACGAACTGACCGAGCGCCTCGCGCCCGCCCTCGACGCCGGCATGGTCCTCGCGCGGCCCCACGAGGAGTGGGCGTCCGTCCTGATCGCCGCCGACGCGCTGGTCACCGACCACGGGTCCGCGGCGCTGTACTACTGCGCCGCGCAGGACCGGCCCGCCGTGAGCGTCTACCAGGACGGCGTCGAACTGATACCCGGCAGCCCCATGCACGAACTCCTGCGCCGGATACCGCGGCTGGACTCCGCCGGGAACCTGGAAGCGGCCCTGCGCGCCTACCGGCCGGGAACAGGCCGGGAGGTCGCCCAGGCGGCCTTCGCGCACCAGGGAAGAGCGCTGGCGCTGCTGCGCGCCGAGTTGTACGCCCTGCTCGGCCTGACTCCCCTGGCCCTCGCCGGCCCGCCCCGTGTCCTGCCCCCGCCCACCCCCGCCGACCGCACCCCCGCGGCCTTCGACGTGGACGCGGAGGTGGACACGGGGGTGGACCCGGAGCCGGACACGGGAGTGGACGCGGTGGGGGCCGGCGGCAGGGTCCGCGTCGCCCGCCGTCCCGTGGGGATCGGTCCGCCCGGCCATCATCTGGCCGTGGAGCACGGGCTCGCGAGCGAAGCCCTCGTCCGCTCGGCGGGACTGCTGTACCGGCGCCCGCTGCCCACCTCCGACGCCGCGTCAGGAGTGTCCTGGACGTCCGACGGCTGGGCCCGCGACGCGCTGTCCGCGTATCCGGGCTGCCGTTCGGCCGCGGCGATCCTGCCCTCCGGCCTCGTCCTGTTCCGGACCCGCGGTCACGCCGACGCGTACGCCGTCCGGGCCGAGCCCCGCGGCGAGGGCGGCCGGGTGGCGCGCGTCGACCCGGCCGCCGTGGCGTCGGCGGTCCACGCCTGGTTCCTGCGCCGCCGTCCCGCCGCCCCGGTCGCTCCGAGCCGGCTGAGCTGCGTCATCGGCGACCGCGCCTTCGCCCTCGCCCTGCGTCCGGCCACGAGCGCGGAGGCCACGGAGGCCTTCTGAGACGGTACTCCAACGGTCGTACGGCCCTATCGCGGCAAGGCCGCCCTATGGCCGTAAGACCCTATCGCCGTAAGAAGCCATCGCCGTGCGGCGCCATCGCCGTACGGCGCTACGCGTCCAGACCGTTGTGCCGCCGGATGTCGTGGGCGGCGGCACGGTGTTCCGCCGCCTCGGCGCCGCGCCCCTCGGTCTGGGCCAGCCCGGCCAGCGCGTCGTGGACGCGGGCCTGGTCGAAGCCGGACCGCCGCCGGCGCGCCGCTCGCAGTGACTCCTCGTACAGGGGGCGGGCCCGGTCCGTACGGCCCATCCGGGCCAGCACCCCGGCGAGCGCGAAGCCCGTACGGCGGGACATCCTCTCGCGGCCCTGCGCCACGGCCAGCTCGTGCGCCTCGGCGAGCAGTTCGTGCGCCGCCTCCAGCTCACCGAGCTTCGCCCGGGCCTCGCCCAGCCGGTACGTCTGGAGCATGGCTCCGTAGGGATTGGGGATCGCCAGGTGCATCCGGTGCGACCGCGCGAACCCGGCCGCGGCAGAGCCCCATTCGCCCCGGGCGCCGTCGAGCATGCCGCGGAACTCGACCAGTGACGCGGCGAGCTTGCGGTCCCGCTCGCTGTCGCCGAGTCCCCCGAGCGCCGCTTCGGCGTGGTCGAGCTGGTCCTGCGCCTCGTCCACCGCACCCGCCTCCCACAGCTGGCGGGCGAGCTGGCACCGTGTGCGCACCAGCCAGGCTGGCCGCCCGCCGTCGCGGACCGCGGAGGTGACGGCGAGTCGCAGGGCGCCGATGACGTCGGACTGGTGCGGGTGGTCCAGCGCGTACGTCCACACCGGCTCGGACAGAGCCACCACCTCGGCGTCCATCCCGCGCTCGTGGGCCAGGCGCAGGGACGCGAAGAGCACATGGCGGTGCCCGTACAGCCAGGCGGACGCACGGTCGGCACGAGCGGCCGCCTCCAGGGGGTCGGCGGTCGCCTTCGGGTCCTCCAGCGCGACGTCCGGCGCCTCGGCCAGGGCGGTGAACGCGTCACCGACGAGGAGCCGGGGACCGGCGGCGAACCGGTCGGCCCGCTGGAACTGCCGGACGAGCCAGCGCAGAAGCCTTCCGAGGCTCTCTTCCACCTCCCCTTCCCGGGCGTCCTGGCGTGAGCGGCGCAGGGCGTGGGCGCGCAGGGGGCCGGGCAGGCGCATCCGGCCGTCCGCCGAGGACAGCAGCTCGCTCAGGTCCAGCAGACCTGTCCTGTCCAGTTCCTCAAGGGCTCCTTCGCACTCCTCGGGCCCCCGCCCCAGCAGTGTCGTGGCGGAATCCAGCGTGAAGGTCGCCGCGGGGTGGTGCGGAAGGAGACGGTAGAGCCGGGCCGCGGTGGGGGACAGGCCCTCGTACACGGTGTCCCAGAACCGCTCCACGCCGGGAACGCCCTTCTCCTCCCATGCGTTCCGCAATTGCGGAACGAGACGGGACAGAGGCCGCAGCCGGTGCTCGCGCATCCACCCGCCGGCGACGTGGAGTGCCGCCGGCATCCCCTCGCACAGCCGCACCAGCGCCCGTACGGACTCGGGGTCGGCCGCCAGCCTGGGGTCCCGTACGACCAGTTCCAGCAGCTCGGTCGCCGCCCACTCCTCCAGCGGCGGCACCGGCACGCCGAGCGCGGCTCCGTCCTCCAGGTCACGCAGAGGGCTGTGGCTGGTGACGATCACCAGGCTCTTCCCCGACGCCGGCAGCAGCGGGACGATCTCCGACGCGTACCGGGCGTTGTCCACGATCAGGATCAGCCGTACGTCGGCGGTCTTGCTCCAGTACTGGCTGCACCGCGCCTTGAACTGCGCCGAGACAAAGGCCGGCTCCACGTCGAAGGATTCCAGTAACTGCGCGAGCACGTCGCCCGGGTCGGCCGCACCGCCCATCCGGAAGTCGTCGAGGTCCACGGACAGGATCCCGTCGGGATACTCGTCGCGGAGCACCCGGGCGATCAGCCGAGCCAGCTCCGTCTTGCCCATGCCCTGGGGCCCGCTGAGCGTGACGAGCAGCGGCCGGGAACGCCCGGTCCACTCCCGCACCGCACGGAGCACGCTCTCCCGCTGCTCGTCACGGTCGACGAAACACGCAGGTTCAGGAGGAAGCTGTACTCTCACGGACCCGTCCCCACCTTCATGACCTTCATGTCTCGGCGCCCCGGCGATCGGGCAACACCAGACTCTAGCGGCCAAGTTGGAGACAGGCGGCGGGGACACACGAGCGGGGGCAGGCGGGGCGGGGCCCCGGGGGGGGGGGAGCGGGACGCGGTCGCGGAGCACGGGCGTCGCGTTGCACAAGAAGCCGCTTCGAGAAAGCCGCACCGAAGAAGCCGCTTCGGGAAAGCCGCTCCGGAAAGCCGCTTCGAAGGGGCAGACGAGTCGGGCTGTACGCCGGGTTCTGTACCGGGGACCCTCGCGGGTCGTCCGGTGACGGCCATCCATCTAGGGCCGGCGTTGCCGCCGGTCTCGTGCGGTCCACCCGCGGACTCGGGCGGGCAGCCCTCGAACGTCCGCGCAGAAACACCGGGGTGTTTCCTTTTGACCTTGCTCCGGGTGGGGTTTACCTAGCTGCCCAGGTCGCCCTGGGCACTGGTGGTCTCTTACACCACCGTTTCACCCTTACCGGGGGCCGAAGCTCCCGGCGGTCTGTTTTCTGTGGCACTGTCCCGCGGGTCACCCCGGGTGGCCGTTAGCCATCACCCTGCCCTGTGGAGCCCGGACGTTCCTCGGGAAGCCCCTCGCGGGAACTTCACGCGGCCGTCCGCCCGGCTCGTCTGCCGTGCCGACCATGATACCGCCCGGTGGGACGGCCCCCGGCATCAGCTCGGCCCCGCCGGGAAGGCCCGCTCCAGCGCGTCGAATGCCTCGGTCAGCCGCCGCCGGTGGTCCTCGCCGATCGCGTCGGCCCGCTCCCCCGCCAGGAGGCGGCCCGCGGAGGTGACGTAGACCGTGCGGTACGCCGCCACGGCCAGGGCGGCGAGGAGGCGGGGGTCGTGGACCTCCGGCGCGCTCTCGGCGAGGGCCGCGGCCAGCGCGTCCTCCAGTTCCCCGACCCCTTCGCGGGCCCGGTCGCGCAGGGTCGGCGAGTCGAGGACGATCCGCCAGAAGCCCGCATAGCGGTCGCCCACGCCGGACAACGGGTGGCCGCTGTCGAGCAGTTCGAGGGCGAGGCGGCGCAGGGCGGTGAGCGGGTGCTCCCCGGCCGCGCGGCCGCGCACCGCCCGCGCGCACAGGTCGGCCGCCTCGGGGATGCGGTCGAGGAACAGGTCCTCCTTGCGCGGGAAGTAGTTGAAGACCGTCATCGCGGAGACCCCGGCGGCCCGGGCGATCTCCGCCACGGTCACCCGGTCGAAGCCGCGCTCCCTGAAGAGCACGGTCGCCACGTCCGAGAGCCGCCGCCTGGTCTCGCGCTTCTTGCGTTCCCGCAGGGACGGCTCCGACGACTCTGACGGGTTCGACGCGGGTGACGGGGGTGGCGGGGGTGACGGGGGTGACGGGGTCGGTGTCTGTGACGTCTGCGGGGGCTCCGGGGGGCGCGGGGCGGCTGTTCCGTGATCGGTCATGAAAAAAATTGTAGCGGACATAAAGTTTTAGTGGCTATAGTGTTGTCATGACCAATTACGACGTGGTGGTGGCCGGAGCCGGCCCGGTGGGACTGTTCCTCGCGTGCGAGCTGAGGCTCGGCGGAGCGCGGGTGCTGGTGATCGAGCGGCTGACCGAGGTGGACGAGACGATCAAGGCGGGCGCGATCAACACGCCGAGCGCCGTGACGCTGTACCGGCGGGGTCTGCTGCCCGAGCTGGCGGCGGTCTGGGAGCAGGCACGGAGCCGGATGCGCGCGTTCCGGCCCGGGGGCGGGGACGGCGCGGGTGCCGGGCAGCGGATGCCGCCCAAGTTCGCCGGGCACTTCGCCGGGATCATGATGGACGCGGAGCTGTTCGACGACTCCGATCCCGCGTTCGCGGACGTCGGCCCCGCCGACCGGACCGGCCTCGGCGTCCCGCAGGCGGAACTGGAACGCATCCTCGCCGCGCGCGCCGAACGGCTCGGCGTCGAGATCCGCCGGGGCGTCGCGCTGACCGGCTTCGAGGAGAAGTTCGAGGAGAGGTTCGAGGACGACGGCAACGGGACCGAGGGCGGTGACCGGCGGGAGGGCGTGATCGTGCACCTCGCCCCCGCCCCTGCCGCCGCCGGCGGCTCCGGCTCCGGCGCCCCCGCGCCCGAGTACGTCCGCGCCTCCTGGCTCGTCGGCTGCGACGGCGGCCGCAGCACCGTCCGCAAGCTCGCCGGGTTCGACTTCCCCGGTACGTCGCCGGAGATCACCGGCTACCAGGCGATCGCCGACCTGACCGGCGCCGAGAAGCTGGGCACCGGCTGGAACACGACCGAGGCCGGTACGTACGCCCACGGGCCGTTCCCGGGCCGGGTGCTCACCGTGGAGTTCGACGGGCCGCCGGCCGACCGGTCGGCGCCGGTCACGGCGGAGGAGCTGCAGGCCAGCCTGCGCCGGGTCTCCGGCGTCCCGGACGTGACGGTGACGAAGATGCGGTCGGTGACCCGCTTCACCGACAACGCCCGCCAAGCCTCCACCTACCGCAAGGGCCGGGTGCTGCTCGCCGGTGACGCCGCCCATGTGCACTCGCCGTTCGGCGGGCAGGGGCTGAACCTCGGCATCGGCGACGCCATGAACCTGGGCTGGAAGCTGGCCGCCGTGGTGCGCGGGTCGGCGCCCGAGGCGCTGCTGGACACCTACACCGCCGAGCGGCATCCGATCGGCGCCTGGGTGCTGGACTGGACCCGCGCGCAGATCGCCCTGATGCGGCCGGACCGGCACGCCCGCGCGCTGCGCCGCGTGGTGACCGACCTGGCGCTGACGACGACCGGCACCACGTATCTGGTCAAGCAGATATCCGGCATCTGGCAGCGCTACGACCTGCCCGGCGACCACCCGCTCGTCGGCGCGAGCGCGCCCGACCTGGAGCTGTCCGACGGCGACCGCCTCGGCGACCGCCTGCACCAGGGCCGGGGCCTCCTGCTCGACCTCACCGGCGACCCCGCCGTCCGGGCGTACGCCGACGGATACGCCGACCGCGTCGACGTCATCACCACCCGCTGCCCCACCCGCCCCGGCCTGGCCGCCCTGCTGGTCCGCCCGGACGGCTTCGTCGCCTGGGCCAAGGACACGGAACCGGCCGCGCCGAGCACCAGCACCAGCACCAGCACCGACCCCCTGCCCGCCGCCCTGGAGCGCTGGTTCGGCACACCGGTCGCCGTCCCCCTCCCTTGAGGGCGGCCGTAAGCCGTGCCGTGCCGTGCCGTGAGCTTGACCTTGACGCGGCGTCAACGTCTGTACTGGTCCCATGCGGATCGGAGAACTCGCGGCGGCCGTCGGCGTCACCACGCGGACCGTGCGGCACTACCACCACCTGGGCCTGCTGCCGGAACCCGAGCGGCGCTCCAACGGCTACCGCGACTACACCCTGCGCCACGCCGTCGCCCTCGCCCGGATCCGGCGGCTGACCGAACTGGGCCTGGGCCTCGGTGAGGTGCGGGACGCGCTGGCCGATGACGCCGGGCGCGACCTGACCGAGGTACTGGAGGAACTGGACGCCGATCTCGCGCGCCAGGAGGCGGCGGTGCGCGAGCGGCGGGCCCGGTTGCGCGCCCTGCTGGACGGGGGCGGGCCGCCCGCCGAGGGGCCCGTCTCCCCCGAGCTGGCCGCGCTGTTCGCCGGGACGGCCGCGCACGCGCCGGACTCCCCGATGGCCGCCAAGGACCGGGAGCTGCTCGCCCTGCTGGACACCTCGGCGGCCCCGGAGGACCGGGAGCGCCTGCTGGCCGGGCTGCGCGAGATCCTGGGCTCGCCGGTGGCCGTGCGGCGGATGCGGGAGGCGTACGCGCTGCTCGACGCGCTCGCGGACGCCTCCCCCGACGATCCGCGCGTGGCCCGGGCGGCCCGGGCGCTGGCCGGGCTGGTGCCCGCCGGGCTGGTCCCGGCCGGGGCGGCGCCGGGCGCCGGGTTCGGCCACGACCAGGGGTTCCTGCGCGCGCTGTACGCGGACTTCGCGCCGGCCCAGGCGGCGGCGTTCCGGCACGCGCTGGAGCTGATCGACCGGAATCGGCCCTGAACACCACCTGCGCCGCACGGCATCGGGGAACGGAGGAGACAGACATGGTGCGGATCGCGTACGTCCTGATACGGCACGAGCTGCGGCTGCTGGGGAGCCTGGGGCTGTGGGTGGGGCGGCGGACCCATGGCGGTGGCGAGGGGGAGGTGTTCGGGCATGCCAGGGGGCAGGGGATCATGCTGTTCGGGCTGGGGTTCGTGGGCGTGATCGAGCTGCTGGGGATGTCGGTGCTGCTGCGGGGCCGGCCGGCGCTGGAGCGGGTCGTGCTCGTGGTGGACGTGTACACGGTCGTCCTGGTGGTCGCCCTGTACGCCGCCTCCGTCGTCCGGCCGCACGTGCTCACGCGGGACGCCCTGCGCGTCCGCCGGGGCGCCCATGTCGACCTGCGGGTCCCGCTGGAGCGGATCGCCGCCGTCCGCCGGGAGACGCGCTCGCCGCAGTCGCGGCGGGCCGAGGGCGAACTCGAACTCGCCGCGAACGGGCAGACCACCGTCACCCTGGAACTCACCGAGCCGGTGGAGCACACCACCTTCCTGGGCCGGCGGCGCCCGGTGCGGGTGGTCCGCTTCCACGCGGACGAGCCGGACCGGCTGGTGGCCGCCCTCCGCCAGGACTGACCCTCCACCGGGACCGGCCCGCCGCCGGGGCTGACCCGGAACCTATCGGACCGGCCCCGCCCAGGACCGACCGACCGGCCCCCGCCGGGCACCGCTCACGGTGCCCGTACGCTGGCCCGGAGCCCTACCCGAAGGAGAACCCGTGCTCGTCCTGCTGCCGCCCTCCGAAGGCAAGGCCGCGCCCGGCCGTGGTGCCCCGCTGGAGCTGGAGTCGCTGTCGCTGCCGGGGCTCACCGAGGCCCGGCGGGCCGTGCTCGGTGAGCTGGTCGAGCTGTGCTGCGGGGACGAGGAGAAGGCGCGCGAGGTGCTCGGGCTGAGCGAGGGGCTGCGCGGCGAGGTCGGCAAGAACGCCGCGCTGCGCACGGCCGGGACCCGGCCCGCCGGGGAGATCTACACCGGTGTGCTCTACGACGCCCTCGGCCTCGCCACCCTCGACCCGGCCGCCCGGGAGCGTGCCGCGCGCTCGCTGCTGGTCTTCTCGGGGCTGTGGGGGGCGGTCCGGGTGACCGACCGGATCCCCTCCTATCGCTGCTCGATGGGGGTGAAGCTGCCCGCGCTCGGCGCGCTCGGCGCGTACTGGCGCGCGCCGATGGCCGCCGCGCTGCCGGCGGCGGCCGGGGACGGGCCGGTCCTCGACCTGCGCTCCGCCGCGTACGCGACCGCCTGGAAGCCCAAGGGCGAGGTCGCCGAGCGGACGGCGACCGTGCGGGTGCTGCACGCGCCCACCCGCAAGGTGGTCAGCCACTTCAACAAGGCGACCAAGGGCCGGATCGTACGGAGCCTGCTGTCGGCCGGGGCCGCGCCCGAGGGTCCCGCCGAGCTGGTGGAGGTGCTGCGCGGTCTCGGGTACGAGGTGGAGGCGCAGGCGCCCGCCCGGGCGGGCCGGGGCTGGTCGCTGGACGTGCTGGTGAGCGAGGTCCACTGACCACCCCCTGTCCGTCCGCCACCACCCACCCCCCTGATCCGTCCGCCACCACCCCTTCGTGTTGCACCCTGCGCAATGCGCTTTGCGCAGGGTGTTCGGCGTGGGCAGGATGAGGCCATGTCCTCCATGTCCCCCTCCGCGCTGCCCGCCTCCGTGCTGGACCTCGCCCCCGTCGTGCCCGTGGTCGTCCTCGACGACGCCTCGCTCGCGGTACCGCTGGCGCGTGCGCTGGTGGCCGGCGGGCTGCCCGCGATCGAGGTCACCCTGCGCACCCCGGCCGCGCCGGACGTCATCCGGGCGATGGCCGGCGAGGTGCGGGAAGCGGTCGTGGGCGCCGGTACGGTCGTCACGCCCGCGCAGGTGACGCAGTGCGTGGCGGCGGGGGCCCGGTTCCTGGTCAGCCCCGGCTGGACGGACGCGCTGCTGTCGGCCATGGAGGCGTCCGGGGTGCCGTTCCTGCCGGGGGTCTCCACCGCCTCCGAGGTGGTGGCGCTGCTGGAGCGCGGGGTGCGGGAGATGAAGTTCTTCCCGGCCGAGGCGGCCGGCGGCACCGCCTACCTCGCCTCGCTCGCCGGTCCGCTCCCCCAGGCCCGCTTCTGCCCCACCGGCGGCATCGGGGCCGCCACCGCGCCCGACTACCTGGCGCTGCCCAACGTCGGCTGCGTCGGCGGGAGCTGGATGGTCCCGGCGGACGCGGTGGCCGCCCGCGACTGGCCGCGGATCGAGCACCTGGCCCGCGAGGCGGCGGCGCTCAGCGCAGGTGGGACGTGTCGTTGAGGAGCCGGACGCTGGCGTTGCCGTCCGTGTAGTACGCCACCGCCGACAGCGAGGCCGCCGACAGCTCCATCCGGAACAAGGACTCCGGCGGGGCGCCGAGGGCCAGGCGCACCAACGTCTTGATCGGCGTGACGTGGGTGACGAGCAGGACCGTGCGGCCCGTGTACGCCGCGAGCAGCTCGTCCCGGGCGGCGGCGATCCGGACGGCGGTGGCCGCGAAGCTCTCGCCGCCGCCGGTGGGTTCGGCGTCCGGGGAGGCCAGCCAGGCGTTCAGGTCGTCCGGGTGGCGCTCGCCCACCTCGGCGAAGGTGAGCCCCTCCCACGCGCCGAAGTCGGTCTCGCGCAGCCCGTCCTCCACCGTCACGTCCAGGCCGAGGCGGGCGGCGACCACGGCGGCGGTCTCGCGGGTGCGGGCGAGCGGGGAGGACACCACGGCCTGGACCGTGCCGCGCCGGGCGAGCGCCGCCGCGGCCCTCGCCGCCTGCTCCCGGCCCGCGTCGGACAGCGACGGATCGCTGCCGCCGCTCCCGGAGAACCGCTTCTGCGGGGTCAGCGGCGTCTCCCCGTGCCGCAGCAGCACGAACACGGCGGGCGCGCCGAGATCGGCGGGGGCCCAGCCGGGGGCGGTGGTCGCCGGGGTGGCCTCGGGGGCGGGGGCCGGGGTGGTCTCGGCGGCGATGAGTGACGTACCGGCGGCGGGCGCGCCCGCCGCCACCGAGGCAGCGGCCCGCACGTCACCGGCGCCCTCCGCGCCCTCCGCCGCGCCGCGCGTCCCCGCGTCCGGTTCCGCCGTCGACGCCGACGGCGACCACGGCTCGCCGCGCGCGCCCGCGTCCATCGCCTCGTTGGCCAGGCGGTCGGCGTGCTTGTTGCGGGCGCGGGGGATCCACTCGTAGGTGACGCGGCCGGGCGGGAAGACGCGGGCCGCCTCGGTGGCGAGGGGCTTGAGATCGGGGTGCTTGATCTTCCAGCGGCCCGACAGCTGCTCGACGACGAGCTTGGAGTCCATCCGGACGTGCACCGAGGCCGCCGGGTCCAGGGCGTGCGCGGCGCGCAGGCCGGCCAGCAGGCCCCGGTACTCGGCGACGTTGTTGGTGGCGGTGCCCAGGTACTCGGCGGCCTCCGCCAGCGTCTGCCCGGTCGCCGCGTCGAGCACCACCGCGCCGTAGCCCGCGGGCCCCGGGTTGCCCCGCGACCCGCCGTCCGCCTCGATGATGAACTCCCGCACCCCGGACGCTCCCCTACAGGCCGGACTCGGCGGTGCGCACCAGGATGCGGCGGCAGTTCTCGCAGCGTACGACCGTGTCGGGGGCGGCCGCGCGGATCTCGCTCAGCTCGGTGATGGCCAGCTCCTGGCGGCAGCCCTGGCAGGTGCGCTGGTAGAGCTTGGCCGCGCCGATGCCGCCCTGCTGCTCGCGCAGCTTGTCGTAGAGCCCCAGCAGGTCGGCGGGGACGGCGGCGGCCACGACCTCGCGCTCCTTGGTCACGGAGGCGGCCTCGCCGTCCAGTTCCTGGAAGGCGGTGTCCCGGCGGGCGGCGGCGTCGTCGGCCTTGGCCTGCACGGAGGCGACCCGCTCGGTCAGCTCGGCGACCCGCTCCTGCGCGGACTCGCGGCGCTCCATGACCTCCAGGACGACGTCCTCCAGGTCACCCTGGCGCTTGGCGAGGGAGGCGATCTCGTGCTGGAGGCCCGCGAGGTCCTTGGGGGAGGTGACCGCGCCGGAGTCCAGGCGCTGCTGGTCGCGGGTGGCGCGGGTGCGCACCTGGTCCACGTCCTGCTCGGCCTTGGTCTGCTCGCGGGCGCAGTCGCTCTCCTCGGTCTGCGCGGCCACGAGCAGGTCGCGCAGTTGCGTGAGGTCCTTGGTCAGCGACTCGATCTCGGCGTGCTCGGGCAGCGACCTGCGCTTGTGCGCGAGCTGCTGGAGGCGGACGTCGAGGGCCTGGACGTCCAGGAGTCGGATCTGGTCGGCGGGCGCGGCGTTCAGTTGGGGGCTCCCAAGGGGTTGTCGGTGCTTGCGGTGGACGCCGCGTGGGCGGTCCAGGGGTCGGTGACCGTCCTGGAGACGTGGACCCGCAGGTCCCATCCGTGCCGGTCGGAGATCTCGTCGAGCTGGGCGGCGGCCAGCTCGCACCAGGGCCACTCGGTGGCCCAGTGCGCCGCGTCGAGCAGCGCGAGGGGACTGTGGGCGCGGGCCTCGGAGGCCGGGTGGTGGCGCAGGTCCGCGGTGAGGAACGCGTCGACGCCGGCGGCCCGTACGGCGTCGAAGAGGCTGTCGCCGGAGCCGCCGCTGACGGCGACCGTGCGCACGGGGGCCTCCGGGTCGCCGGCGACGCGGATGCCCTGCGCGGTGGCGGGCAGCCGCTCGGCGGCGCGGGCGGCGAGTTCGCGCACGGTCAGCGGGTGGTCGAGCACGCAGACCCGGCCCAGGCCCCGGCGGCCCTCCGGGTCGGTGCGGTCGGGCACGAGGGGCCGTACGACCCGGAGATCCAGGGCACCGGCGAGGGCGTCGCTGACGCCCGGGTCGGCGGTGTCCGCGTTGGTGTGGGCGACGTGCAGGGCGATGTCGTTCTTGATCAGCGCGTGCACGGTGCGGCCCTTGGCGGTGGAGGCCGCCACCGTGGTCGTACCGCGCAGGTAGAGCGGGTGATGGGTGACGAGCAGGTCGGCGCCGAGCTTCACCGCCTCGTCGACGGTCTCCTGGACCGGGTCGACGGCGAACAGGACCCGGCCGACCTCCTGGTCCGGATCGCCCACGACGGTGCCGACCGCGTCCCAGGACTCGGCCCGCTCGGCGGGCCACAGGTCCTCCAGCGCGGCGATGACTTCAGACAGACGGGGCACGAGTGCAAGGCTACCTGGGTGTTCGGCGCCGCTGAACCGGTGCCGCCGCGCCGGCCGGGCCCGTACCGCCGGCCCGGCGGGGGCGTGTCCGTCTCGCGCAGACGTTCTGGGTTTCTCCAGCACAAACGTTCCGCTTTTCTCAGCGGAATCGTTCCTCGGCCACCCGTATGGGTGAAGCGTCCGCCCGCCGGTCCCCCGCCTGTGCGTACGAAAACTAGCGTCCTCACAGGAGGTGACCGAGCAATGACAGTCTGTGCCTCTCCGGGGCTCTCGGCAGCACGCGAACAGGAGGGCGCCCCACCGCCGCCGGCGGCCGACGAGGACGGCGGCCTGCCGCGGGCGGGCTGCGCCATCACGGCGGACGGCGCCTACGCCGCCCGGCTCGTCCGCGGCGGCGGCTCCTGGTACCCGGAGCGCTGGACGCTGGACGGCCCCGAGCCGTACGCGGTGCCGCTGCCCGGCAACCAGCCCGAGGAGCCCGGCACCGAGGTGCAGCCGATGGGCGACGGCCGGGTCCTCATCCGGCGCCTGGTGGCCGGCCGGCACGCCTTCTCCCTGCTGTACCCGACCGGTCCCGGCACCGGGGAGCTGCTGCTGGGCGCCGTCGAGTGCCCCGACCGCACCCGGCTGCGGCTGCTGCCGTGCGCGCCCGGCGGGCAGCGGGCGTACGCGCTCGCCGTGGGCCCGCGCACTTCGGCGGTGTGGCTGGTGGCGGGCGGCGCCTTCGGGCCGGAGCTGCTGGCCGAGGTGCCGGGCCAGTGCTCGGGCGGGGTCTGGCTGGACCGCGCCGGGCGGCTGCTCGCGCTGGACCGGCACATCGGCGGGCGCACCAAGACGGTGGTGGTGGACCTGGGGCGGGGCGGTGAGATGTCGCCGCTGCTGCAGATCGCGCCGGACAGCGACGACCGGCTGCTGCTCGCCGACCCCGACAGCGGGCTGCTGCTGATCCGCTCGGACGCGCCGTCGCCCGGGCGGCCGCGGCTGGGCTGGGGCGTGGTCGGCAGCACCCTTCCGGTGCGGTTCCCGGAGAGCCTGCGGCTGCCGGACTGCGTGGTGACGCCGTTCGCCGTCCAGCCGGGGCAGGTGCTGACCCCGGAGCAGTGCGGGGTGGCGCTGCGCTGCGACGGTCCGTTCGGCAGCTGGGTCGGGGTGTGGCGGCCCGCCGAGCGCCGGGTACGCCACCTCCCCGCGCCCGAGGGCTGGCTGTCCGGCGCCGGACTGTGGACGGACGAGGGGGCGCTGCTGCTGCCGTACAGCACGGGGGCGGTGCCCTGCGGGCTGGCGCGGTGGGCACCGCCGGGCACCCGGGAGACGGCGGACACCCCGCCCGTGGCCCCGCCGCCCCGCCCGGGACCGGCACCGCGTCCGGCCCGCCGGGGCCGCTGGGTACCGGTACGGCCTCCGACGCTGTACGCCGCGGCGGGCGCCCGGGGTGAGGGAGGGGAGGCCGGTCCCTCCGACGACCGACGGCCGGAACCGGGCCGCGCGCCGGACTCCGCGCCGGGCGGACAGCCCGGGGGGACGCCGGGGCGCGGCGCGAGCGAGGGGGTGGGCGGCGGCGGCCCGGGCGACGGGGCAGGCAGTGGAGCGGGGGCCCGCACGGGCGGCGGGACGATGGCGAGACCGGGAGCAGCCGTGGACCGGGTCCTGGGCGGCGGGGGGCCGGCGGGGAAGCCGGGCGAACCCGTGCGGCGCACGCTGGGCGAGGGCTCGGACCGGATGGGCGAGAGCCCGATCGGGGCGCCGGCCGGTGCGACAACCGCCGCGCACACCGCCGCCGTACCGCCCTCCGCTCACACCGCCGTACCGATCCCCGAACCCGCCACTCCCCTCTCCACCCCCGTCCTCGCCCCCCTCACACCCCCACCCCCCGACCCGGAATCAGAGCTTCCGTCGCCCTTTGTTCCTCGGCCCGTCACCCTGCAGCAAGCGGCGTCGACCGGGCGGATGACAGGGCGGGTCACGGGGCAGATGGAGAGCCGGTAACAAAGTCGTGCCGGTTGGCGTGGCCGCCTGGATTTCGCCCGAGGTGTGCCGGTTACACTCGCCCGGCTGTACGAAAGATGATGTTGACGGGGTGAGTTCTTCCGATGAGCGACGCCAGCACGACCCAGCCGTTTCCGGCCGAGGACCTGGAGGACCAGGGACACGGCAAGCACCGCGGTCCGGTCTCCGCCCACGAGGGCGGGACGGTCCCCAGCGGCCGGCACCGCAAGCCGGCCGAGGCACAGGCCGAAGCGGCGGCCTGACGGCAGGTACGGAGAGAGCGTGCGCAGCGGCCCCGCCCCCGGGGAGGACTCGGGGGCGGGGCCGCTCCGGGTCCCGGCTCCGGTCAGCGGGATGCGGTCAGCGGGGCGCGTCGACGTCGACGGTGCCGTCCAGCACCGGGGCGTCCTCCCGCTCGACGGCGGACACGGACACCTGGACGGCCGCGTGCCGCCGCCACATGCGGACCCGCAGGGTCTCCCCCGGGTACACCACTGCGGCGAAGCGCGCGTCGCAGGACCGTACGCGGGTCACCTCGCCGTCGAGGAGGGTGTCGACGACCGCCTTGAGGGTGATCCCGTAGGTGCACAGCCCGTGCAGGACGGGCCGGTCGAAGCCGGCGGCGCGGGCGAAGGCGGGGTCGGCGTGCAGCGGGTTGGTGTCGCCGCTCAGCCGGTACAGGAGGGCCTGGTCCGGGCGGACCGGCCGCCGTACCGTGCGGTCCGGGGGTCCGGTGGGCGGCCCGGGGCGGGCGGAGGGGCCGCGCTCGCCGCCCCAGCCGCCCTCGCCGCGGACGAAGACGCGGGCCTCCTCCGTCCACAGCGGGCCGTCCGCGTCGGCGGTCTCGGTGCGCAGCACGAGGAGGGCCGCGCCGCCCTTGTCGTACACGCCGGTGAGGCGTTCGGTGCGGGTCGCGGTGCCCTCGGCGGGCAGCGGCCGGTGCACGGTCAGCGCCTGGCCGCCGTGCAGCACGCGGGCGAGGTCGACGTCGACGCCGGGCAGGGACAGCGCCCTGATGACGCCCGGCGCGCCGCCCCCGGCGACGGTGGCGAAACCCGGCAGCACGCGCGGCCCGCGCTCCAGGGCGTAGCGCAGCTCGCCGGGGTCGTCCGGCGGTACGCCCGCGCCGATGCCGAGGTGGTACAGCTGGACGTCCCGGACGGTCCAGGAGATCTCCCCGGTGCGGGGGCCGGCGGCGAGGGCCTTGGCGGCGTCGAGGGGCATGCGCCCTCTGTACACCCGGGGCGCGCGGGACGGGAAGTGCTCACGTGGGAGGTCCGCCGGGCAGGGGCGATGACATTTGTCCCGCCCGAGTCCGTACAACCGCATCTGCCGCCGCCGGTGCGCCCCTTCCTACCGTCATAGGCATGACACAGACACGAAGTGCCGTGTCCTTCCGGGGGGCGGTCAAGGTCTTCGGCGAGGTGCGTGCCGTCGACGGCGTCGACCTGGAGATCGCGCGTGGCGGGACGGTGGCCCTGCTCGGCCGCAACGGGGCGGGCAAGTCGACGGCGATCGCGCTGCTGCTGGGGCTGCTCGCGCCCGACGCGGGGACGGTGGAACTGTTCGGCGGGGAGCCGGAGCGGGCGGTGCGCGCCGGTCTGGTCGGGGCGATGCTCCAGGAGGCGCGGGCGGTGCCCCGGGTCAGGGTGGCCGAGCTGGTGGCGTTCGTGGCCGGGCGTTACCCGGACCCGCTGCCCGTGGCCCGGGTGCTGGAGCTGGCCGGGATCGCGGACCTCGCCGGGCGGCGCGTGGACCGGCTCTCCGGCGGCCAGGCGCAGCGGGTGCGGTGCGCGGTGGCGCTCGCCGGGAATCCCGCGCTGCTGGTGCTGGACGAGCCGACGGCGGCGCTGGACGTGGAGGCGCGCCACGCGTTCTGGGACGCGATGCGGGCCTCCGCGCGCGGCGGCCGGACCGTGCTGTTCTCCACGCACCACCTGGAGGAGGCCGACGCGTACGCCGACCGGGTCCTGGTGCTCGACGGCGGCCGGATCGTGGCCGACGGCACCGGGGAGGAGCTGCGGCACGCGGCCGGTGGCAGCCTGGTCGCCTTCGACCTGGGCGGGCGGGGCACGGCGGGTCTGGAGCTGCTGCCGGGCGTGCGGTCCCTGGAAGTGCGCGGGGACCGGGCGCGGCTGCGCACCGACGACCCGGACGCGACCGTGGTCGCGCTGGCCGGACTGGGGGCGGTCCGCGGCCTGGAGGTGGCCCCGGCCTCGCTGGACGAGGCGTTCCTGGCCCTGACCGCCGGCCGGCCGGGCGGCGCACCGCGCGCACGGGAGGCGGTCTGATGCTGGACTACCTGCGGCTGGAGGTGCGCCGCACGCTGCGCGACACGGGTTTCGTGATCGGCGGGATCGCCATGCCGGTCCTGATGTACCTGCTGTTCACCCACATCGGCACCGGCGGCGACGGGGAGTGGCGGACCGCCGCCATGGTCGGCATGGCCGCCTACGGCGCGGTCGGCTCGGCGCTGAACACCGGCGGCGGGGTCGCCGAGGACCGCGCGCTGGGCTGGCTGCGCCAGCTCAGGGTGACCCCGATGACCGCGCGGCAGGTGGTGGCCGGGCGGGCGCTGACCGGGTCGGTGACGGTGCTGCCCGCGATCTGCGCGGTGCTGCTGGCGGGCGGGCTGGTGAACGGCGTACGGCTCCCGGTGTGGGAGTGGGCGGTGACGGCGGTGCTGCTGTGGCTGGGGTCGGTCCCGTTCACGCTGCTCGGGCTCGGCAACGGCTACGGGCTGACCCCGCAGGCCACGGGTGTGGCGAACATGGTGGGCAACCTGGGGCTCGCGGTGCTCGGCGGGCTGTGGTTCCCCGTCTCGCTCTTCCCGCACTGGCTGCGCTCGGTGTCCGCGTACACGCCGACGTACCGGATCGCGCAACTGGGAGTATCGGTCACCGAGGGACAGGTTCCGGCCATGAGTGCGATCCTCGTGCTGGCGGGCTGGCTGCTGGTGTTCGGTTCGTACGCCGTGCTGTCCTACCGCCGCACCGCGGGAACCGTCTGATCGGGGGAAACGGAAGATGAGCTGGAGGCGCGCACTCTCCTGCCATGTGCAGGCGTGGCGGGAGACCTTCCGGGACGCGCAGGAGGCGCAGCGGTACTGGAAGGAGAACAAGGTACAGCTGAAGGCCGACTGGAAGGCCGCGAAGAAGGCGGGCAAGGAGGTCGAGGACCCCGGCCCGCCGCCCACCGGCTTCGGTCTGCTGCCCTGGCTGATGATGGGGCTGGGCGCCTTCTCCAACCTGCTGCACGGCAGGACGCCCGATCCGTGGGTGGGCGTCCTCGGCCTGCTCGCTTTCAATTCGATGTACATCTACGTCGTCTTCAACGCCTTCGACAAGGAGCGGCGCAAGGCCGCCCCGACGCGGATCGTGCTGCTGCTGATGGGGCTGGTCACCGTCGCGCTGGGCCTCGGCTACGGCGACAGCTGGCTGATGTTCTTCCCGCTGCTCGGCCTGGCGACGGGCTCGGTCATGCGCGGTCCCTGGATGGGCAAGACGGGTCTGCTGCTGGCGGTGCTCGGGGGCTCGGTGGCCGCCGTCCACGAGGGCTGGGACGGCATCAACATCGCCTACGCCACGTTCCTGTCCACCATGGTGACCGCGGCGATCATGGGGCTGAGCGAGGCGGTGCGGGAGCTGCGGGCCGCCCGCGAGGAGCTGGCCCGGCGGGCGGTGGAGGAGGAGCGGATGCGTTTCTCCCGGGACCTGCACGATCTCCTCGGGCACACCCTGTCGGTGATCGTGGTGAAGTCGGAGGCGGCCCGGCGGCTGGCGGCCCGGGACATGGAGGCGGCGCTGACGCAGGTCACCGACATCGAGTCGGTGGGCCGGCAGGCGCTCACCGAGATCCGCGAGGCGGTCACCGGCTACCGGGAGGGCAGCCTGAGCACGGAGCTGGACCGGGCCCGCTCGGCGCTGACCGCGGCCGGCATCGAACCCGTCGTACGCCGCTCCGGGCCGCCGCTGACCCCGCAGACCGAGGCGCTGCTGGGCTGGGTGGTGCGCGAGGCGGTCACCAACACGCTCCGCTACAGCGGCGCCGGCCGGTGCGAGATCACCGTGTCCGGCACCGCCGAACTCGTGCGGCTCACGGTCGCCGACAACGGGGACGGCGCGCCGGGCGCCGCCCAGCCGAACGCGCCCGGCATCGGCGGCACCGGCCTGAAGGGCCTGACCGAGCGGCTGGCCACGGCGGGCGGCTCGCTGCGCGCCGGGCCGTCCCCGCGCGGCTTCACGGTCACCGCCGAACTCCCGCGCGACCCGGAGGAGTTGACGACGGCGGCACTGGCGACGGTACCCAGGGCGACATGAGGCGCCCGGGGCGCGCGATGCCAGGGCGCGGAGTCCGGTGGCCGGTGGGCCGGTCGTGGTGCCGGGCCCGCGCGCGGCTTTCTACTCTGGAGCCGTGAACGAGATGCCCGAGGACCACCGGCCCGCCCCGTCCGTCCGTGTCCTGCTCGCCGAGGACCAGGGAATGATGCGGGGCGCCCTCGCCCTGCTGCTCGGCCTGGAGGAGGACATGGAGGTGGTCGCGCAGGTCTCGGCGGGGGACGCGATCGTGGACGCCGTGCTGGCGCACCGGCCGGACGTGGCGCTGCTGGACATCGAGCTGCCCGGGCGCAGCGGGCTGGACGCGGCCGCCGAGCTGCGGGCGCGGGCGCCGGGCTGCCGGGTGCTGATCCTGACCACGTTCGGGCGGCCCGGCTATCTGCGCCGCGCGATGGAGGCGGGCGCGGCGGGCTTCCTGGTGAAGGACGGCCCGGTGGAGGGGCTGGCCGCCTCGATCCGCCGGGTGCTGGCCGGGGAGACGGTGATCGATCCGGCGCTCGCGGCGGCGGCCCTGAGCGCCGGGCCCAGTCCGCTCACGGCCCGCGAGTGCGATGTGCTCAACGCGTCCGCGGACGGGGCGACGGTCGCCGACATCGCCGGGTCGCTGCACCTGTCGGAGTCCACCGTCCGCAACTACCTGTCCTCCGCCATCGGCAAGACCGGCACCCGCAACCGCACCGAGGCCCTGCGCGAGGCCCGCCAGCAAGGGTGGCTGTAGGGCAATCCCGTCCCGATCAGACCGGATCAGGACCGATCAGACCGGACCAGGACCGATCGGGCGGGATCAGGCGTCCGCCTGCCGCCGCCGGGCCGCGCGCGGCAGCCACACCAGCATCATCAGGGTCCCGCCGAGCAGGACCCACGCCCCGGTGCGGAACACCAGCGCGTACCCCTCCGTCAGGCCGGCCGCGGTGCTGCGCCCCGCCGTGCGGGACGCGGCGATCGTCGACATGACCGCGAGGCCGAGCGAACCGCCCATGGTGCGCGAGGTGTTGATCAGGCCGGAGACCAGGCCGGCGTCGCCGGGGGCGGCGCCGGAGGTGGCCAGGGCGGCGAGCGGGGTGCCGGCCAGGCCCGCGCCCAGCATCATCAGGATGCCGGGGAACATGATCGCCGTCAGGTACGCCCCGTCCGCCCGCATCGCCGACTGCCAGGCGAACCCGGCGGTGGCCAGCAGCGAGCCCAGCACGGCGACGCTGCGCGCGCCCGCCGTCCGCATCAGGCGCGGCGCCAGCTTGGAGCCGAGGACGACGGCGAGCGAGCTGGGCACCAGGGCGACCCCGGCGTCCAGCGGCGAGTAGCCCAGCACGTTCTGCGCGTACAGGGTCATGAAGAACCACATGCAGAACATGGCCGAGCCGGACACCAGCATCGCCGCGTTCGCGGAGGCCACCGACCGCACCCTCAGCAGGCCGAGCGGCATCAGCGGGGCGGCGGTGCGCGCCTGGACGGCGAGGAAGAGGGCGACGAGGACGGCTCCGGCGAGCAGCGGCGCCAGGGTGGCCGCGGCGGTCCAGCCCTCGGCCTCGGTCTGCGAGATGCCGTACGCCAGCGTGGCGAGACCGGCGGTCACCAGCAGCGCGCCGGGCAGGTCGAGGCGGCGGCGCTCACCGGAGCGGCTCTCCACCAGCCAGTACACGGAGGCGGCGAGGACCACCGCGCCGACCGGCACGTTGATCAGCAGCACCCACCGCCAGGACAGCCCCTGCACGAGGACGCCGCCGACCAGTCCGCCGGCCGCGCCGCCGCCCGCGCCGACCGCCGTCCAGGTGGCTATCGCGCGGGCCCGGGCGGCGCCCTCGGGCACGGCGGCGGTCAGCAGGGTCAGCGTGGAGGGGGCGAGCACGGCCGCGCCGAGGCCCTGCACGGCCCGGGCGAGCAGCAGCTGCCAGCCCTCCTGGGCGATGCCGCCGCCGAGCGAGGCCAGGGTGAACAGGGCGAGCCCGACGAGGAACATGCGCTTGCGCCCGTAGAGGTCGCCGGCCCGGCCGCCGAGCAGCATGAAGCCGGCGAAGGCGATGGCGTACGCGTTCACCACCCACTGCAGGCCCGGCGCGCTCAGCCCCAGGTCCGTCCGCATGGAGGGCAGCGCCACATTGACGACGGACACGTCCAGGACGACCAGGAACTGCCCGGCGCAGGCGAGGGCGACGACG
Organism: Streptomyces sp. NPDC047017; assembly: GCF_040644175.1. Classification (NCBI taxonomy): domain Bacteria; kingdom Bacillati; phylum Actinomycetota; class Actinomycetes; order Kitasatosporales; family Streptomycetaceae; genus Streptomyces; species Streptomyces sp. NPDC047017. The sequence goes on along the minus strand of NZ_JBEYVW010000001.1, from coordinate 204,735 downwards.
AGCCAGGTGGGCGGGGCGGTAGGACGGCGGCGGGCGGCCGGGGCGGCATCGGGGGCTTCGAGCATGGGGGTCATGGTCTCAAGCGGTAGGTGCCCCTTGCATCGGGATTTCGCCCGGCCCCGGCCGGGACCGAGGACCTACGTCCCCGGCCGGGGCGAGGACCCACGTCCCCGGGCGGCGTCCCCTGACGGGCCGTCACCTGATATCGGATCGGTCAAGGATTCGTTAGTACGCCGAAGCATCGGAATAGTCGCCCCGGCGTACGGGGTTCACCCTGCACATATCCGATCGGATGATCACCTGCTCACCTCAACGGCCTGGAGGCCACCCTCAATGACGCTCACGACGACCGACCGGCCCACCCGGAGCGCGAGCGGGGCCGTCGTCCCCGTGCTCGCCTTCGCGGGCATCGTTGTCGCGGTGATGCAGACCCTGCTGGTGCCGGTCATCAAGGACCTGCCGCAGCTGCTGGGCACCTCACCGAGCAACGCCACCTGGGTCCTGACCTCCACCCTCCTCTCGGGCGCCGTCGCCACGCCGATCATGGGCCGCCTCGGCGACCTGTACGGCAAGCGCCGCATGCTCATAGCCAGCCTCGCGGTGATGGTGGCCGGCGCCCTGGTCAGCGCGTTCACCAGCGCCCTGCTGCCCATGATCGTCGGCCGTACGCTCCAGGGCTTCGCCATGGGCGCGATCCCGCTGGGCATCGGCCTGATGCGCGACATGCTGCCGCGCGAGAAGCTCGCCTCGTCGATGGCCCTGATGAGTTCCTCGATCGGCGTCGGCGGCGGCCTGGCGCTGCCCGCCGCCGCCCTGGTCGCCCAGCACACCGACTGGCACGCCCTCTTCTACGGCGCCGCCGGGCTCGGTGTGCTGTCCATCGTGCTGACCCTGCTCACCGTCCCCGAGTCCCCGATGCGCGCCGAGGGCTCCTTCGACCTGCTGGGCGCGCTCGGGCTCTCCGCCGGCCTGGTGCTGTTCCTGCTGCCGATCACCAAGGGCAGCGACTGGGGCTGGTCGTCGGCGACCACGCTCGGCCTGTTCGGCGCGGCCGTCGTCGTCCTGCTGCTGTGGGGCCTCATGGAGCTGCGCGTGGCGGCCCCGCTGGTCGACCTGCGCACCACCGCCCGCCGCGAGGTGCTGCTCACCAACCTGGCCTCGATCATGGTCGGTGTCGCCTTCTACGTCGTCTCCCTGGTCCTGCCCCAGCTGCTCCAGCTGCCCGCGGCCACCGGGTACGGCCTGGGCCGGTCGATGGTCGTGGCGGGGCTGTGCGTGGCCCCGCTGGGCCTGACGATGATGTTCACCGCGCCGGTCTACGCCCGCCTGTCCGCCCGCTACGGCCCCCGCACCACCCTCATCATCGGCCTGCTGGTCATCGCGATCGGCTACGGCGGCGGCCTGGGCCTGATGGACGCGGCCTGGCAGACGGTCCTCACCTCGGTGATGCTCGGCGCCGGCATCGGCCTGGCGTACTCCTCGCTGCCCGCGCTGATCGTCGGCGCGGTGCCGGCCTCCGAGACGGGCGCGGCCAACGGCCTCAACACGCTGATGCGGTCCATCGGCACCTCGGTGTCCAGCGCGGTGATCGGCATGGTGCTGGCCAACACCGCCGACCATGTCAACGGCGTCGCGCTGCCGACCATGCACGGCTTCCGGGTCTCCTTCCTGATCGCCACCGCCGCGGTCGCCGTCGGCCTGCTGCTCGCCCTGTGCCTGCCGCGGCCCGGCCGCTCCACCGTCCCGCAGCTGCGCGCCAGCAGCGAGGAGGACGCCGGCCTGGCCCGCGCCGAGGAGGCCCTGCGGGGCTTCCGCGGCCGGGTCCTGGACGCCGCCGGCGCCCCGGTCGCCCGCGCCAAGGTCACCCTGATCGACCGCCGCGGCCGGCAGGCGGGCGCCACGCTCTCCGCGGAGGACGGCGGTTACGTCCTCGTGGTCCCGGCCCAGGGCCCCTACGTCCTGGCCGCCCGCGCCACCGGCCACGGCCCGCACGCCTCCGCGGCCGTCCACGCGGGCGACGACCGCCCGGTCGACCTGGACCTGTCCCTGCCGGGCGAGACCGTCACGGCCTGAGATCCCGCCCCCGTCCCGGGGCCCCGGGCCCGCACCCCCGCACCCGCTGTCCCCCCGCCGGCAGCGGGTGCGGCAGCATGGGCGGCCGGAACACCGACGTACGACCGGAAGGACCCGCCGCATGAGCGTGGCACCCGCGCCCGAGATCCTGGCCGCGTTCGAGGCGGCGAAGGGGTTCATGCCCGCGGACGAGGGACTCGCGCTGTACGCGGCGGCCGTGACGGCCGGGCGGCTCGGGCTGCCGCTGCTTGAGGTCGGCACGTACTGCGGGCGCTCCACCGTGCTGCTCGCCGACGCGGCCCGGCGGTCCGGGGTCACCGCGCTCACCGTCGACCACCACCGCGGCAGCGAGGAGCAGCAGCCCGGCTGGGACTACCACGACCCGGAGACCGTCGATCCCGAGATCGGCCTGATGGACACGCTGCCCGCCTTCCGGCGCACCCTGCACCGGGCCGGCCTGGAGGAGCACGTGGTGGCGCTCGTCGGCCGCTCGCCGCAGATCGCCGCCCTGTGGAACACGCCCCTCGGGCTCGTCTTCGTCGACGGCGGCCACACCGACGAGCACGCCGGGGCCGACTACGCGGGCTGGGCCCCACACGTGGCCGAGGGCGGGCTGCTCGTCCTCCACGACGTGTTCCCGGACCCGGTGGACGAGTTCACCGGGCAGGCCCCGTACCGGGTGTACCTGCGGGCGCTGGAGTCGGGCGCGTTCACCGAGGTCTCGGTGACGGGCTCGCTGCGCGTCCTGCGGCGAGAGGCCGCCGGCGCCCCGGCCCGCGGTTAGAGTCGCGGTCATGTCGTACGTGGGTCCCGAGTTCGATCCGTCCCCGTCCGAGGGGGCCGGCCGCCCCGGGGGCGCGGGCCGCCGGCGCCGCGGGCCGGTGGTCGCCCTCGGCGCGCTGGCCGCCGCCGCGCTGCTGGGCTGGCTGGCGTACGAGGCGGTGGGCTCCCCGGGCGGTCCCGGCGGCCCGGACGGGGCGGGCGGCGGGCCGGGCCCGGGCGGGACCGCGGCCACCTCCGGGAAGCCGCCGTCCGGCTCGTCCCCCGCCTCCCCCGCCTCCCCCTCCTTCCCCGGCGACGACGCCAAGCAGCCCGGCGGCGCCGCCGGCCCGCTGCGCGGCAAGGTCGTCGTCATCGACCCGGGGCACAACCCGGGCAACGTCCGGCACACCGCCGAGATCGACCGCCAGGTCGACATCGGCACCGGGCACAAGGAGTGCGACACCACCGGCACCGCCACCAACGCCGGTTACGCCGAGGCCCGGTTCACGCTGGACGTGGCGCACCGGCTGCGCGCCCTGCTCGAACAGCGGGGCGTGACCGTGAAGTTGACCCACGACGGTGACTCGCCCGCCTGGGGCCCGTGCGTGGACGAGCGGGCCCGGATCGGCAACGCCGCGCACGCGGACGCGGCCCTCTCCCTCCACGCCGACGGCGCGGCGGCCGGCGACCGCGGCTTCCACGTCATCCTCCCGGCGGCGGTGCGCGAGGGCGCCGCCGACACCCGGCCGATCGCCGCCGCCTCCCACGACCTCGGGGTGCGCCTGGCGGGCGCCTTCCTGCGCGCCACCGGCGAGCCGCCCGCCGACTACGTCGGCGGCGGCACCGGTCTCGTCACACGGAAGGACCTGGGCGGTCTCAATCTGTCAACGGTTCCGAAGGTGTTCATCGAGTGCGGCAACATGCGGAACAGCACGGACGCGGCCCGGCTGACCAGCGCCGACTGGCGGCAGCAGGCGGCGCAGGGGATGTCTGAGGGAATCGTGAGTTTCCTGAGCGGGTCCTGACCTGCGGGGCCGTACCGGCGGACAGGCCGCCCGTACGGGCGATAGTGTCACCCGTACGTGACGACGGTACGTGACGACCTACGAAGGACCTGACGTGAATATCCGCTCCCTCACTCGGGGCGACGGCGTGGTGATCGGGGCAGCGGTGTTGCTGTTCATCGCGTCGTTCCTCCACACCTATGACTACCTGAGCAGCAACGCCTGGGACGGGCTCGGCCTGAGCCTGGGCCTCTACCTGGGCGGAGTGATCGGCGCCGCACTGGTCGTCATCAACCGGTGCCTGCCCCAGCCGCGCAAGGTGGCGGGACTCGAACTGGCCACGGTGGGCACGGCGTTCACGGTCCTGACGGCGTGGATCCTGTTCTGGGACCTGGTGGACCCGGGCGCGGTCGGCGCGGGCCCCGGCCTGGTCCTCGGCTTCATCGCGGCCCTCGTGCTGGCGGGCGCGGCGATCGCCACCCCGCTGGTCCCCGCCCTCCAGGGCGCCCTGGTCCCGGCCCCCAAGCCGGCCGCGCCGCAGCCCTACGGGGCGCAGCCGCAGGGCGGTTACGGCTACCCGGGCCAGCCGCAGCCCTACGGCGCCCAGCCGCAGCCCGGCCAGTCCTTCGGCGGCCCGCCGCAGCCGGGCCAGCCGGGTGCCGCCGGTGCGCCGGGGGCCACCGCCGCGCCGGCCGCCGCGGGCTTCTCGCCGTTCTGGTTCGCCGTCCCGGCGCCGCGCCCGCTGGTCGGGGACGACGGCTCGTCCGCGCCGATCGCCGAACTGACGCCGGGCGTGTGGTACTTGGCGGTGGAGGCCCGCGGCCAGGGCCTGCTGACCGAGATGCAGGACGGCCGCCGCGGTGTCCTGCAGGACGCGTCGAACATCCAGCGCGGCTGAGCCAGCGCGGCTGAGCCAGCGCCGCTGATCCGCCGCACCGCCGACGGCCCCCCTCCCTGCGGGCGGGGGGCCGTCGCCGTGCGCACGGCGGTGAGCCGCGCGCACCGGGGCCGTACGCCTACGAGCCGCTCCTGAGCTGCGCGGGCGAGGGCACCTTGTCCTTGACCGGGGCGCCCGCGCTCTTGCCGGCGTCCTTGATCTTGTTGATGGTGTCGTTGAAGCTGTCCGCCGCCGAACCGTCGCCCTTGCGGAGCTTGGACGGCAGGTCCTTCAGCCCGGCCACGGCCGAGCCGAGCGGGGCGAGCGCCTTGGACAGCGTCGGGTCGCCCTTGGCGTTGCGCTGGGCCGCCTTGAGCCGGTTGTAGGTGAACGCGCCGGCGAGCGCGGCCTTGACCAGGGTCGCCTTGCGGTGCTTGGCGCCCTTCTTGAACTTGCCCTCCTTGTACGGTTTCCAGATCCACTGGTACGTGGCCCCGGCCGCGAGGCCCGCGTTGGCCACGAAACGGGTCTTGGCGAACTTCTGCCGTTCCGCGGACGTGCTCGGGCTCGGTGTGGGCGCGGCGACCGCGACGGCGGGGGCGGTCTGCCGCCCGTCGCCGTGGCCCGCGGCCCACGCGGTGGTGGAACCGGCGAGCAGGGCGCAGCACAGGGTGAGCGCCACAGCGAGGCGCCGTATCGGTACGGGCACGGTGTCCTCCCGAAAGGTGTTGCTCCGGGTACTCCAGGGGACCGTGTGAACCGGGTCATCTCCTGTGAAACAGGACACCTAGGGTGGTGGCCTTCTCACCCGGTGTGCGCGCGGCAGGTTTCAGCCGTGGCGCGGCGGCCAGACGCACTGCATGTCCCCTAGATATCGCTCGGGCCCCAACTCCGCCGGTACGGTCATCGCGGTGGTCGCCGACATCATGGCCGTCATCCTCGGACTGTGGATCCTCATGTATCTGCTGGACGCGAACCGGGGCAACGACCTGGTGCGCCTCGTCCACGAATCGGCCGACTGGCTGGCCGGCTGGTCGCGCGACCTGTTCACCTTCGACCGGGCGTGGGCCCGGGTGGTCGCCGGTTACGGTCTGGCCGCCGTGGTCTACCTGTTCATCGGCCACGCCATCGCCAACCGCCTGCACCGCGGCTGACGACGCGGCCCTCACCGGGCCGCCGTCAGCCGCAGCAGTCCGGGTCCAGGCCCCTGGGCAGCCGGTCGCCCGCGAAGACCGTGCAGGTGGCCTCGTGGCCGCCGAGCGCGGCGACGGCCAGGAGCAGGGACCCGGCGGTCCAGGTGGTCAGCTCGCGGGGCCATATGGCCGCGTCCTCGAAGACGTAGCCCGTCCAGTACAGGCCGGTCGCGGGATCGCGCAGGTGCTGGATGGACTGGAGGACGTCGAGCGCGCGGTCGGACTCGCCCACCGCCCACAGGGTCAGGGCGAGTTCGGCCGACTCGCCGCCGGTCACCCACGGGTTGGGCACCACGCAGCGCACGCCGAGTCCGGGCACCACGAAGCGGTCCCAGTCCCGGGCTATGCGCGCCTTGGCCTCGGTCCCGGTCAGCGCGCCGCCCAGCACCGGGTAGTACCAGTCCATGGAGTAGCGGTCCTTGTCGAGGAACCGCTCGGGGTGGCGGCGGATGGCGTGCCGCAGCGCGCCGGCCGCCAGCTCCCAGTCGGGCTGCGCCTCCTCGCGCTGCTCGGCGATGGCGAGCGCGCAGCACAGCGCGTGGTGCACCGAGGAGGACCCGGTGAGCAGGGCGTCCGCGGTGGCCGTCCCGTCGTCCTCGCGCTTCCAGCCGATCTGCCCGCCGGACCGCTGGAGCCGCAGCACGAACTCGACCGCCGCGTAGACGACGGGCCACATCCGGTCCAGGAAGGTGTCGTCGCCGGTGGAGAGGTAGTGGTGCCACACCCCTACGGCGACGTACGCGACGAAGTTGGTCTCGCGGCCCCGGTCGGTGACGTCGTCGTGGGCGCCGTCCGCGTAGGCCGCGTACCAGGAGCCGTCCGGGAGCTGGTGCCGGGCCAGCCAGGCGTACGCCCGCTCGGCGGCCTCGTGCTCGCCGGCCGCGTCCAGGGCCATCGCGGCCTCGGTGTGGTCCCAGGGGTCGAGGTGGTGGCCCCGGAACCACGGGATGGCCCCGTCCGCGCGCTGGGCGGCGAGGATGCCGTGCACGGTCGCGGCGGCCTGCTCGGCGGTGAGCACCCCGGGCAGGACGAGGTGCTCCGTCCGGGGAGTGGTCACGCGGCGTCCACCGGCGGCAGGTGCGGCTTGGTCGCGTACGCCACGAAGCTCTTGCCGATCACCGGGTTCAGCGCCTGCTCGGCGACCCGGGTGGCCAGCGGCTTCTTCATGATGTCCCAGACCAGCAGCTTGTGGTACGCCCGCACCGGCAGCGCCTGGTCGTTGTCGACGCCGAAGGCGCACTTCAGCCACCAGTACGGCGAGTGCAGGGCGTGCGCGTGGTGGGTGCCGTACGGCTTGAGGCCGGCCTCGCGGATCTTGCCGAGGAGTTCGTCCGCCTTGTAGATGCGGATGTGGCCGCCCTCGACCTCGTGGTAGGCGTCGGAGAGGGTCCAGCAGACCTTCTCGGGGCCGTAGCGGGGCACGGTGATCGCGATCCGGCCGCCCGGCCTGAGCACCCGGACCATCTCGGCGAGGACGCCCTTGTCGTCGGGGATGTGCTCCATCACCTCGGAGATGATGACCACGTCGAAGGACTCGTCGGGGAAGGGCAGCGCGAGGGCGTCGCCCTCCATGGCGGTGGCGGTGGCGCCCTCGGGGGCCTCACCGGCCTCCTTCATGGCCGCGAACCACTTGGCGACCTCGCGTATCTCCTCGGCGCTCTGGTCCAGGGCCACGACCCGCGCGCCGCGCCGGTAGCACTCGAACGCGTGCCGTCCGGCACCGCAGCCGAGGTCCAGGACGCGGTCGCCCGGGGCGAGCGGGAACCGGGAGAAGTCGACGGTCAGCACGTGGCCCTGCTTTCGTATTCCGCTGAGGCTGATTCTGCCGAGGCTGCTGAGTCTGTTGGGGCTGCTGCTTCTGCCGAGGCCACGGGGAGAGAGCCCGCCGAGGGGGCTGCCGCCGGGGGCGATCCCGCCGAAGGGGCTCCCGCCGAGGGCGCTTCCGTCGGGGTCACTTCCGCGGCCGGGCCGCGGCCGGACGGGCGGGGCGCGGCGGGGGCGGCGGCCTGCGCGGCGGCGGCTTGCGCGGCGGGCGCGGCCTGTCCGGTGGGCGCGGACTGCGTGGCGGCGGCCTGCTTGGTGGCGGCAATCTGCACGGTGGGCGCGGTCTGTCCGCTGGGCGCGGACTGCGTGGCGGCGGGCTTGGCGGGCGCCGCCTGCGCAACGGGGGCGGCCTGCCCGGCGGGCACGGCCTGTCCGGTGGGCGCGGCCTGTCCGGCGGGCGCGGACTGCGCGGCGGCGGCCTGCTTGGTGGGGGCAACCTGCACGGCGGGCGCGGACTGTCCGCTGGGCGCGGACTGCGTGGCGGCGGGCGCGGCGGGCGCCGTCTGCGGAACGGGGGCGGCCTGCCCGGCGGGCACGGACTGCCCGGTGGGCGCGGACTGCGCGGCGGCGGCCTGCTTGGTGGCGGCAACCTGCACGGCGGGCACGGACTGTCCGCTGGGCGCGGACTGCGCGGCGGCGGGCGCGGCGGGCGCCGCCTGCGCGGTGGGCGCGGACTGCGTGACGGCGGCCTGCTTGGTGGCGGCAATCTGCACGGTGGGCGCGGCCTGTCCGGTGGGCGCGGACTGCGCGGCGGCGGGCGCGGCGGGCGCCGTCTGCGCAACGGGGGCGGCCTGCCCGGCGGGCACGGACTGCCCGGCAGGAGCGGACTGCGGGGCGGCGGGCTTGGCCGACGCGCCGCCCTGCATGGCGGGCGTCGCCTGCGTGGCGGGCGCGGGCCGCCCGGCGAGCGCGGACTGCGGGGCGGCGGCCTGCGCGGCAGGCAAGCCCTGCATGACGGGCGCAACCTGCGCAGCGGCGCCCTGCCCGGCATGCGTCGCCTGCGCGCTCCCGGCCGGAGTGCTCGCCAGGGCGGTGGCGATGGCCTCGCGGTAGCGGGCCACCGTGCCCTGGGCCGCGCGTGCCCAGGTGAAGTGGCGCAGGACCCGTTCGCGTCCGGCGGCGCCCAGCCGCGTCCGCAGGTCCGGGTCGGCCAGCAGCCGGTTCAGCGCGGCGGCCAGCGCCCCCGCGTCGCCGGGCGGCACCGCCAGGCAGGTCTCCCCGTCCCTCCCGGCGACCTCGGGGATCGCGCCGCCGGTGGTGGCGACCAGCGGGGTGCCGGTGGCCATCGCCTCGGCGGCCGGCAGCGAGAAACCCTCGTACAGCGAGGGCACGCAGGCGATCTCGGCCGAGCGGACCAGATCGACCAGTTCGGCGTCGGAGATGCCCTTGACGAACTCGACCGCGCCTTCGAGGCCGTACCGTTCGACGGCCTGGGCGACGGGCCCCTCGGTGGGCCGCTTGCCGACCACGACGAGATGCGCGCCCGGGTGTTCGGCGCGCACCTTGGCCAGCGCCTCGACGAGGAAGACCAGGCCCTTGAGCGGCACGTCCGCGCTGGAGGTGGTCACGATCCGGCCCGGCACCCGCGCCACCGACGGGTCGGGCGAGAACAGGTCGGTGTCGGCGCCGATGTGCACGACGTGGACGCGGTCGGGGCGCACCCCGAGGTGGTCGACGATCTCCTGCCGGGAGGTGCCGGAGACGGTGAGCACGGACGGCAGCCGGCGCGCGACCCGCTTCTGCATGCGGGTGAAGGCGTACCAGCGCCGCACCGACCACCGCCGCTGCCGGCTCCCGGCGGCGTCCAGCTCCAGTTGCCGGTCCACGGTGATGGGGTGGTGGACGGTGGTCACCAGGGGCGCGCCGACGTCGCCGAGCAGGCCGTAGCCGAGGGTCTGGTTGTCGTGCACGACGTCGAACTCGCCACGCCGGGCGCGCAGCAGGCGGCGGGCGCGCAGCGAGAAGGTCAGCGGCTCGGGGAAGCCGCCGGTCCACATGGTGGCGACCTCCAGCGCGTCGATCCAGTCGCGGTACTCGCCACGCCCGGGGGTGCGGAAGGGATCGGGCTGGCGGTACAGGTCGAGGCTGGGCAGCTCGGTCAGGCGCAGCCGGTCCCCGGCGTCGCCGTCGAGGGCGTCGAGCACGGGGTAGGGCTGGGCGCCGATCACCTCGACGTGGTGGCCGAGGCGGGCCAGTTCGCGCGAGAGGTGGCGTACGTAGACGCCCTGGCCGCCGCAGAACGGGTTCCCCTTGTAGGTGAGGAGGGCGATCCTGAGCGGGCGCCCGCCGTCCGCCGCGAGGTCCGCCGGGGACCCCGCCTGACTGGCCTCAGCGGTCACTCCGGGCCCCCTTCTGACAGCATTTGCGCGCGAGATTACGCCGGGACGCTAATCTAGAACAAGTTTCAGACTTGATCGTTCAGAAGGCTCCGAATCTACCGGCAGGTAGCCGCGCTGTGAGCAGTGGATCAGGTGATTCGCGCCACGGCTCGCGCGGCCTCGGCGCACCGACTCTCACGGAGCGGGACCATGCCTGTGCACGCGCATCCGCCTCGCCCGGCCGCCCCGCCGCTCACCGAGCGGCAGCAGGCGCGCCGCCGCCGCATCCTGCGTGCCAGTGCGCACCTGGCCTGCCGGGGCGGTTTCGACGCGGTGCAGATGCGGGAGGTCGCGGAGTCCTCGCAGGTCGCGCTGGGCACGCTCTACCGGTACTTCCCGTCCAAGGTGCATCTGCTGGTCGCCACCATGCAGGACCAGCTGGAGCAGATGCACGGCACACTGCACCGCAGGCCGCCGACCGGGCGGAGCGCGGCGGAGCGGGTGGCGGAGACGCTGATGCGCGCCTTCCACGGCCTCCAGCGCGAACCGGGCCTGGCCGAGGCGATGGTGCGCGCGCTGACCTTCGCGGACCGCAGCGTGAGCCCCGAGGTCGATCAGGTCTCCCGGCAGACCACGGCGATCATCCTGGACGCGATGGCCCTGGGCACCGCCCCGACCGCCGAGCAGCTCTCCGCGGTCCGCGTCATCGAGCACACCTGGCACTCGACCCTGATCACCTGGCTCTCCGGCCGGGCCTCCATCGCCCAGGTCCGCACCGACATCGAGACGGCGTGCCGGCTGATCGACCTGACGGATCAAGGGATTTGAGGGATTTGGGGGGTTCAAGGGCCTTGCGTCCGGCGTCGGGGGTTCTACACTGATAAGTGCCTACGAGGCGAGTGAGGGAGTCCGACCGGAGTAGCCGACTTCCGCGTGATGCCGAGGCATCCGCCGGGGCCGACGTCGACGGTAGGGCTGAGAGGCCGGAGAGCCGCTGGCACAGGGCTGGACGGCGACCCCCATCACCTGATCCGGACCATACCGGCGAAGGGAACCCGTCTCGTAGGTTCTCGCACGCCGGGGCGGCGGTTCTCGTAGGTCGGGGCCGCCGTCGCCGCATGTCCGCACGCCCCCTCGGCGGCCGTCCCGTTCCCCGGGCTGGGTAGAGTGGCCCGGTCGTTTCACGCCTCCCCGGGGCACCGCAGCCCACTCCAAGGTGCGGCGGGCGGGACCTCCCCGGTGCGTGACCGGCTCGCGTACGCCGGCGCTCCGCCGCCGTACGGCACCGTCGAGGTACACGGAGCCGAGCCGCCGGGGTGTCCCGCGCAGTTGGGCTCCCCGCAGGGAGAGGCACCCGCCGATCATGAACATACGCCGCAGCGCCGCGGCCCTGGCCGCCGTCGCCGCCGTCGCCGTGATCGGTGTCCCGGCCACCGCCGTCGCCGCCCCGCCCGCCCCCTCGGGCGCGCCGAAGCTGCCCGCCGGGCTCTACGGCGGCGCCGACCCGAAGTACGACGGCGTGTGGCGGCAGTCCCTCGCGCTGCTCGCCCAGCACACCACCGGGGTACGGCCCGCCGCGCGGGCCGTGGACTGGCTGACCGGGCAGCAGTGCGCGGACGGCGCGTTCGCGCCCTTCCGCGCCGATCCGGCCGCCGCCTGCGACGCCAAGGTCACGGTCGACACCAACAGCACGGGGGCCGCCGTCCAGGCGCTGGCCGCGCTCGGCGGTCACGACGCGGCCACCGGCAAGGCGGTGGCCTGGCTGAAGTCCGTGCAGAACAAGGACGGCGGCTGGGGCTACACACCCGGCGGGCCCAGCGACACCAACTCCACCGCGGTCGTGGTGGGCGCCCTCGCCGCCGCCGGGCAGCACCCCGCCGACGTCCGCAAGGACGGCAAGTCGCCCTACGACGCGCTGCTGGCGTTCGCGCTGCCGTGCGCGGGGGACGGCGCGGGCCAGGGCGCGTTCGCCTTCCAGCCCGACCGGCAGGGAAAGCTGGCCGCCAACGCGGACGCGACGGCCGCCGGTGTCGTCGCCGCGCTCGGCCAGGGTCTGGCGGCCACGCCGCCCGCCCACGGCGGCGGCGCGGCGGCCTGCTCCGACTCCGGTACGGCGACGCCGGCGCGGGCCGCCGCCAACGGCGCCTCCTACCTGGCGCACGCCGTCGCCAAGAACGGCTTCCTCACCTCGGTGCTGCCCGGCTCCACCAGCCAGCCCGACTTCGGCAACACCGCCGACACGGTCGTCGCGCTGGCCGCGCAGGGCGGCGCCGGGCAGGCCCGCGAGCCGCTCCAGTGGCTGGAGGGGCACGCCGAGTCCTGGGCCCGGCAGAGCGGCCCGGCCGCCTACGCCCAGCTGATCTTCGCCGCCCGCGCCACCGGCACCGACCCGCACGACTTCGGCGGCCTCGATCTGGTCAAGGCGCTCAACGCCACCGGGCCCGCGCCGCAGTCGTCGGCCACGGACCAGGGCGTCGCGGCCGCGGTGAAGGACAGCGGCTCCCGCCACACGGTCTGGTGGGTGGTCGGCGGTGTCCTCCTGGTCGTGGTCGTCGGCGCGCTGGTCCTGGTGGCCGCCCGCCGCGGCCGGGGCGCGGGACAGCGGCCGTGACACGCCGCACGCACGCCGCGCACGTCTCGCGCACCCCGCACGCTCCCCGCGTCCTGCGCGCCCCGCACGCCCCGCACGCCCCGCGCACCCTGTCCGCGCTGCTCCTGGCCGTGGTGTGCGCGCTGGTGGCGGGCGCCGGGCCCGCGCAGGCGGCCGGTTACCGCTACTGGTCCTTCTGGGACCGGGACGGCGGCACGTGGACGTACGCCACCCAGGGGCCGTCCACGGCCAAGCCCGCCGACGGCGCCGTCGAGGGGTTCCGGTTCGCGGTGAGCCAGGACTCGCAGGATGCCGCGAAACCGCGCGGGGCGGCGGAGTTCGCCGCCATCTGCGGCTCCACGCCGGTGCGCGGCGGCGACAAGCGCGTCGCCCTGGTGCTGGACTTCGGCACCCCGGCCGACGCCCCGTCCGGCGAGACCCCGCCCGCCCCGCGCTCGGCCTGCGCGCGGGTGCCCGCCGACGCCACCGCCGCCGAGGCCCTGGCCGCCGTCGCCAAGCCCCTGCGCTACGACACCAACGCGCTGCTCTGCGCGATCTCCGGCTACCCCCGCAAGGGCTGCGGCGAGCAGGTCGCCACGGGCAAGGGCGGCAGCAGCCCGGCGAGCAGCGCCCCGGACAAGGGCGACGGCGGAGACAAGGACGGCGGCCCCTCGGTGGGGCTGCTCGCGGGCGGCGGTGTGGTGGTCGTCCTGGCCGGTGCGGCACTCTGGCAGGCGCGGCGGCGCAGGAATGCGTGAGGCGCCGCGCGGCGCGGCGGGTCCGTACGGCACGGGTCACCGTGACGCGGCCCCGCGCCGTACGGACTCCGGTGGCACGGCCCCGCGCCGTACGGACTCCCGTGGCACGGCCCCGCGCCCTACGGACTCCCGAGACACGCCACCACGCCGCACGGGCCCCCGTGACACGCCCCCGCGCGGCACCGCGCCCGGTGTGCACGCGGGCGCGTGGTGGCTGTGGGCGCTGGCGCTGGGCACCGGTGCCACCCGCACCACCAACCCGGTCCTGCTCGCCCTGCTCCTGACGGTCTCCGGCTACGTCGTCGTGACCTGCCGTCCGAACACGCCCTCGGCCCGCTCGTACACCGCCTTCGTGCGGCTGGCCCTGGCGGTCCTCGTCATCCGGCTGTTCTTCGCCGTCGCCCTCGGCTCGCCCATCCCCGGCACGCACGTCCTCGCCACGCTCCCCGAAGTGCCGCTGCCGCACTGGGCGCAGGGCATCCGGCTGGGCGGCCGGGTCACCGCGGAGGCGCTGCTGTTCGCCCTGTACGACGGGCTGAAACTGGCCACGCTGCTGGTCTGCGTCGGCGCCGCGAACGCGCTGGCCGCACCCGCCCGGCTGCTCAAGTCGCTGCCCGGCGCGCTGTACGAGACGGGCGTGGCCGTCGTCGTCGCGCTCACCTTCGCCCCGCATCTGGTCGCCGACGGCCGCCGCCTGCGCGCCGCGCGCCGGCTGCGCGGCCGCCCCGACCGCGGGGTGCGCGGCCTGCTGCACGTGGGACTGCCGGTCCTGGAGGGCGCGTTGGAGCGTTCGGTGGCGCTGGCCGCCGCGATGGACGCCCGCGGCTACGGCCGTACCGCCGAGGTCGCGCCCGCCGTGCGCCGCACCACCGCCGCGCTCACCCTGGGCGGCCTGCTCGGCGTGTGCGCGGGAACGTACGGGCTGCTCACCGCGGAGGGCGGCGGCTACGGTCTGCCGGTGCTGCTCGCCGGGGTGGCCGCGGCGCTGGCCGGGCTGTGGCTGGGCGGCCGGCGCTCGGTGCGCACCCGCTACCGTCCCGACACCTGGAACCCGCGGTCCTGGCTGGTGGCCGGGTCGGGCGTGGCGGTCGCGGCCCTGCTGGCCCTGGCCGCCGCCCGCGACCCGGACGCCCTGCACCCGGGGGTCCTCCCGCTGGTCGCCCCCGCCCTGCCGCTGTGGCCCGCCGCGGCCGTCCTCCTCGGCCTGGTCCCGGCCTTCGCCGCGCCCGCAGCCCGCCCCGCAGCACTCCCCGCCGCCCGCCCCGCCGCCCGCAAGGAGCCGTCGTGATCCGCTTCGAGGATGTCTCCGTGACGTACGAGGGGGCGGCCGGGCCCGCCGTCGCCGGGGTCGACTTCGAGGTCCCGGAGGGCGAACTCGCCCTGCTGGCCGGGCCGTCCGGGGTCGGCAAGTCGACCGTGCTCGGCGCGGTCAGCGGCCTGGTGCCGCACTTCACCGGCGGCACGCTGCGCGGCCGGGTCACCGTGGCGGGCCGCGACACCCGGGTGCACAAGCCGCGTGAGCTGGCGGACGTCGTCGGCACGGTCGGGCAGGACCCGCTCGCGCACTTCGTCACGGACACGGTGGAGGACGAACTCGCCTACGGCATGGAGTCGCTGGGCCTCGCCCCGGACGTCATGCGGCGCCGGGTGGAGGAGACGCTGGACCTGCTGGGCCTGGCCGCGCTGCGGGACCGGTCCATCGCCACGCTCTCCGGCGGGCAGCGGCAGCGGGTCGCGATCGGTTCGGTCCTCACCCCGCATCCCGAGGTCCTCGTCCTGGACGAGCCGACCTCGGCCCTGGACCCGGCCGCCGCCGAGGAGGTCCTCGCCGTCCTCCAGCGGCTCGTGCACGACCTCGGCACGACGGTCCTGATGGCCGAGCACCGCCTGGAGCGGGTCGTGCAGTACGCCGACCGGGTCGTCCTGCTGCCCGCCCCGGGCGCCGCCCCGGTGCTGGGCGCTCCGGCGGAGGTCATGGCCGTCTCGCCGGTGGCCCCGCCGGTGGTGGACCTGGGCCGTCTGGCGGGCTGGTCCCCGCTCCCGCTGACCGTGCGCGACGCCCGCCGCCGCGCGGCCGGCCTCCGCGCCCGCCTGGCCGACCGCGCACCGGCGCCCACCGCCCCGGCGCCACCCGCGACCCCACCGGCACCCGCGCTCCCCGCGCCCCGCCCCCGTTTCGGCCCCCGCCTCCGCCCCCGCCTCCGCCTCCGCCGCGAAACCGGCACCACCCCCGCGACCGTTCCCGCCGAACCGGTCGCCGACGTCCGCTCCCTCGCCGTACGCCGGGACGGTGTGCAGGCGCTGCGGCACGTAAGCCTGACCGTGCTCCCCGGCGAGACGATCGCGCTCATGGGCCGCAACGGCGCCGGCAAGTCCACGCTGCTCGGTTCGCTGGTCGGCCTGGTGGAGCCCCGCTCCGGGCAGGTCCGCGTCGGCGGGGCCGTACCGCACCGCACCCCGCCCCGGGAGCTGGTGCGCCGCGTCGGCCTGGTCCCGCAGGAGCCGCGCGATCTGCTGTACGCCGACACGGTCGCCGCCGAGTGCGCGGCGGCCGACCGGGACGCGCAGGCCCCGCCCGGCACCTGCCGCGCCCTGGTCACCGAGCTGCTGCCCGGCGTCGCCGACGCCGCCCACCCCCGGGACCTGTCCGAGGGCCAGCGCCTGGCGCTCGCGCTCGCCGTGGTCCTGGCGGCCCGCCCCCCGCTGCTGCTCCTGGACGAGCCGACCCGCGGCCTGGACTACGGGGCGAAGGCCCGGCTGGTCGGGGTACTGCGCGCGCTGGCCGCCGAGGGGCACGCGATCGTGCTGGCCACCCATGACGTGGAGCTGGCCGCGGAACTCGCCCACCGGGTGGTGCTGCTCGCCGAGGGCGAGGTGATCGCGGACGGCCCGATGGCCGAGGTGGTCGTCTCCTCCCCCTCCTACGCCCCGCAGGTCGCCAAGATCCTCGCCCCGCAGCGATGGCTCACCGTCGCCCAGGTCCGCGAGGCCCTGGCATGACGGACCGCCCCGGCGCCGCCGCGGCCACCCCCACGGCCTTCGCCGCCCACCGCCCCCAAGCCCGTGCCATCCGCTTCGGCCCCCGTTCCGTGGCCGCGCTGGTGCTGGCCGGCGCGGTCGGGGTGGCCGCGTTCACCTGGCCGTTCCTGGCCCCGCCCGCCTCGCAGCTCAGCGCGCACGCGCAGGACGCGCCCTGGCTCTTCGCGGGCCTGCTGGTGCTCCTCGTCGCCGTGGTCGCCGCGACCATCTCCGAGTCGGGGCTCGGCCCGAAGGCGGTCGCGATGCTGGGCGTGCTGGCGGCGACGGGCGCCGCGCTGCGTCCGATCGGCGCGGGGACGGCGGGCCTGGAGCCCATGTTCTTCCTGATGGTGCTGAGCGGACGCGTGCTGGGGCCGGGCTTCGGGTACGTGCTCGGCTCGGTGACGATGTTCGCCTCCGCGCTGCTCACCGGCGGGGTGGGCCCGTGGATGCCGTTCCAGATGCTGGCGATGGGCTGGTTCACGATGGGCGCGGGCCTGCTGCCGGGCCCGGACCGCCTGCGCGGCCGCCTGGAACTGCTGATGCTGGCGGCCTACGGCTTCCTCGCCGCGTTCGCCTACGGCACGGTCATGAACCTGGCGGGCTGGCCCTTCATGGGCACCCTCGCCTCCTCCATCGCCTTCGACCCGCACGCCGCCGTCACCGCCAACCTGGCCCGTTTCCTCGCCTACTGCACGGCCACCTCGCTCGGCTGGGACCTGGGCCGGGCGGTCGTCACCGTCGTCCTGACCCTGCTCGTCGGCCCGGCGGTGCTGCGGGCGCTGCGCCGGGCCACCCGGCGGGCCGCCTTCGAGACGCCGGTCACCTTCGACGCGCCCGCGCGGTGAACCCTCGGTGAGCGCCGCGGACCGCCCGGTGACCGTACCGGTGAGGCGCCCCACATGACCCAGGTCACCTACGAAGCGGGGCCGTAGCCGTACACGCGTGGCATGCACGCGGCTTTACCCGTGCCGACCTGCGCGTTGAGACGCCGCTCACACAGGAACGCCCCGCCCGTGATGCGACGAGCACTAGTAAAAGGGGTGTTTGCGGACGGTTTTCCCGGCTGCTTCTCTGGTGGACGTCGCCAGGAGCCGACGGTCCCCACGGGTCGCGGCACCAGGCAGCTCCTCCCCCGCGTCAGCGGGCTCCGGCTGCCGGCGACCCCTGTCCCCGATCAAAGAGGTTCTCCGTGTCCGTCTCCTTCATCCGCCGCATCGCCAGCCCGAAGAAGGCCCTCTCCACCGCCGCCGTGGCCGCCGCCACCGTCGGCATGGCCCTCACCTCGGCTCCCGCCCACGCGGCCACCGCCGCTCCGGCCGCCGACGCGCAGACGGTCGCGCACCAGATGATCCCGGACGCCGCCCAGTACAACGCCTTCAGCCGTATCGTCGAGCACGAGAGCGGCTGGAACATCCACGCCACCAACTCCTCGTCCGGCGCCTACGGCCTGGTCCAGGCGCTGCCGGCCTCCAAGATGTCCTCGGCCGGCGCCGACTGGAAGACCAACCCCAAGACGCAGATCAAGTGGGGTCTGGACTACATGAACTCCCGCTACGGCAGCCCCGCCGCCGCCTGGAACTTCTGGCAGGCCAACGGCTGGTACTGAGCGGCCACCGCACAGAGCCTGGCGCCGGCGACCCCGGTCTGAGCCACCTCACGGCACTCGTGGAGGCGGCGGCCCCCGATCCCCGGGCCGCCGCCTTCGCCGTGCCCGCATCCGCATCCGCACCCGCATCCGCATCCGCATCCGCATCCGCCCTCAGCGCGTCCGCGTCCGGCCCGCTTCCAGCGCGTTGAACCAGCGCGCGATCTTCGGCAGCGAGGCGAACGCCGACCCGTTGTGGTCGACGTCCCCCTGATTCATGACGGGTGCCGTCACCCCGTGCGCGGCCAGGGCGCGGGCGCAACTGCGGGCGTTGCCGATGGGCACGTCCGTGTCGGCGTTCCCGGCGTACAGCCTGACCGGCGCGGCCGGCTTCCCGTCGCAGGCGCCGTCGTTGGCGCGCAGCGCGTCGAGGAAGCCTCCCGTGGGGTGGGCGAGCTGCCGGGCGAAGCCGTCCGTCAGCAGCGCGCGCACGCTGCCCGGGAGCCGCGCGATCACGTCCCCCTCCTCGTGCCGCCCGTCGAAGAGGGCTTCGACCCGGCTCGCGTACGGCGCCCGGAACACCTCGGCCGGGTCCCGGTAGATGGGGTGCAGCCGGTTCTGCGCGACGAGGAAGTACGCGAGGTAGAACACCCCGCTGGTGTCGTTGACCCGGCCGTCGGTGAGCGCCGGGATCTCCTGGCCGGCCAGGTCGTAGGGCCCGCTCACCGGTGCGAGCGCCCGCACCCGGAAGTCCCGGCCGGCGCCCTCACCCAGCGCCTTGCCGAGCGCCATGGCGACCTGCCCGCCCTGCGAGAAGCCGCTCAGGTACACGTCCCCGGTGAGGGTCCGCCCCAGCCCGGCCGCCGCCGTCCGCGCGGCCCGCAGCATGTCCACCGAGGCGGTCACCGCCGAACGCGTGTCCATGTACGGATGGAGTCCGGGCCCCCGCCCGAGCCCCAGGTAGTCGGGCGCGGCGACGGCGTGCCCGGCGGACGCGAACAGGTACGACGCCGCCCGCCCGTCCTCCGCCACGGACGGCGCGTAGTCCCGGTCCACCATGGTCCCGTGCGCGTCCGACACCAGCCCGATCCGCCGCCCGCCGCCGTCGGGCAGGGTGAGCAGCCCGGTGGCGGTGGTGGGACGGCCGTACGGATCGACGGTGCGGTACGTCAGCCGGTACGCCCGCACGCCGTACCGCACCGGATCGGTGGCCATCGGCAGGGCGGCGAGATACCGGACGACCTCGCCCCGGCTGTGCGCGGCGACGGGCGTGACGTCCAGGAGACCACCCCGGCCGCTCCGGCCCGCCGTGGCCGACGCGGAAGGAGTGACATCCGTCCTGGTCGCTGTGGCGGCCGAGGCGGTGGGCGCGGCGGCGAGGGCGGCGAGCAGCAGGGCGGCGGTCGCGGCCACTGCCCGCCGCGCACGCCAACTGTTGGTGTTCTTCCGCGAGTTGTGCGGGTTCTTCGTCATGCCCCGACGCTACGGACACGCGGGGCGCGCGGACATCCGAGACTCCCCCGCCTCCGTGGTGCACTTGGGAACACCCTGCCCGTCCAGGTGACCGGAGGTTCCATGACAGCGGGAGAGGTACGGCCCGAGGACCGCGAGGCGCGCGGACTGCGCCTGGTGGCGGTGCTGCTGGGGCTGACGGTGGTCAGCGGGATCATCGACGCGGTGAGCTATCTGGGGCTCGGGCACGTCTTCACCGCGAACATGACGGGGAACGTGGTCGTCCTCGGTTTCGCCGCCGCCGGCGCGCCCGGCTTCTCCCTCCCGCACACGGCGACCTCGCTGGCGTGCTTCCTGGTGGGCGCGGTGGTCGGCGGCCGGGTCGCGGTGCGCTGCGGGGAGGGCTCGCGCCGCACCTGGGCGCGGGTGACACTCGCCTGCGAGGCGGTGCTGGTCGGGATCTCGGCGGTGGTCGCCTTCGCCGCGCCGGGCGCGACCGGGACGACGTACGCCCTGATCGCCCTGACCGCGTTCGCGATGGGCCTGCGCAACGCGACGGTCCGCAAGCTGGGCGTGCCGGATCTGACGACCACCGTCCTCACGATGACGCTGACCGGCCTCGCCGCCGACTCCCGCGCGGGCGGCGGCGCCGGCCACCGCTCCCCGCGCCGCACCGCCTCGGTGCTCGCCATGCTCCTTGGCGCCACCGTCGGCGCCTGGCTGGTCATCCACCGCGACCTGGGCACGCCCCTGCTGATCGCGGCGGTGGCGGCGGCCGTACTGGCGGCGGTGACGTCAGGCCGGGAGTGAGGCCCAGGCCACGAACTCGGTGAAGACGGCGGGCCGGAAGGTGAGGACCGGCCCGGCGGGGGCCTTGGAGTCACGGACGGCTACGTGGGTGCCTTCGGCGATCTACGGAGCGAGCAGTCCTCGACGGTGTCCGGGTTCGCGGTCGGATGACCGCTGCCGTAGCCCTCGGTGGAGACGATGCAGGGATCGCCGGCGAAGTGGAAGAGGCCGAAGGAGCCCTGCGAGCCCGCTTGTTCACGAGTTTCCAAGCTCGTGGACGAAGCCACTGGGGCTAGGCTCGGTCGGCCACGGGACGCTGATCCGGTGGGCAAACGCCCGCCGCCGGTCCGGGCTGGTCGGCGGCGCGGACGACCGGTGGCTGCGTCGAAGCGGCGGGGCCCGGCACTGCGGATGGCTGGCCAGGAACCTGAAGGCCATCCACTCGCGAGTGCCGTCATTCTGCACCAACTGCGCCCGGTCCAGATGCGGTCTGTGCCGCTCGACCGTCCACTCCGTCCCGTCCAGCACCAGCCCTGCGCCGGGGGATAGGTCCCACACCGGCCCGACTCCCTGGCGGGCATCACGAGCGAGCGGTCCTGGAGCGGGCCGGTCGGGTCGATGCCCCAGCTGCCGGGACCACAGCAGGAGCAGCAACTGGGCCCGGCGACCAGCTCGCAGCCCGTCGCCGCCGCGAGCTCGCCGAACCTCCGCCCGCTCGCCGCCTCGGCGAGCAGCACCGGCCGAAGCCCCAGAGGATCGGACCTCAGCCGACACCGCGACGCCATCGCTTCCAGCCCTGCGAAGGCGTGCTCGCGCCAGCAGGCGGCCACCGTGTCGCGCCAGCCGCAGGCGACCTCGGCGGCCGCAGCGAACGACTCCCGGTCCGCCACCTTGATCAAAGGCTCGGGGCGCACGTCGATCAGCCAGACACCGCGGCGGGTCACCGTCAGGTGGTCAGGGGTATGGGAGCGGCGCTTCCCGCAGGTGTCGAAGGAGATCCTGAGCGGCTGCGTGACGACGTCCACCACGTCGCCGGCGAAGTCCAGAGCCGGCGGCACCCGGCTCTCCTCCAGGCTCTCCGCGCCGTGGTGACGGCCGGTGCTGATCAGGAACGGCGGGCCAGGACGGTGCCGTTGGTCCCGGCGTCAGGTGAAGTGCCGCATCGGGTCGCTCGTGAGCACGGGGGATGTCACCGTGGCGGTTCTGAAAGGTCGTAGACCCGGTCGCCTGGAGCGCGGCATGCGGCCTGCGACGCTCAGCCCTGGGAAGGTCAGAAGCCGGCCTCCCTTTCTTCCCGCGTTTCGAATCCTTCGCGTGCGCGTTCGACGGCGGGCATGTTCTGCGAGGCCCACGCCAGCAGCACGTCAACGGGATGCCGGAGGGTCTTGCCGAGGGGCGTGATCCGATACCGGACCGCCACGGGGCGGATGGAGACGACCTCGCGCTCGATCACACCGTTCCGTTCGAGCCGCCGCAGTGTCGCGGTCAGCGACTTCTGCGTGACCTGGGGGATGGCCCGGCGCAGTTCGTTGAAGCGGCACGGGCGTTCGCAGAGCTCGTTGAGGACGCTGAGCGACCATTTGTCGAGGATCTGGTCGAGCAGTTCGCGGTGCGGGGTGTCGATGCGGAGTTCGTCGTCGGTATCCATGGTGAAACCTGATCTCGTTGAAGTGTCCTTCTTCCACTAGGTAGCTTACCGATACCTATTTGGGAGGAGAGAAACCCATGACTGTTCAGCACTTCACGCCAGAAGGCATGCTGCAGCCGGTCCCCTACCACCATGTCGCCGTGGGCACCGGGACGAAGCACATCCACGTCAGCGGCCAGGTCGCGCGCCAGGCCGACGGGACTCCGGTGGCACCCGGTGATCTGGCCGGGCAGGTCGCCCAGGCACTGCGCAACACCGCCGTCGGACTGGCGAGCACGGGCGCGTCGTTCGTGGACGTGCTGCGCTTGACGTTCTACGTGACCCGGTGGAGCCCGGAGAAGATCGGCGACCTCATGGCCGGCGTGGAGGCCGTCGCCGAGGAGATCGGCCTCCGGCTTCCCCTGCCCCCGGCCTCCCTCATCGGCGTCGAGTACCTCTTCGAACCGGACGTCCTCGTCGAGGTCGAGGCGACCGCACTCCTGGACTGACCCCTTCGAGGGGACTCACGCAGCCCCGGCACGGCCCGCGTGAGGAGGGCTTCGGGGGCCGCCCGCCAAGGGCCGGAGGGACGACCGCCCCGGCGGTCCGATCCGTACGACGCCCCCATCGCCCGGGCCGACCGCCGGAAGCTGATCGTCAATGATTAGCAGGTGACGAACCTCAAGCCCGGCCAGACGCTGCGCACCAGCAGCGGCAATGCCGTGACTGTGGTCCGTGTCCACCTCTTCCACCGGCTGCACTCCGCATACAACCTCACGGTCGACAGCCTGCACACCTACTATGTGCTGGCCGGGACGACGCCGGTTCTGGTCCACAACACGAGCGGTTGCCCGACCGGAACCATGGTGCTCGGCATCGGCGAACACTCGGAGGCCCTGGCCAAGGAGATCCAGGGGGGATACACCTTCAACGGTGACGCCTACGCGGAGGTGATCGGCCGGAGCAACGGAAAACCGATCGCCCTGTGGATGACCGAGGTCTCGAATGTCCTGCGCAACAACGGCAAGGTGGCGGTCAGCCTCAAGGGCTTCGACGGGGACACCCCAGCCGAGCAGTATGCGCGCGCGTACAAGGCCTGGCGCTCGGGCGACTGGGCAGCCACCCAATGGGAAATGGGCCAGATCGGACTTCAGACCCAGTTGGAAAATTTCGAGTGGCGCAACATCACGTTCTACAGCAAAGAGGGCAAAGTCGTGAACATCCCCGAACCCGATTGGGATGTGCTGAACAGTGGGAGCTGAAGTGACGCCGGAGCCCACCGGTCCCGAGCTATTCCGGTCGGACAGATACTTCAAGGTCTGGCAGTACACCGTAGGCCATCAAAGGCTCCTCCTCCGCAGTAGCAGGGACAGACCGCCGGAGACCCGCATCGACGTCCACTTCGCCAACGTCGACCTCATGGTCCTCCGCTCCGGCTACGAAGGCTTGGTCATCCGCCGGGCCGGCGCCGAGGAATGCGCGAAGGTCGGCCTCGACTACGGGGTGGAGGTCCTACCGGGCCGCCTGTTCGCCCTGGGCGACGGCATGAGGAGCTTCGTCGTCTCCGCACCTCCGCAGTGGCATGAGGACGAGGGCGAGATGGACGATCCCTCATGGTTCGGCCAGATGCGAGGAACACGCTGAAGTGCTCGGAAGGCCCCTTCGCGAAGGGGCCTCCCGACGCCGTCCGGGCCGGGAGTGCGCTTATGTGGTTCGTCAAAACGCCCGAGTCGGGCTGGGGGGTTGACCGGCTGGGACCATGCGGCGAGTTCGGCGTGCTTGGGGACGTGGGGCTCGTAGCTCTCCGCTGCCGGAGCCTGTACTGCGCACCGTCTGGCTGGCTGCCGTACGACGGTGCTGCGGGCCCCGCCGAAGCAGAAGGGGACGTTCGGGCCTGGCTGCGCCGCCTCTCGCACGTGTACCCATAACAGGCACGACAACTGGACCCCTACGAAGCAACCGCTTTTGACGAGGTTCGCCCCACGGTGACAGACGGAGCTGCGCGAGATTGCGCCAACCGAGACCGAGGAAGCAGTCCCCGCTCTGGACCGGGCCATCGCCGTACCCGGCCTCGCTCCCGCCTTGAGGCACGTCATCCCACCAAGGGGACGCCGATCTGGGGTTCCGACTGTCCCTGCGCGCCACCAAGGCGTACTCCGTGCCCTTCGCGTCGCAGCAGTACGAGCGGCTCCGGGCGATCGGTGACCGTCTGGCCCACCCCCGGCCGCCGTCCACGAAGACCTGGCCGTACGGTGGCCGCCCCCAGGGTCCGTCTTCAAAGATCATCAAGTGGTGGATCACGGTGGAGTGATACGCCACCATGAACTCACTGGCCAGGATTGGGAGTTACTCGCTCCGCTGATACCGCGGGCCGCTACTGGGCGGCCGCGCGTGTCGGACCAACAGGTCGTCAACGGGATGGTCTACAAGATCCGGACCGGGATCTCCTGGCGTGACCGGCCGAAACGTTACGGGCCGTGGAAGACCGTCTACACCCGCTTCCACCACTACACCCAGACGGGCGTGTTCGCCCAGGCTCTGCACAAATCCAGTCCCGTGCGGACGCGGTCGGCCCCATCGACTGGCTCGTCCAGACCGACTCCACCATCGTCCGCACCCACCAGTACGCCGACGCCACCGGCCGAAAAGGGGGCGGCGCCTGCCGGACAAACCGGACGATCACGCCTTCGACCGATCCCGAGGCCTGCTGCGCCGGCTCTCCGCAGATGATGTCCTGCGGAACACGTTCCCGACGATCACGCACGGTGCCGTGCGCCTGCGTGTGGACCCGCTGGAGGGAACGAGCCGTCAGGTTCTGGCGCATGAGTCGGTCGGGCAACGATATGACGCCCTGTGCGTCGGGGTGCCCGAGGCCGCCTGGGACGAGGTTCCGACCGGTGATCTGATCGCCTACCTGCGAGCCGCCTTGAACGAAGGGTGATCTCGACAGATCGATGAGACCGAACCGCGCCAGGTGATCCCTGGCAAAGACATGCCGACACCGGACTGGACTGAGTGGCCCCAAGACCCCGAGGACAGGGAGAACACAGAGGATGCCGGACTTCGTACGAGAAGGACGCCTGTTCCGAGTGGTCAGCTTCGCGACGTCGCACCGAGTGCTGCTGCTGCGCAGCGACGCCACCGCAGTCGACGGAACGGACACCCGGGTCGAGGTCTGCTTCGGCCATGTGGAGCTGATGCTGCTCAAACCCATCTACAAAGGTGTCCACATCCGCCGGGCGTCGCAGGAGGAGTTCGCGATGTTGAAGGAGCGCCATGACCTTGCCGCGGACGATGCGGCCTTCACCTGGATGATCGAACCGGATGGAGACAGCTTCGTCGTCTCCGGCGACCCCTCGTGGCGCGAGGCAAACCGCGAATTCGATGATCCGTCCCTGTTCGACTTCGGCCGGCCATGGCCCCTGGCCTTCCCTGTGGAGTACGGCAGCGTCGGCTGACGGGGACGACACGCTGAGGGCGCCCTCTGCCACAGAGAACGCCCTCACCGCCGTGCATGGCTCCTACGAGTGCTGCGTCCGCTCTCCGTGCCGGTCATGGTGGACGCAGCCGAGGCGGCTCTCCCCCGGATGGGAAACTGTGTTCCCCTGTATCGAACCGGAGAGCGGTGACCGTGGCTTCTGCGGACCTCATATCCAGAGCGGCGGAACGGGAAGGCACCGGTCGGGAGTTGTGGCTCCGGCGGTTCGGGGCTCGCCATCGGGTACCGCTCCTGGCCACGTTGCCGTTCGTTCCGCTGTATGCCGTGTGGGCTCTGTGGCTGGCCACCGGCGGCGGGGATCTCGCGGCGCAGGAGGCGTGGGCCGGGTTCGCCGCGCGGCACCCGGGGTCGGCGTACAACCTGTTCTGGTACGGCGGCACGCACACCGCCAACTACAGCCTGCTGTCGCCGTTCCTGATGGCCTGGGCCGGGGTCCGGGCGGTCACGGTGGCCTCGGGCCTTGCCGCCACCTGGTGCGCGGCCCGGCTCCTGGAGCGCTCGGGGGCCGCCCGGCCGCTGTGGCCGGCCCTGCTCGCCGCCGCCGCCCTGTGGTGCGATGTCGCCTCCGGCCGGACCACGTTCGCCCTCGGGGTGGCCTTCGGCCTGGCCGGCTGCCTGGCCGTCACCGGCGGGCGGCCGCGACCGGCCCGGGCGGCGGTGCTCGGCGTCCTGGCCACGGCGGCGAGCCCGGTGGCGGGGCTGTTCCTCGTGGTCGCGGGCGCGGGCCACCTGCTGGACCGCCGGCCGCGCACCGCCGCCGCGCTCGTGCTGCCCCCGTTCGCGGTGGTCGCGCTGACCACGGTGTTCTTCCCGTTCGAGGGCGAACAGCCCATGCCGGCGGGCCGGATCTGGCCGCCCGCCCTCTTCGGCGCCGCCGTGCTCCTGCTGGCGCCGCGCCACTGGCGGGTACTGCGCTGGGGGGCGGGCGCCTACGCCCTGGGGGTCGTCCTCACCTACCTGATCCCCTCGCCCGTCGGCACCAACGTGGAACGGCTCGCCGAACTGGCCGCCCCGGCGGCGCTGCTCGCCGCCGCGACGGCAGTACGCCGCTCGCCGCTGCGGTGCGCGGTGCTGGTGCTGGTGTGCGCGCTGTCGGTGAACTGGGTGACCCGCAAGACCATCGACGACCTGCGCGTCTCCACCCGGGTGCCCGCCTGGGCCGCCGACACGAAGGGCGTCGTCGCCGCGCTGGAGCGGCTGGGCGCCGACCGGACCCGGGTGGAGGTCGTCCCGGCCCGCGACCACCGCGAGGCCAGCGGCCTTGCCCCGTACGCCGATTCCGCGCGCGGCTGGAACCGGCAGCTGGACGTCGTACGCGGCCGCCTCTTCTACGACGGCACGTTCTCGGCGCACACCTACCGGCAGTGGCTGGCCGAGAACGCGGTCGGCCTGGTCGTCCTGCACGACGGCCGGCCCGACGGCCCCGCCGAGCAGGAGGCCGCGCTCGTGCGCTCCGCGCCCGCCTGGCTGGAACCCGTCTGGAAGGACGCCCACTGGCGGGTGTTCCGGGTGCGCGGCGCGGTCCCCCTCGCCGAGCCGCCGGCCGTCGTGGTCCGCTCCGACGACGCGCAGGTGGTCGTCCGGGTCGACCGGCCGGGCCCGGTGACGGTGCGCGTGGCCTACTCGCCCTGGCTGTGGGCGGACCACCACGGCTGCCTCGTCCGGGACGGCCGCTGGATCCGGCTGGACGCCCCCGCGGCGGGCGAGTACCGCATCGGCTCCCGCTACCGGCTCCCGTGGAACCGGCGCTGCTAGGGATCGCCCCGCGGGGGCGGCGACTCCTCCCGCGGCGCTAAGAGCTTCCTTGCGGGACGGGCGGTGTGGGTGGTGTGGGCTGCTCGGCGCTTGCCGGTGGGGCCGCCGGGGCCGGTACGCGCACCCGCGGCCCCTGCAACGCATACGTCAGTCCGAACCCCGCGCACACCACCGCCGCCCCGCCCACCGCGTCCAGCACCCAGTGGTTGGCGGTGGCGATGATCGCGGAGACGGTGAACAGGGGGTGCAGCAGGCCGAGGGCCTTCATCCACCATCTGGGGGCGACGACGGCGATGACGATGCCGCAGAACAGGGACCAGCCGAAGTGCAGCGAGGGCATCGCGGCGTACTGGTTGGTGACGGCGGTCATCGCGCCGTAGTCCGGCCTGGCGAAGTCCTGCGCGCCGTGCACGGTGTCGATGAAGCCGAAGCCCGGCATCAGGCGGGGCGGGGCCAGCGGGTAGAGCCAGAAGCCGAGCAGGCCGATCAGGGTGGCGAAGCCGAGGGCGGAGCGCGCCCACCGGTAGTCGGCCGGCCGTCGCGCGTAGAGGACGGCGAGGACCGTCAGCGGCACGATGAAGTGGAACGTCTCGTAGTAGAAGCTCAGGAAGCGGTTCAGCCAGGGCAGCGAGACCACCGTGTGGTTGACCCAGTGCTCGATGTCGAGGTGCAGGGCGTGCTCGGCGGAGTGGATCTGGTGGCCGTGCCGCTCGGCGGTGGCCCGGTCCCCGCGCGCGACCAGGCGGACCTGGGAGTAGGCGGCGTAGGTGACGCGGATCAGGAGGAGTTCGAGCAGGAGGTTGGGGCGGGTCAGCACCCGGCGCAGCAGCGGCGGGAGCGTGAGGCTGCCCAGGCGGGCCGGGAGCGCGGGGGCGTACTCGGTGGCGACGGGGGCCCGGTAGTGCTCGGCGGTGCGGGACAGGAACGGCACGGCGGTCGCGGCGGCGAGCGCGGCCAGCAGGACCACGTTGTCGCGCAGCGGGTTCATGGCCGCCATGTTCGGCAGCAGCATCTTCGCCGGCAGCGTCATCACCAGGATCACCGCGACCGGCCAGACGTACCGGTCGGAGACGCGCCGGCCGACCCGGCCGACGACCGCGAGCAGCACCCACAGCAGCTGGTGCTGCCAGGCCGTGGGGGACACCGCGATCGCGGCGCAGCCGGTGACGGCGACCGCGAGCAGCAGCTGACCGTCGCGGGCGTAGGTCACGGCCCGGCGCAGGCCGAGCACGGCGACGGCCGCGCCGAGGGCGAGGAAGAGGGCGATCTCCAGCGGGCCGGCCAGGCCGAGGCGCAGCAGCGCGCCGTGCAGGGACTGGTTGGCCAGGGCGTCGGCGGGGCCGCCCAGGCCGACGCCCGCCATGTGGTGGATCCAGTACGCGGTGGAGTCGTGCGGCATCGCCGCCCAGGCGAGCGCGGTGCAGGCGGCGAAGGTGAGGCCGGCCGAGGCGGCGGCCCGTCTGCGCTCGGTGTACCAGAGCAGCGGCGCGAACAGCAGCATGGTGGGCTGGAGGGCGGCGGCCAGGCCGATCAGGGCGCCGCCGGTGCGCTGCCCGCGCACGGTGAAGCAGCCGAGCAGCACCAGCAGGACCGGCAGCACGCTGGTCTGGCCGAGCCAGAACGCGTTGCGCACCGGCAGGGAGAGCATGAGCAGGCTGATCGCGACCGGCGCGGCCAGCAGGGAGGTGCGGCGCCCGGCCGGCTGGGGCAGGGCTCGGGCGGCGATCAGACCGAGGGCGACGACCAGCAGCAGGGTGCCGAAGATCCAGCCCCAGCCGAGGGCGCCCTCGGCGGCGTTGGTGAGCGGCTTGAGGACGAGCCCGCTGAACGGGGTGCCGGTGAAGCGGGTGGAGTCGTAGAGCGATCCGTTGACGTGCAGGACGCCGTGCGGGCCGACCCAGGTCTCCAGGTCCGTCAGCCGGTCCGCGCGCGGCGTGGCCAGCACGGCGGCCACCTGCCGTATCGCGAGGACCGAGGCGATCAGCCACAATCCCAGCCGGGCCGCCCGCAGCCGGGCGCCGGGCGGTGCGGCCGCCACCCCCGCGAGCACTCCTGCCGGTCCCCCGCTGCGTTCCGCGTTCGCCACGCCCCGTCGGCCTCCCGCCCCGTTCGGTCCCGCGCCGGGCGCCGGGACTCGCTGTACGACCCTACGCGGCGCGCGGCTGTCGCCGACAGGGACGCCGGTGACCCCGGAGCCGCCTGTCGCCCGCCCGCCTTTTGTCCGGATGACGATAGTGCGCGCGGGATGCGCCGGTGCCCACCGGGGCGCGACAAGGATCACAACCGCGGCCGGTGCGGAACCGCCCGAGGTGGGCAGATGTCCCTGCGTAACCCGCCTTTGGATGCAGTACGCAGCGAAGTGCGCGCGTTACGTGACGGGACCCACCGCGCGTATGGTCGATTTCCGGCCACCCCGCCGCACCGGTTCAGTCCGGCCGCGCGGCGTACGGCCGCCCCCGACCCGCCCGCCGGCACCGGCACCGTCGCCGCCGCCGCCGCGCGGGTCGCGTCCCTGTCCCCGTCGAGAGGTAGGCGAGCGAAGCCTTGTCGGCTGCCACAGTCACCGCGTCCCGGCCCCCGCGCCCCGTGTCCCCCACCGAGCCCTCCGGCCCGACCGTCACCGACCCGGCACTCGTCCGGCGCGCCGTGAAGGCCGCCGCGCTGGGCAACGCGATGGAATGGTTCGACTTCGGTGTCTACAGCTACATCGCGGTGACCCTGGGCAAGGTCTTCTTCCCCTCCGGCAACCCCACGGCGCAGCTCCTGTCGACCTTCGGCGCCTTCGCCGCCGCCTTCCTGGTCCGCCCGCTGGGCGGCATGGTCTTCGGCCCGCTCGGCGACCGCGTGGGCCGCCAGAAGGTGCTGGCCGTCACCATGATCATGATGGCCGCGGGCACCTTCGCGATCGGCCTGATCCCGTCGTACGCGACGATCGGCGTCGGCGCCCCGATCCTGCTGCTGGCCGCCCGGCTGGTGCAGGGCTTCTCCACCGGCGGCGAGTACGCCGGCGCGTCCACCTTCATCGCCGAGTACGCCCCCGACAAGCGGCGCGGCTTCCTCGGCAGCTGGCTGGAGTTCGGCACGCTCGCCGGGTACATCGGCGGCGCGGGCCTGGTCACCCTGATGACGGCGCTGCTGTCCTCGGACGACCTGACCTCCTGGGGCTGGCGCGTCCCGTTCCTGATCGCGGGCCCGATGGGCATCATCGGCCTCTATCTGCGGATGCGTCTTGAGGAGACCCCGGCGTTCGCCGCCGAGGTCGAGAAGGCCGAGGCCGGCCGCACGAAGGTGCCGCTGCGCGAGATGGTCGCCGGCCAGTGGAAGGCGCTGCTGCTGTGCATGGGCCTGGTGCTGGTCTTCAACGTCACCGACTACATGCTGCTGTCGTACATGCCGAGCTACCTGACCAGTGAGCTGAAGTACGACGAGACGCACGGCCTGCTCGTGGTGCTGGCCGTGATGGCGCTGATGATGATCGTCCAGCCGTTCGCGGGCGCGCTCACCGACCGGGTCGGCCGCCGTCCGGTGATCGCGGCCGGCTGCGCGGGCTTCCTGTTCCTGTCGGTCCCGGCGCTGCTGCTGATCCGCCAGGGCGGCCTGCCGGCGGTGGGCCTGGGCATGGCCGCGCTCGGCCTGCTCCTGGTCTGCTTCACCGCGGCGATGCCGGCCGCCCTGCCGGCCCTGTTCCCGACCCGGGTGCGCTACGGCTCGCTGTCCATCGGCTTCAACGTCTCCGTGTCGCTGTTCGGCGGCACCACCCCGCTGGTGGTCACCGCCCTGATCGGCGCGACCGGCAACCTGATGATGCCCGCCTACTACATGATGGCCGCGGCCGTCGTCGGCGGCTTCGCGGTGTGGCGCATGACGGAGTCGGCGGGCCGCCCGCTGCCGGGCTCGGCGCCTTCGGTGGAGCCGTGACCGCCTGACGACGACTCGTGATGCGTCAGGCGTCGTAGAGCCCTCCGCCCCGGAGCGGAACCGCGCCCCCCGTCCCGTCGTCTGATCCCCGGACGACGACGGACGGGGGGCGCGGTACATGGTGAAGGTGGCCGCCAAGGTGACCGGAGAGCGCACAGGGCGGCGGCGGGCACGGCCGCGCGCCCGCGTGCTGGCGCTGCTGCTCACCCTGCTCGCCCTCCAGCTGGGCTCGCTCGTCTCCCCCGCGTACGCCTGCGGCTGCGGCGCGATGGTGCCGGGGCCGAACCAGCGGATCGCGGTGGGCCGCGAGGTCTCCGCGGTGCGCTGGGACGGCCGGCAGGAGCAGATCGTGATGAGCCTGACCGTGACCGGGGACGCCGACCGCGCCGCCTGGATCATGCCGGTCCCGCACCGGGCGACCGTACGGCTCGGTGATCCGGCGCTCTTCGGTGAGCTGACCGCCGCCACCGCCCCGGTCCACCGCACCCGCGAGCACTTCTGGCCACGCCGCGGCGACTGGCCCTTCACCTCCGGTGACGGTTCCGCCGCGGCCGGGCCGGGGAACGCGGCGGCCGCGCCGCCCGGGGTCGGGGTGGTCGGACGCCAGCGGCTCGGCCCCTTCGACGTGGCCCGGCTCACCGCCACCGACCCGCACGCCCTCGCCGACTGGCTGCACGCCCACGGCTTCGCCCTGCCCGCCCGGCTCGACCAGGCCCTGCGGCCCTACGTCGACCAGCACTGGGAGTACGTGGCGATCCGGCTCGCCCCCACCGCCGCCGGCACCCCGCTGCGCGGCACCCTCGACCCGCTGCACCTCACCTTCGCCGCCGGCTCCCCCGTCTACCCGATGCGGCTGTCCCGGCTGGCCGCCACCCCGCAGTCGCTCGGCCTGTACATCCTGGCCGGCCACCGCATGGAACCGGTCTCCGCCATCGGCGGCGACCCCTGGCGCGTCACCTTCGCCGGCCGGCTCGACGCGCCGACCGGGGCGCTGGGCGCCCTCGCCGCGGGCACGCCGTTCCTGACCGCCGTCGACCAGGAGTTCCCGCGGCCGTCGCGGATCGACGGCGACCACGCGCTGCGCCGCACGGCCACCGACGCCACGTACCAGCAGGTGGTCTACACCGACCGGCTGCGCGAGTGGGCGGGCGTCCCGGCCTGGCTGATGACCGTGGGCGGCGCGCTGTTCGCCGCGGCGGCCCTGACCGTGTGCGTCCTGGTCCGTGCCCGGCGCCGGCCGGTCCTGCCGCCACCGCCGGTGCACGTTCCGCCGCCACTTGGCTGAAATCCTTGTGCAACGCCCCCGGGTGCCCGGCTACTATGCGGGAGGCGCAGCTAGTTAGGCAATCTAACTAGGCGGACGAAAGGTTTGCTGGATGAGCGACTCGCAGCTCTGGGACGACGTGGACGACTACTTCACCGCCCTGCTCTCCCCGGAGGACGAACCGCTGGCGGCCACGCGGCGCGACAGCGACAAGGAGGGCCTGCCGCCGATCAACGTCACGGCGAACCAGGGCAAGCTGCTGCACCTGCTCGCCCAGCTCCAGGGCGCCCGCAGGGTCCTGGAGATCGGCACCCTCGGCGGCTACAGCACCATCTGGCTGGCCCGCGCGCTGCCGGCCGACGGCCGCCTGGTCACCCTGGAGTACGACGGCCACCACGCCGACGTGGCCCGCCGCAACCTCGCGCACGCCGGCCTGGACCGGATCGCCGAGGTGCGGGTGGGCCCGGCCCTGGAGTCGCTGCCCAAGCTGGCCGACGAGAACCCGGCCCCCTTCGACCTGGTCTTCATCGACGCCGACAAGGTCAACAACCCGCACTACGTGGAGTGGGCGCTGCGGCTGACCCGCTCGGGCAGCCTGATCGTGCTGGACAACGTCGTGCGCGAGGGCCGGGTGACCGACGCCGCGAGCACCGACCCGGGCGTGCGCGGCACCCGGGCCGCGCTCCAGCTCATCGCCGACCACCCCCGCCTCGACGGCACCGCGATCCAGACGGTGGGCGCCAAGGGGTACGACGGCTTCGCGCTGGCGCGGGTGCTGGACTGAGGCGGGTGCCGGACCGGGGCGGGTCCCGCTTCACGGCACCTCGTGGTAGAAGCCGACGTTGACGCTGCGCGGGCTGGTGCGGTCCTGGACGACGATCTCGCCGGAGCCGCCCCGGGGCAGCGGGACGGTGTCGCCGTAGCCGAGCGGCCGGGTGTGCCCGCCGTCCGTCAGCCGGACCTCGGCGGACGGGTCCGGCTGCGAGCCGCGCAGCCAGGTGAGCCGCCAGGCGCCGTCGGGCCCGCACCGGAACTCCAGGTGGACCCGGGAGACGAACAGCCAGTCCTCGGGCGTCACCAGCCGGCAGGCGGCCCCGTCCCGGCCCACCCGCAGCACGGCGCCCGGGTCGCTGGGCGCGTCGGCCATCAGCATGCCGGCCGTGGCGCCCGCGTCCGTGCCGGAGACGGAGGCCATGGTGAGTTCGAGCACGTGCGCTCCTCGTGGTTCGGGGCGCGCCGGGCCGCCGCTGCTGCCGCGGGCCCGGCCGTGCGCGCCAATGCCGGTGGCGGCGCGCCCGATTGGCGATCCGCGGCGGAATGATAAATCGACCGGGCCGGGCATGTCCGGCACAATGGCGACATGACCGAGCGCAAGCCACCGGGTGTCCCGTTCGAGTCCTGGGTCGAGAAGGAGATCCGCGACGCGCAGGGACGCGGCGACTTCGACCGCCTGCCGGGCGCGGGCAAGCCCCTCCCGGACGACACGACGTACGACGAACTGTGGTGGGTCAAGCGGAAGATGGCCCGCGAGGGGCTGTCCGCCCTGCCCCCGTCGCTGGCGCTGCGCAAGGAGGCCGAGGACGCGTTCGCGGCGGCCTGCGCCGCTCCCTCGGAGAGCGCGGTCCGGAAGATCGTCGCGGACATCAACGCGAAGATCCTCGACATGATGCTGAAGCCGCCGCCCGGCCCGCCGCTGGGCCTCAAGCGGTACGACCCCGAAGAGGTCGTCCGCGAGTGGCGCGAGCGGCGGGCCGCGGCGGGCGGCTGACGGTTACGAGCGGCTGACGGTTACGAGCGGCTGACGATTCCGGGCGGCTGACGGCTCCGGCCGGTGGCTCCGCGGTGTGCGGGGCGTTCGGAGTGTTCAGACCGCCCGGAGTGCTGGGAGCGGAGTGGTCAGAGAGCGGTGAGCCGGTCGGCCAGCTCGCGGTAGTCCCGCAACGCCAGCCGGAGCCGTTCGGTGGCCTCGCCCTCGCCCTCCTCCTGCCAGGCGGCCCGCAGCGTACGGTGCCGGCGGGCGACGGCGTCCGCGACCCGGGCGGCGAGTTCCTCCACCACCCGGTCCGCCTCCTCCACGGCCTCCCGGGGCCCGTCCACGAACCCGACGACCGCGCCCCGCAGCCGGTCCCCGAAGGCATCGGCCTCGTCCTGGGAGAGGAGGGGCGGCGTGGAGGGCGTCGAGGACGAGGGCGTGGAGGGCGAGGGTGTGGGTCCGGGGGTCGGGGCGTGCGTGGGGGCGGGGGCGTGCTCGGTGGCGGGCGCGGGCGGCTGCTCAGGAGCGGCCGTCTGCTCGAAAGCGGGCGTCCGCGTCTGCTCGGGGACGGGGGGCTGCTCGGGAGCGGGCGTCCGCGTCTGCTCCGGGGCGGGTGCCGGCCAGGGCTCGGGTGCGGCGGCGGCGAGCGGGGGCTCGGCGGCGGAGGCCGCGAGCAGGGGGTCGGGCGCGGGGGTGTCGGTCGCCGCGTGGTCCGTTCGCGCGTGGTGGGTTCGCGCGTGATCCGTTCGCGCGGGGGACTCCGCGGCCGAGTCGGCGCCGGCCGGTGTGCCCGGTGCCGTGGGGTGGGCGGGGTCCGGCGCGCTCTCCCCCGGCGCGGCGGGCATGGCCGTGGACGGCTCGTCGTGCGGCGGGGTCTCGACGCTGCCCACCGTGGACGGCAGTCCGGCGCCGCCGACGCGGCCCGCGCCCGGGGCGCCCGCTCCGGGGGCCGAGGCCGCGCCCGCGATCGGCTCGGCGGCCGGGGCCGCCCGGTGCTCACCGGGCTCGGGGGTCCCTCTCTCGCCGCTCGCGGCGGCTTCGGCGGGCGGCACGGTCCCGTCCGGCAGGGTGCGCGGGTCGCCGCCCGCTGTCCGCTTCGGCATGGGGTCAGCTCTCCTTGACGTGACGGCCGTGGAACGCGGCCCACGGGGCGTGGTTGCGGGCCTGTGCGGGGCGGGCGGTGCGGTCCTGCGCCCGGTGGCGGCCGGAGTCGGCGGACTCGGAGGTCAGCAGGGCCTCGAACAGCTCGCGGGCCTCCAGCAGGGAGGCGCGCAGTTCCTCGGTGCCGCCCTGGTCCTGGGTGCCGCCGTCCAGCGGCGTGTGCGCCGCCCGGTGGACGCGCCGGTAGCCATGGACGTGGTGGGCGTGGTGCACGGACAGCGCGGACAGCTGCTCCTCGTACCGGTCGCCGGCCGGGAAGCCCCGGGCCTCGGCGAGTTCGGCGACCAGCCGGTCGGCCTCGGTCACCGCCTCGCGCGGCGCGTCGACGAACCGCTCCTGCACGGCGGTCCAGCGCGCCTCGAACTGCTCGCGCGCGCCCGGCTCCAGGGCCCGTTCACGCAGGTCGCCGTGGCGTTCCACCCGGTCGGCCAGCTCGCGTTCGGCGGCCTTGGTGTCGCCGTCGTGGTGGGCCACGGTCCGCTCGTACTCCGGACCGAAGCGCTTCCTCAGATTCCGCCCTCCCTGCCGGCCGCGGGCACGCGAGCCGAGCACGGCCGCCACCACGACGACGGCCGCGACGATCACGACGAGAGCGATGATCAGGCCAGTGGACATGGATGCCTTCCGGATCAGGCCGGTCCAATTGACCGGTTCCTTCGTCGGGTTGCCCGGGAAAGCCCCGGCAAACTGCGCGGGGCGGGGACGGGCACGGAAAGGCGGACGGCGGGGCCGGCGGCGGACGGCGAGCGGGCGGCGGCCGGACGGCGGACAGGCGGCGGGCGGGCGCCGAACTGCGGCCGGGCGGCGGGGCGGCAGCCGGGCGGCGGACAGGCTGCGAGGTAGCAGCCGACGGCCGGGACCGCGCCCCGACGCGCGATGGATACCGCGTGTCCGGCCGCGCGATGGATACCGCGTGTCCGGCCGCGCGGTGGATACCGCGTGTCCGGTCGTGCGGTGGATACCGCGTGTCCGGTCGTGCGGTGGATATTCGGTTGCGGGCGCCCCGTGCACCCCGCCGAGAATGCCCGGGTGACCTGGACCATCGCCCCGGAACCCGTCGACTCCCCGGCCGCCGCCGCGCTGTGGCGGGCGTACTACACCGAGGTCAGCGACCGCTGGTACCTGCTGCACGAGGGCCGGCGCACCGACCCCGGCGAGCTGGAGCGGGAGATCGCCGCCTGCACCGGCACCGAACTGGCCCCGCCGACCGGCCAGTTGGTGATCGGCCGGTACGAGGGCAGGGCGGCCGGCACCGCAGGCGTACGGCTGCTGGACGCGGCGACCGCCGAGCTGACCCGGGTCTTCGTACGGGCTCAGGCACGCGGCCGCGGCGGCGCGGCCCTGCTAGGGCCTGTCTGACCATTCCCGTCTGCCGCGCGACGCCATGCACGCCCTCTCGCCGCACCGGGCGCAGAGCCGAGTACACCCAGTACGAGGCTCTACGCCCGGCACACCGAGAGCACGCACCTGACCCCGCGCGGCCGCCCTCCGGGCGACGACGCGAATGGTCAGACAGGCCCTGGTGGCCGCGGCCGAGGACGCGGCCCGCGCGCTCGGCGCCCGCCGGATGGTGCTGGACACGCGCGGCGACCTCGTGGAGGCCCGGGCGCTGTACGCCCGGCTGGGGTACGAGGAGACCGCCCGGTACAACGACTCCCGGTACGCCGAACACTGGTTCACCAAGCGGCTGTCCTGACCCGCCGCCGATGGTCCGGGCCCGGAGGCTCAGGCCGGGCGGGTGGCGGGCCGCTCCTCGTGCGGGCGTTCGGCGTCCGAGCCGCACAGCTCGCCGGTCAGCTCCTTCACCAGCCGCATCAGGTCGACGGTCCGGCCGGGGCTCCACCAGTCGCCGAGCAGTTCGGCCAGGGACTCCTCGCGGGCGTGCGCGAGGCGGGCGGCGACCTCGCGGCCCCGCTCGGTCAGGACGAGTTCCAGGCCGTGGCGTTCACCGAGGCGGCGCTCCTCGACCTGGCGGGCGGCCTCCAGGATGACGTTGAGCGGCACGGGGACGCGCTCGGCCAGCAGGGCGGGCTCCACCCAGCCGTACTTGTTGATCCGCAGCACCAGCCAGCTCGCCGCGGGCAGCAGGTCGTAGCCCGCCCGCGCGGTGATCTGCTGGTAGATCTCGCGCCGCCCGGCGCGGGTGCCCAGCACGGACAGCGCCCGGCACACCTCGTCGTACGAGGACCGCTCGACCGGGTTGGTGGCCATGGTCTGGGCGCCGTCGGGGGCCGTCACCGAGCCGCGCAGCCGGTCCTCCTTGAGGAACCAGGCCAGCACGAAGGCGAGCAGGGCGACGGGGGCGGCGTAGAGGAAGACGTCGGTGATGGCGGCGGCGTAGGCGTGCAGGGCGGCCGGGCGCAGCGCGGGCGGCAGGGCGGCGATGCCGCGCGGGTCGGACTTGAGGGCGTTCGCCGAGACGCCCGGCGGCAGGTGGGCGCCGTGCAGGGCGGCGGTGAGCTGGTCGCCGAGGCGGCTCGCGAACAGGGTGCCGAAGATGGCCACGCCGAAGGAGGCGCCGATGGAGCGGAAGAAGGTGGCGCCGGAGGTGGCGACGCCCAGGTCCTCGTAGCTGACGGCGTTCTGCACGATGAGCACGAGCACCTGCATGACCAGGCCGAGGCCCAGGCCGAAGACGAAGAAGCAGCCGCTCATCCCGGCGGTGGAGCTGTGCTCGTCGAGGCGGTGCAGCAGGAGCAGGCCGAGGGTGGTGACGGCGGTGCCGGTGACCGGGAAGACCTTCCAGCGGCCGGTGCGGCTGACGATCTGCCCGGAGCCGGTGGAGGCCAGCAGCATGCCGATCACCATCGGCAGCATGTGCACACCGGACAGGGTCGGTGAGATGCCCCGGACGACCTGGAGGAACGTCGGCAGGTAGGTCATCGCGCCGAACATGGCGAAGCCGACGATGAAGCTGATGACCGCGGAGAGGGTGAAGGTGCGGACGCGGAACAGCTTGAGCGGCAGGACCGGTTCGGCCGCCCGGTGCTCGACGGCCACGAAGGCCGCCGCGAGGGCCACGCCCAGCACCGCGAGGCCGATGATCTGCGGCGATCCCCAGGCCCAGGTGGTGCCGCCGAGGGAGGCGACCAGGACCAGGCAGGTGGCGACCGAGGCGATCAGCAGCGTGCCCAGGTAGTCGATGACGTGGCGCTGTGTCTTGCGCGGGACGTGCAGGGCGGCGGCGATCACGGCGAGCGCGACGACGCCGACGGGCAGGTTGACGTAGAACACCCAGCGCCAGCTCAGGTGCTGGGTGAACAGGCCGCCGAGCAGCGGGCCGAGCACGCTGGTCGCGCCGAACACCGCGCCGAACAGGCCCTGGTAGCGGCCGCGGTCGCGGGGCGGGACGACGTCGCCGACGATCGCCATGGACAGCACCATCAGCCCGCCGCCGCCCAGGCCCTGCAGCGCGCGGAACGCGATCAGCTCGGGCATGTTCTGCGCCATGCCGCACAGCGCCGAGCCGATCAGGAAGATCACGATCGCGGTCTGGAACAGCTTCTTGCGCCCGTACTGGTCGCCGAGCTTGCCCCACAGCGGGGTCGCCGCGGTCGAGGCCAGCAGATAGGCGGTGACCACCCAGGACAGGTGCTCCAGGCCGCCGAGGTCGCTGACGATGGTGGGCAGCGCGGTCGACACGATCGTCTGGTCCAGCGCGGCCAGCAGCATGCCGAGGAGCAGCGCGCCGATGGAGACGAGGACGTTCCCGGAGACCCGCTCCGGCTCGCCCGCGCCGCCGCCGTGCGGAAGCTCGGGTATGGACGGCGGAGGCGACGGGTCCGCTCCCGTCGTCCCGGTCCTGCCGTGCTCATCCCCGGCCATGGAGACCTCCCGGCGCTCGAATGACATCGTCCACCGTCACCAGTGTGACCCGTTATGCCCCGTTGGGACCTACCCGGAGACCGCCATTCCGGGGGCTTCGGGGAGGGCGTGTGGAGAGAATCTGCATAATCCTTGGAGTCCGGACGGGAGGGGACCCACGCGTGGAAGAGCCCAGGGGGCACGTCTGCCCGGAGTGCGCGGCACCCCGCGGCCCGGACAACTCCCCGTCGTGCGCCTGCGGCCCCCGCGCGGCCGCCACCCTCCACGAGACCCGCACGGCGGCGGCCGCGGCAGCGGAGGATTTCGATCCCCTGCGGATACGGCCGTATGTGGAGCTTCCGGGGGGTGCGGGGAGTGCGGGCCGCTCGGGGGACGCGGGGGGCGTGGGCCACGCGGGTGGCACGGGCCACTCCGGCGATACGGGCCGGGCGGGCGGAACCGGCGGAACCGGCG
Source organism: Streptomyces sp. NPDC047017 (assembly GCF_040644175.1). Taxonomy (NCBI): domain Bacteria; kingdom Bacillati; phylum Actinomycetota; class Actinomycetes; order Kitasatosporales; family Streptomycetaceae; genus Streptomyces; species Streptomyces sp. NPDC047017. The sequence continues at coordinate 165,234 of NZ_JBEYVW010000001.1, read as the reverse complement.
GTACGGGCGGCACGGGCCGTACGGGCCAGGCGGGCGGAACCGGCGGCACGGACGGCACGGGCCAGGCGGGCGACACCGGCGGCACGGGCGGTACGGGCGGTACGGGCGACGCGGACCGTACGGGCCAGGCGGGCGGCACCGGCCGCCGTGCGGGCGACGCGGACCGTAAGAGCCAGGCGGGCGGCACCGGCGGCACGGGCGACGCGGGCCGGGCGGGCGGCACCGGCCATGCGGGCGGCACGGACGGCTCCGGCAGCGCGGAGGCGCCCGGCGGCGGGGACGGCTCCACGGCGGGACACCCGGGGCCCGGCGAGCCCGCGCCGCAGCGACCGTGGCACTCCTCCGGTACGGCGGGACAGCCCGGGTCCGGCGCCACCGCAAGGCCGGGAACCGGCAATCCGGCGTCCGGCACACCCACCGGGGCAGGGACCGGCACCCCGGCACCCGGCACACCCACAGGTCCGCCGCCCCCTCGGCCCACGGCAGGACACCCCGGCCCCGGGCCCGCTCCGGCGGCCGCGGACCCGGCAGCCGCGGACGCGGAGACGCGGCCGGTGCCCGCCGTGGAGGCCACGATGCCGCTGCGCGCGGTCGGCGCGGGCACGCTGCCCGCGCCGCCGGCGCGGCGGGCGGGGGAGCCGAGCCCGGCGGACCTGCGTCTCTTCGACTCCGGGGGCGGGCGCGCGGAGGTCCCGGAGGAGGCGGGCGGGGAGGCCGGGCGGCGGCCGGGGCGCCGGCGGCGGCCCCTCGCGCTGCTCGCCGTCACCGCCGCCGTGGCCGCCGTCGTCGCGGCGGCCGGGTACGCGAGCGGGCTCTTCTCCTACGAGTCCCCGGCCCGGGACGACGCGGGCGCCCACGAGGTGCGCGCGGGCGTCCCGGACGAGCCGCACACGGACCCGGCCACCGCGCCCCCGGTCTCCGCCGCGCCCACCACCTCGCCGTCGGCGTCCGCGTCGGCGAGCGCCTCGCCCTCGCACGGCGCGAGCCCGTCACCGTCCCTGTCGCCCTCGGCGACGACGGCCCCGCCGTCACCGTCCGCCACGGCAACCGCCGTACCCGGGGCGCACCCCACGGCGCCCACCCGGACCGCGGCGACGAGCACCCGCTCCAGCGCCCCGGCGGCGCCCGGCCCCTCCCTGCGCCGTGGGGACCACGGCCCCGGGGTGGCCGAACTCCAGCAGCGGCTGGCGGAGTTGGGCCTCTACACGAACCGTGTCGACGGCAGCTACGGCCAGCGCACCGAGGACGCCGTACGCACCTACCAGTGGGCCCGCGGCATCACCTCGGACGGCCTCGGCGTCTACGGCCCGGCGACCCGGGCGAGCCTGGAGTCGGAGACGTACTGAGACGTACTGAGACGTACGGAGACGTACTGAACAACCGGGCAGGTGCCCGCAGGCGGCTAGCCCACGCGCAGCCGTACGCCCCCGTCCTCCGCCCGTTCCACCCGGACCCGTGTGAGGTCCGGTACCACCGCGTCCGGGCGGTGGGCGGCCGCGCGCGGGCCGATGCCGATGACGCGCATGCCCGCCGCGCGCCCGGCGGCGATGCCCGCGCCGGAGTCCTCGAAGACCACGCAGTCGGCGGGGGCGACGCCCAGTTCGGCGGCGCCCTTGAGGAAGCCCTCGGGGTCGGGCTTGCTGGCGCCGACGGACTCGGCGGTGACTCGCACGTCCGGCAGGGGCAGCCCGGCGGCGGCCATCCGGGCCGTGGACAGGGCCACGTCGGCGGAGGTCACCAGCGCGTGCGGCAGTCCGCGCAGGGCGGCGAGGAAGCCGGCCGCCCCGGCGATCGGCACCACGCCGTCCATGTCCGAGGTCTCCTCGGCGAGCATGCGGGCGTTGTCGGCGAGGTGGTGCTCCCGGGGCCGGTCCGGCAGCAGCAGGGCCATCGAGGCGTGTCCCTGGCGGCCGTGGACGACCTTCATCACCTCGTCGCCGTCCAGCCCGTGCCGGTCGGCCCAGCGCCGCCAGATCCGTTCGACGACGGCGTCGGAGTTGACGAGGGTGCCGTCCATGTCCAGCAGGAGGGCGCGGGCGGTGAGCACGGCGGTGGCCGTCATCAGCAGCTCCAAGGGGGGCGGTGGGACGTACGGGTGGGTCCCTGGCGGCCCTCGGCGGGACCGGGAGCGGCCCGCGGCCCCGCAGGGACAAGGCGGCCCCGCCCGCCGGTCGGGGAGAGCGGACGGGAGCCACTTTGTTTCTCTACGGTACAAAACAAGCCGGGCATCCCGCCACCACCCCCGCTCAGGCGACCGCCTCCCACAGGCCCCACACGCCCAGCGCGAGCATCAGCACGGCCGCGATCTTGGTGATGAGCCCCAGCGGCACCCGCTTCATCAGCGCCTTCCCGCCCACGATGCCCAGCCCGGCCACGGCCCACAGGGCCAGCACCGCGCCCAGGCCCACGGAGAGCGGGTCGTCGTAGCGGGCGGCGAGGTTCGCCGTCATGATCTGGGTGAGGTCACCGAACTCGGCGACCAGGATGAGCATGAAGCCGGTGCCGGCCACCCGCCAGAAGGACTGGTCCGCGGGCCGCCGGACCTCCTCCTCGTCGTCACCCTTCTTCAGCAGCAGCACCGCGGCCCCGGCGAGGAACAGCACGCCGGTCAGCGCGTGCACGATCCGCTGCGGCAGCAGCGTCAGCACGCTGCCCGCCGCCACGGCCAGCACCACGTGCAGCAGGAAGGCCGCGGCGACGCCGGCGAAGACGTACGAGGCGCGGTAGCGGGTGCCGAGGACGAGCCCGGCGAGGGCCGTCTTGTCCGGCAGTTCGGCGAGGAAGACGACGCCGAAGACGAGCGCCAGGACACTGAGACTGATCACTGTTCCTCAATCGGTCGGGGCCACCCCGCCGAGAGTGCTGCGACTGTGCGATGAGACCTCGGCAGGGCAGCACACGGTCGGCCGTGCCGTGGGGCACGGGTGTGCACTGCTGTACCGAAGGTCTCGCTGGCCGACCCGGCCTTCCGGTCCGAGGTCCGCCTCCGGGCGCCGGCTCAGCGAGCTGAGCAGTATGTCGACGGTCCGGCGAAGAGCTACTCCCCTTCTGCGCCGCCCATCGTACGCGAACGGACATCCGGACACGAAACCCCGCCGGGCCCGCGCACGCTCCCCCGCCGCGCCCCGTACACCCCTCGCCGCACGCGCGGCACGGACCCCGCCACAGACCTTGTCGTGTCATGCGCGCGTCACTAACTTCTTACCGCACGCACGCCTCCCCGCAATCCGGCGCCGCGAGTCTTGCCTCGCCCGCGCCCGAAAACCCCCACCCCGCAAGGGAGTTCGCATGCCCAGGTGCTACGCGCGTCGACGGCTGAGCATACTCACCGCCCTCACCGCCCTCATCGCCTCCGCCGTCCTCTTCGACTCCCCGGCCGCCTCGGCCGCCCTCCCCACCCCGGTCAGCGCCGCCACCGCCCGCACCTACCTGGCCTCCCTCACCGTGGCCGCCGAGAACCGCACCGGCTACGACCGCGACCTCTTCCCGCACTGGATCACCATCAGCGGCACCTGCGACACCCGCGAGACGGTCCTCAAGCGGGACGGCACGAACGTCACCACCGACTCCGCCTGCGCCGCCAAGAGCGGCAGTTGGTACTCGCCCTACGACGGCGCGACCTGGACCGCCGCCTCCGACCTCGACATCGACCACCTCGTCCCGCTGGCCGAGGCGTGGGACTCCGGCGCGAGCAAGTGGACCACCGCGCAGCGCCAGGCGTTCGCCAACGACCTGACCCGCCCGCAGCTCGTCGCGGTCACCGACAACGTCAACCAGTCCAAGGGCGACCAGGACCCGGCCACCTGGGTGCCGTCCCGCTCGGCGTACGTCTGCACCTACGTACGCGCCTGGGTCCAGGTGAAGTACTACTACGACCTCTCGGTCGACTCGGCGGAGAAGAGCGCGCTCCAGCGCTACCTGGCCGACTGCTGACCGGCCGCCGCCCGGCCACCCCTCTCCCCTCCCCTGCCGCCGCCCCTCTCCCCCCGCCGTCGCCCCGCACCCGATTCTTTCGGCCGGTGCTCCCCCGGCCGGAAGCGATCGCCCGATGCGGGCCGCCGGCCGGGCGGCGCGGGTGCGATGTCGAGCCACCGGCCGTCCGGCACCCGGGGGCGGCGCCTGGTTCGGCGGCCAGTTCGCTCCCGAGGCGCCGGGCGGTCGTACGGCACGGCCGTGGCCGGAAGAGGCCCGGTGCAGGCGGCGAGGGGTGGCCGGTTCCGGCCGCAGTCGACGGCGATTCCCGGACGGCACTCCGGCCGGCCGGTGGTCCAGTCGCTGGTACACCCCGTTATCCGCCCAGTTGTCCACCCCATCAGTGGTTGCCGCACTCCTCCCAATTCCCGCCGTACCGCCACCAACGGACCTCCCGCACCGCCCACGGGGTGGCCGAATGTTGAACTTGCAAGTTCTAGTTAGGTCGACCTAACCTAGCTCCCCCGTTCGGATTCGTCCCCAGCCGGCCCCCTCCCCGGGCCGGCCAACCGAAGGAGTTCCCCCATGGCCGGCCTGACCGGACGCCTCAATTCCGCACAGCCCTACGCCCTCGGCCTGTTCCGGGTCGTCGTGGGCCTGGTGTTCACCTGCCACGGCGTCGCCTCGCTCTTCGGCGTGCTCGGCGGCGCGGCCGGCGGCCACGGCGGCACGATCGCGGCCGGCACCTGGCCGGGCTGGTACGCGGCGGTGATCCAGTTGGTCGGCGGCGCCCTCGTGCTGCTGGGCCTGGGCACCCGCGGCGCGGCGCTCATAGCCTCCGGCTCCATGGCCTTCGCCTACTTCGACGTCCACCAGAAGGTGGCGCTGTGGCCGATCCAGAACGGCGGCGAGCCCTCCGTGCTGTACTGCTGGGCCTTCCTGCTGCTGGTCTTCACCGGCTCCGGGGCGTTCGCCCTGGACGGGCTGTTCGCCCGGCGCTCGGCCCAGGAGGAGCGGCCCGCGCCCGAGCAGACGCCGGTGGCGGCCTGACCGTACGGCCCGGACCACCCTCGCCCCCGCCCTCACCCCGCTCCCGCCTCCGCCCCCGCGGTGCAGCGTCCCGTCGAACACACGAACCCCCGGTGAACCACCTGTCACACCATCGGCGTACGCTGTATGGCTGATCACAGGCCGCCCCTGCCGCTCCCCCGCGACATCGCGGCGCACACCGGTCCACGGGGGAGTTCGGGGAGTTCTGCGGTGCTGGAGAGTGTGGCGAGGGTGGGGGCGCTCACCGGCACTCCGTGGATCTATGTCGCGGTGACCGTGTCGGTACTGCTCGACGTGTTCCTGCCGCTGCTGCCCAGCGGCGTGCTGATCGTCACGGCGGCCACCGCGGCCGCCGCCGGCTCGGGCGCCGCCGCTGCCGCGGGCGGCGCCACGACGGGCGACGTGCCGCACGACGTGCCCGACATCCTGGCCCTGACGCTGTGCGCGGCCACGGCCTCGGTGCTGGGCGATCTCGTCGCCTACCGGCTGGCATGGCGCGGCGGCGCCCGGCTGGACCGCGCGCTCGCCCGCTCCCGGCGGCTCAGCTTGGCCCAGCAGCGGCTCGGCGCGGCCCTGTCCCGGGGCGGCGGCGGCGCGCTGGTGGTCGTCGCCCGCTTCGCCCCGGCCGGCCGCTCGGTCGTCTCCTTCAGCGCCGGCGCGACCCACCGCCGGGTCCGCGAGTTCCTGCCCTGGTCGGCGCTGGCCGGCCTGTCCTGGGCGGCGTACAGCGTCGCCCTCGGCTACTTCGGCACCCGCTGGCTGGGCGCCGCCTGGCTCGCCACGTGCGTGTCGGTGGCGGCGCTGTTCGCGGCGGGCGCGGGGGCGGCGTATCTGATGCGCCGGGCACCGGGGGCCTCGGAAGCGTCGCAGGCGCCGTAAGCCGGCCCCGCCCGGGCGTCGTACACCCGCCTACCCGCTCATCCACCGGCCCCCGTGCCCTGCCGCTGCCGCTGGCCGCGCACCTGGAGTCCGGCGAGCAGTTCCCCGGTCGCCGCGGTGACCGCCTCGACGGCCCGGTCGAAGACCTCCCGGTTGTGCGCGGCGGGCGTCCGGAAGCCCGAGACCTTCCGGACGAACTGCAACGCGGCCGCGCGGATCTCCTCCGGCGTCGCCTCCTCGGGCAGCACGGGCGGACGCAGCGTCTTGATACTCCGGCACATGGCTCCAGTGTCGCGCGCCGCCCTGCCCGGAGGGGAGAGGCCGTGGAGACGCGACCGCCTGCCGCGGGGATACGGCCACTCGAACACACGAACCCACCCCGGCAACTCGCGACCCAAAATCGAACAGGCGTAGCATTGCCGCGTGGCTACTCCCCATGACTTTCCGAGTGACCTCCTGGCCGGTCAGGAGGAGCTGCACCAGATCCGGGCCGAGCTGTCGGCCCTGCTGAAACGGCTGCCCTGGTCGGTGGCGCCGCTGGACGGGTTCAGCGACAGCGGCGGCTGGCGCAAGGTCGAGCGGCCGGCCTCCCCGGGCTGGACGGCCGACGAGCAGGCCGAGGTGGAGAAACTCCGCCGCCGCGAGCACGAGCTGGCGGTGTTCGTCACCACCCACCGGTACTGGTCGGAGTTCACCGGCCCGGACGGCGTCGACGCCCGCGCCCGGCTCAAGCACACCCGTACGGCACACTCTTCTCCCGAGGGACCCGGGGGACCGGAAGAGCCCGAGGAGCCCGGGAAAGGGGCCGAGGACGCATGATCTACCACGTCGTGCCGCTCACCGAGTGGAGCACCGGCCCCGACCGCCCCTACGCGCCCGCCTCGCTCGCCGAGGAGGGCTTCGTGCACTGCTCCCCGGACGAGGCGACCACCCTGGCCGTCGTCAACGCCTTCTACCGGTCCGCGCCCCGGCCGCTGCTGGCGCTGCTCATCGACGAGGACCGGCTCGCCGCCCGGCTGGAGTGGGAGCCCGCCGTGCCCGTTCCGCCGCCCGGGACGCCCGAGGGCGCCGCGTTTCCCCATGTGTTCGGGCCGCTGAACCGCGACGCCGTGACCCGGGTCCTCGAAGTCGCCTTCGACGGCGAGGGCAGGGCAACGGGTTTGCGGGACAGTCCCCCTGGCAGGGTAGGCTGTCCACTCGTCCCGGGTGCGTAGCTCAGGGGTAGAGCGCCTGCCTTACAAGCAGGATGTCGGCGGTTCGAAACCGTCCGCGCCCACCGGTAGTGCGACCAGCACCACCCCGTACGACTCCGTACGACACGGACGAAGGCCCAGGCTCACAGGTGACACCCGAGGCCCTGGGCCTTCGTCGTACCGCTGCACCCACCCGCCGTGCCGGGCCGTGCGGGCGAGCGGCATACGGGGGTTTTCCCCACCCCTAACCCGGCAGTGGACTGGATTCCCCGCCCCGGCGGGCGCGCCTAATGTCGTCCCCGACCAGCGAGAACCGCGTCCGTTCCACACCGGGGGACCACCACCATGAGCCGCACCGCTCCCACCCGTACCGCTGCCGCCCGCACCCTTCCCGTCCGCCCCCTCGCCCTCACCGGCGTCGTCGCCGCCCTCGTCCTCACGGCCACCGCCTGCGGCGGCGGCGCCTCCGACGACCAGCACCCCGAGCAGCGCTCCTTCGCCCTGCACGGCCGCACCCTGACCGTGGACTCCGACGACTCCTCGCTGGAGATCGTCGCCGCCGACGGCATCAAGGCGGGGGACGTGCGGGTCACCCGGTGGTTCAAGGGCTCGGCGCTGGTCGGTGACGACCCCCGGGTGACGTGGTCGATGCGGGACGACCGGCTGGTGCTGCGGCTCAAGTGCTCCGGGCTGGTCACGCGCTGCTCCGCCAAGCACCGCGTCGAGGTCCCGCGCGGGATCACCGTGAAGGTCCAGGACCAGGACGGCAGCGTGGCCGCGCACGGCTTCCGGGACGCGCTGGACATCCGTACCAGCGACGGGTCCGTGCACGTCACCGACTCCACCGGCCCCCTCGAACTGCGCTCCGAGGACGGCTCCGTGCACGCCGAGGTCGCCTCGCGCCGGGTGCGGGCCAGCACCCGGGACGGGTCGGTGCACCTCGAACTCGGTGCCGTCCCCGACCAGGTGGACACGCGCTCCGAGGACGGCTCGGTCAGCATCGCGCTGCCCCGCACCGGGTACCGGGTGACCACGGACACCCGGGACGGCTCCGCCCATGTCTCGGTGCCCCGGGACGACGCCAGCTCCCACGTCGTGTCCGCGCACACCTCCGACGGAAACATCACAGTCCGTACGGCGAACTGACCGGCCCGTGTGTTCGTCCTGTACTGGTGGGAGAATGAAGCGACGCTGATTCCACGCGGACGCTGATGCCCACGCGGAGCGGACCACGGCACGGGAGAGGGATGTGACGGCCACACCGGCGGCACGGGCGACACCGACGGCACCGGCCACGGCCGCGCGTGACCTCCTGGTCCTGCTCGGGCTGCCCCTGCTCGCCGCGCTCACGCTGCCCGCCGCCTTCGCGGGCGGCGGCACCCGGCGCTGGTTCGGCGGCCGCGCCGAGAGCCAGCGGGCCGAGGCGCAGGCGGCCAAGGACGCGGCGGCGAGCGCGTTCTACGAACTGGACACCGCCCAGCGCGACCTGCGGATCTCCATGGAGACCATCACAGCCGTCGACGACTCCCCCGCCGCCCGCCGCGCGGTCACCGACTTCGAGGCGCTGGGCCGGCGGATCGACGAGGCCAGCCGGCGCTACATCCAGGCCGTCGACGCGACCGACCTGGACCGCGACGACCTGGAGGCGGCCGCCGCCTCCCGGGCGCGCGCCGAACTGGTCGCCGCCAAGGACGAACTGCTCGACGTCACAAGGGCGCTGGACCGTTTCAGCAGCGGCCTGGGGCCGCTGCTCGACAAGGCCGAGACCCGGCTGGCCCGGCTCGCGCCCGCCGTGGAGCGCGCCCGCCAGGCCCTGCTGGCCGCGAGCAACGCCCTGGACGCGGTGCGCGAGGCGGGGCTGCGGGCGGACGACCTGGCCGCCCGGCTCGCCGCGCTCTCCCCCGAGCTGACCCGGCTGAACCAGGGCGCCGGACAGCACGGCGTGCAGCCGACCCTGGAGCGGGCCGAGCGGGTGGCCCGGGAGGCCGAGGCGATCCGGGCGGAGGCCGGCCGGCTGCCGGAGAAGGCGGCCGAGATCGATCACCGGCTGGTGTCGCTGCGCACCCGGGCGCAGGCGCTGACCACCCGCAGCGGGCAGGTGGAGCCGGTCCTCAGCGAGCTGCGGCGGCGGTTCACGGCCGCCTGCTGGCAGGACCTCCAGCAGGTGCCGGACCAGGCCGCCGAGAACGTCCGGCAGGCCGAGGCGAAGCTGAAGGACGCGCAGGTGGCGCGGGACGCGCAGCGCTGGCCGGACGCGACGGCGCTGCTGTCCACGGTGCGGGCGCTGCTGAACACCACCGACGAGGCGGTGTCGGCGGCCGGTGACCGGCTGGCGCGGCTGAACGCGGTGCAGAAGGACCCGCAGGGCGAGATCGAGAAGACCCGGTTCGCGATCCGGGACGCGCAGCGGCTGGCCATGACGGGCCGGACGACGCCGGACCCCCGGCACGCCCGCCCGCTGGACGAGGCGGTCGCCCGGCTGGAGCGGGCGGTGACCGGCCTGGAGGGCCGCCATCCCGACTACTGGCACTTCCTGACGGAGACCGACGCGGTCAGGCGGACGGCGGCCCGGACGGTCGCGCAGATCCGCGAGGAGCGGGGAGCCGGGCACTGAGGCGAAGGTCCTGCCGGCCCGGCTCCCGCCCCCTTAAGCCACCGGTCATGTGCGGTAGGCGTAGTAGTACGCCGTCGGGTAGGAGGCGATGAGGCTCGCCACCGACCGGTTGTAGGTGTTGGTGGAGTGGTACGACACGTACGGCACGCCCTGCGGGCTGCGGTAGGTGACGATCATGGAGTGGTCCTTGGACCCGTCCCTGTTGAAGTCCATCTGCAACACGTCACCGACGCCCAGCTGGTAGACGTACGGCAGGCTGGTGACCCGCTTGGAGGACAGGGCGAACCAGGAGAACTCGTTGACCCCGATGAACGAGTCCGACTGGATCTGGTCGGTGCCGAACCAGTTGTGGAAGTCGTTCGTGTAACCGGGGACGTGCTTCCAGCCGCCGGCCTTCAGGGACTGGCTGACGAAGTTGGTGCAGTCGCCGCCGGCTCCCTGCCCGTTGAAGTTCGGGTAGGCCGGGTTGTAGTCGCTCCAGTACTTCTTCGCGTACGCGGCCATCGCGTTGTAGTCGTACGTGCCGCCGGTGAGCGTCTTCGGCTTGGCGGGCGCGTTCCTCGCGGTGGAGGCGCGGGGCGCGTCCGGCGGGTTGCCGTCGTCGGCGGCCGTGTTGGGCTTGGCGGCCGGCGGGGTGGCGGGCTGGTTCACGGCCACGCCGTCGTCGGTGTCGCGGATGCCGGTGAGCTGCCAGGTGCCGTGCTTGTCGGCCTGGAAGGTCAGCTCGTGGTGGGCCTGGAAGCCGGTGTTCTTCGGCTCGTTGCCGCGCACCTTCTCGTAGGTGAGGGTGGTGCTCTCGGTGACCGCGACCTTGGCGTTGCGCCCCTTGACCCGGGTGGCGTCCAGCGTGACCGTGGTGGCGCCCGAGCTGTACTTCTCGCCGAGCTGCCGCAGGCGGTCCTTGCGGCCGCGCAGCTGGGTCAGCGCGGAGTCCTCGTAGCGGGACTGCGTGCCGGAGACGCGCACCTTGCCCGAGAAGCGGGAGGACAGCCGCTCGTGGTGCCCCTGCTTGTCCTGGCCGCCCTTGCCGTCGTCGACCAGGGCCTGGGTGCGGTCGGTGAAGACCGCGTCGGCCAGCTTCTGGAAGGTGGCCTTGGTGGCCGCGTCCACCGTCGGGTCGTCGGTGACCGCCGCGCCCGCGCTCCAGCTGGGCACCAGCACCACGCCGGCGACCACCGAGGCGGCAGCGGCGGTGACTATGGTGGCGCGGCGCCGCTTGCGGCTCAGTTTCCTAGATTTCAATGATGATCCCCTCTACGCCGGTACACCTACCGGGCGGTCGCATCTTCGCACGGCACGCGCGCCGGTTGTGAAGAGGGTGTGCGCAAGTGCAACCAAGGGGTTACCGTGGTCACTTGACCACGGTGGACCAGTCCGGGGACTGCGCCGGGTCCAGCGAGCGCAGCCGCTGCAACGTCTCCGGCTTCTGCACGTCCATCCAGTCGGCCATCTCCTTGAAGGACACGCACTTGACGCCCTTCTTGGTGCACACGTTCTTGATGACCTGGTCGATGGACTTCATGTAGATGCCGCCGTTCCAGTCCTCGAAGTGGTTGCCGATGAACAGCGGCGCCCGGCTGCCGTAGTAGGCGCGGTTGAAGCCCGCCATGTACGAGTCGACGGTCTGCTTCTCCCACTGCGGGTACTTGGCGGGGTCGCCCTTGGTCTCGCCGTTGGACTGGTTGTAGAGGAAGTTGAAGTCCATGGACAGGCCCTGGAACTTGCCGTTCTCGTAGGGCAGCATCTCCAGCGGGAAGTCCCAGACGCCGTTCTTCTTGGTGGGCCAGATCTGGAAGTCGCCGGGCGAGGAGGCGTCGTAGCGCCAGCCGTAGTCCTTGAGCGCCTTGAGCAGGTTGGGCTGGCCCTCCAGGCAGGGCGCGCGGCCGCCGGTGACCTCCTTCCTGAAGTCGAAGGGCAGCGGCTTGATGTCGGTGAAGCCGGTGTTGGTCTTCCAGTTCTCGGTGAAGTCGTAGAACTGGTCGATCTCGCTCTTCCACTCCTCCACGCTCCAGTCGCCGCCGCCCTTGGCGCCGCAGAAGTGGCCGTTGAAGTGGGTGCCGATGTCGTTGCCCTGGTCGTAGGCGAGGCGCAGTTGTTCCAGGGTGTCGCGGATGTGCTCGTCGGTGGGGTAGTCGATGGCCGCGTCGCCCGGGTTGTGCATCGGCGGGTGGTAGAGCGTCTTCTTGCTCTTGGGCAGCAGGTAGATGCCCGTGAGGAAGAAGGTCATGTGGGCGTTGTACTCCTTGGCCAGCTCCCGGTAGTGCGAGAACAGGTGGTCGCTGCCCTCCAGGGCGCCGTCCCAGGAGAACACCACGAACTGCGGGGGTTTCTCGCCCGGCTTGAGCGGTACCGGCTTCAGGGTGTTGGTCTGCGGCCCGGTGTACGAGGTCGAGCCGTCGCCGAGCACCTTCACCTTGCCGTCCCACGGGGGTTCGGTGGACGCCGAGGGCGCGGGGCCCTTGGCGTCGCCGCCGGTGCCGGAGGAGGCGGTCGGCGTGGTGTGGTCGGTGCCGCGCAGCGCCAGGAAGCCCGCCACGATCGAGGAGACGACCAGGAGGGCCGCCAGGGTCACGAAGTGCGGGGTGGTGAGGCGGCGGCGCGCGGGGGCCTTGCGGCGGCGCCCGGAGGTCGGCTTGCCCGGGGTCGGCTTCATGGCGGCTCGAATCTGCGAGGGTGCGGCGGGCTGTGTGGCGGTCGGCGTCGGTCGGCGGTGGCGTCGGGGCGGGCGGGGCGGCCGGGCGCGGGGTCAGCCCAGTGGCGCCATGGCACCTGCCCAGATGTCATACGGAACACTGCCGGCCGGCGTTCCGGCGATCCCCCGCAACGGCAGCGGTTCCAGGCTCTTGGCCAGATCCATGCGGTAGACGACGACGGCCGTCGACACCGAGTCGGCGGTGCCCACGTACCAGGCGGCGGTGTCGTCCTCGGTGGTGCCCGCCTTGCCGGCCGGCGCGGGCGAGCGGGACGACGCGGTGGGGTGGGCGGTGCGGAAGGCGTCGGTGAGGGCGTCGTCGACCTGCTGGGCCACGCGGGCGTCCACCGCGCGCCGGGCCGTGGGGGTCTCCAGCGGGACGGCGGTGCCGTTGCGGGTGATCCGGCGCACCGAGTACGGCTCGGTGTGCGTCCCGTCGGCGGCGAAGGTGGCGTAGCCGTCGGCCATGCGGATCGCGCTCGGCCGGGAGCTGCCCAGGGACAGCGCGGGCACCTGCGGGCCCATGCTGGAGTCGAGCAGGCCGGCCGCCACGGCGGTCTGTTTCACCTTGTCCAGGCCGGTGTCCATGCCGAGTTGCATGAACACCGTGTTCACCGAGTCGGCGAGGCCCTTGCGCAGGGTGACGGGGCCGTAGGACTTCTTGCCGTCGTTGTGGGCGGCGACCTTGCGGCCGCTGCGGTCCCAGTAGGGGCCCTCGGGGGTGCTGACGGGCACGGCGTCGTCCCCGTTGTAGACGGTGTCCGGGGAGACGGGCGCGCGGGGCGCGTCGCGCTGCTTGACGATGCCGTTCTGCAGTGCGGCCGCGTAGACGAACGGCTGGAAGGCCGAACCGGCCGGGACGGTGGAGGCGTTGGACTCGTTGTAGCCCTGGGTGCGGTGGTCGGGGCCGCCGTAGACGGCCAGGACGCGGCCGTCGCCGGCCACCGACGCGGCGCCGTAGTGGGCGGTCTTCGCCGCCGACGGGTCGCCCTGCTGCCCCTTCTTGCGGGCCTTGGTGACGACGTCGGTGAGCGCGTCCTCCCGCTTGCGGTCGAAGGTCGTGTAGATCTGGTAGCCGCCCAGGTCGAAGTCGCGGTCGGACAGGTGGGCGGCGGTCTTGGCGTACTGCGTGGCGAGTTCCACGAGGTAGTCGCTCTGCTGGCCGGTGTCGGAGAGCGGGTTGCGCTTGAGCGGCTCGGGGAACGTCGTGTACGTGGCGCGCTCGGCCGGCGACAGCTTGCCGATCTTGACCATGCGGTCCAGGGTCCACTTCCAGCGCTTGACGGCGCGGGCGTGGTTGGCCGGGCCCAGGGTGGGGTCGTAGAGCCCGGCGCCCTTGAGCAGGGAGGCGAGGAAGGCGGCCTGGCTGGCGTTGAGCTTGCTGACGTCCTTGCCGTAGTACGCCTGGGAGGCGCGCTGGATGCCGTAGGTGCCCCGGCCGAACCAGCTCGTGTTCAGATAGCCCTCCAGGATCTCGTCCTTGCTCATCTTGTTGTCGAGCTTGAGGGAGATCATCGCTTCGGTGAACTTGCGGCTGACGGTCTGGTTCTGGTTCAGGTAGACGTTCTTGACGTACTGCTGGGTGATGGTGGAGCCGCCCTCGGTGTCCCCCTCGCCGACCGTGCGCCACAGGGCGCGGGTGATGCCCTTGAAGGAGATGCCGGAGTCGGTGTAGAAGCTCTCGTTCTCGGCGGCCAGCACCGCCCAGCGGACGTCCTCGGGTATGTCCTTGAGTGGCATCGCCTGGCGCTGCACCCAGCCGGTGCGGGCCATCGGGGTGCCGTCGGACCAGAAGTAGACGTTGTCCTGCTGCGTGGCGTAACTGTTGAGGTTGTCCGGTATGTCGGTGGCGGCGTAGGCGGCGACCAGGAACAGCGTGGTCGCCACCAGCCCGGAGAGGACGGCGCCCGCCCACTGCCGCCAGGACGGCATCCAGCGGCGCCAGCCGGTGCGGCCGGGGCGCGGGTAGACCGGCTTGAGTTTCCGGGCGTACGGCGCGAGCGCCGCGCACACCGGTGCCAGGCGCCGGCCGAGCGGGCCGGCGAGCCGGGCGAGGGCCGCCGGCGGCGCGGCCTTGCGGCGCGGCTTGCGGCGGTCGGTCCGTCCCCTGGGCGGCTGCGCGGCGGGCTCGGGGCGCACCACGCGCAGCGCCATCGTCTCGTCCGGCCGGCCGGAGGGCTCCTCGGACTCCGGCCCGGACTCCCGTGCGGCCGCGCGCCGCCCGCGGCGCAGCGCGTCGACGTTCAGCTGCATCGTCTCGTCCGCGGGCACCGGCGCCCCGGTGTCCGGCGCATGCCCCGGCTCGGCGCGGCGGCGCCCCCGGGGCCGGTGGCCCTCCTCCGGAGGTCCCTCCCCCTGCCCTGACTCGGTCACGACTGCGTCTCCCTCCGCACCCCGTGTTGCTCGCGCGGGTCGACACAGCCGCCGCACTCGCGGCCGCCAGCCCCCTCACTCCCAGCCGCTGCGCGGCCCTCACGGCCATACAAAATTATCAGCCGCCTTTTCAATTCCTCCGCATGAGATCGGGACAGAAACGAACACACACGAAATGCACAGGACTGTAACCCCGGTCACGCCCGTTAACCTGGGGCTATGCCTCGTTACGAATATCGCTGCCGGAGCTGCGGCGACACCTTCGAACTGAACCGTCCGATGGCCGAGTCCGGCGCCCCGGCGAGCTGCCCGGCCGGCCACGACGACACGGTCAAGCTGCTGTCCACGGTCGCCGTGGGCGGCTCGGCGAGCGCCCCCGCGGCCGCGCCCCGGTCCGGCGGCGGGGGCGGCGGCTGCTGCGGCGGGGGCTGCTGCGGCTGAGGCCCACCGCCCCGCACCCACGCGGCCACCGCCGCGCGCCCGCCGCCCCGCGCCCGCCGGCACCTCGCCCGGCGCGGTCCGTGCCGCCGGTGCTACCGGTGCGCGCGGGCCGCGCCGAGGAACTCCCGTACGATGCGCTCCCCGGCCAGCACCCCGCGCTCGGGCAGCGCGCTG
The DNA here is from genome assembly GCF_040644175.1 of Streptomyces sp. NPDC047017. Classification (NCBI taxonomy): domain Bacteria; kingdom Bacillati; phylum Actinomycetota; class Actinomycetes; order Kitasatosporales; family Streptomycetaceae; genus Streptomyces; species Streptomyces sp. NPDC047017. The sequence goes on along the minus strand of NZ_JBEYVW010000001.1, from coordinate 149,906 downwards.
ATGCCGGGCGCGCTCCAGCCGGTCTCGGCCAGTTCGCCGTGGCCCGGCCGCCAGCCGCGGTCCACGGCCAGCAGCAGATCGGCGTCCAGCAGCGAGTCGCCCGCGCCGAGCACCAGCTCCGCGCCGGTGCGGCGGGCGACCTCGCGGACGGCCGCGCTCTTGGTGAGCGGCTTCGGCACGGCGTAGATCTTGCGGCCCTGGAGGGACACCGTCCAGCCGCGGCCCTCCGCCCACGCGGCCAGCTCCTTCACCCAGTCCTCCGGGAGCAGCGCGCGCTCCACCACGAGGTAGGCGAACAGGTCCTCGGCGACACGGTGCTTGCGCACCCACACCGGGTCGGCGCTGCGCAGCAGGTGCTCCTGGATCTCGGTGAGCGGCGCGCACTCGCCGGCCAGCCGCCCGGTGACCTGCCGGTGCCAGCCGGTGTCGGAGACGCCGTCCACCAGCAGGTGGCCGCCGTTGGCGCAGATCGCGTACCCGGCGGGCGGGCCGGGCAGGTTGATGCGCTGGTACTGCTTGCGGGTGCGGGTCGTGGTGGGCACGAACACCGCCTCGTCGCCCAGGTCGGCCAGCAGCCGGGCCGCGGTCTCCGTCATGAACGACAGCGGCTTGCTCTCGTGCACCTCCACGCACAGCAGCCGGGGCGCCCGGGCGTCCGGCATGGTCAGCGCGAGGGCCGCCGAGGAGTAGATCAGCGTACGGTCGAGGTCGCTGGCCACCAGCACCGGCATCAGAGGTTCACCGCCCTGCCGTCGGCGCCCGTGGCGCCCCGCGTGTAGCGGGGGTGGATCAGCCCCACGCAGGTGTACGGCAGCGCGTCCACCTCCTCGACGGGCACCCCGCGCTGCTCGGCCAGCAGGCGTACGTGGTCCAGGTCGGCGCCCGCCCCGGCCCGGGCCAGGATCTTCCAGGGCACCCGGCGCAGCAGGACGCGCGTGGTCTCGCCGACGCCCGGCTTGACGAGGTTCACGTCGTGGATGCCGTACTCCTCGCTGATCCGCTCGACCGCCGCCCAGCCCTCCCAGGTGGGGGTGCGGTCGCCGGCCAGCAGTTCCTTGACGGCCACGTCGACGGTGTCGGCGACCTCGGGGAAGCGGGCGGTGACGGCGTCGAGGAAGGCGCCGGAGACATCGGCGCCGGCCAGCTCGCGGTAGAACTTCGCGCCGTGGAAGTCGTCCGGGCCGACCAGGTCGGCGCGCAGCACGGTGCGCGATATCAGCCCGGAGACGGTGGAGTTGAGGCAGGCGGAGGGGATGAGGAAGTCGTCCCGGGTGCCGTACGTCCGCACGCACGCGCCCGGGTCGGCGAGCACCGCGATCTCCGGGTCGAAGCCGGTGACGCCCTCGCGCTGCTCGAACTCCTCGACGGCCCGGGCGAGTTCCCGGGTGATGGCGCCCTTGCCGGTCCAGCCGTCGACGAAGACGACGTCGGCCGGGTCGTGGTGGGCGGCCAGCCAGCGCAGCGCGTTGGCGTCGATGCCCCGGCCGCGCACGATGGACACGGCGTAGTGCGGCAGGTCGAGGCCGTGCCGGTGGGCGGCCCAGCGGCGCATCAGCACACCGACCGGGGTGCCGGCCCGGGCGAGGGAGACCAGGACGGGGCGCGGGGAGCGTTCGGCCAGGACGAGTTCGGTGACCGCGCCCACCGCCTGGGCCAGCCGGGCCGCCGAGGCGTCCAGGGCCGCGTGGAACAGCTCCTGGTACTGGGCGCTGGGCTGGTACTCCACCGGCAGCGACTCGGCGTAGTGGGCGCCGCCGCGCTGGATCGCCTCCTCGCGCTCCTCGGTCGGCGCCTCCAGGGTCACCTCCGAGAGGTCCTGGAGCAGCCAGCCGACCTCCTCGGGCGGATAGGACGAGAAGGCGGGGCCGCGCAGGGGCTCGGGCAGCATGGGGCGACTCTCCTGGGCGGGGCCGGGGACGTACGAGGGGACGTACGAGGGAACGACGGCGAGCAGGACGTGCGGGACGTGTGCGGCGAGTTCGGCGAGCAGGCCGTGCGGCGCGTGCAGGGCGGGGGTGTCGGCGGTGGAGTCGACGACGGCGACCACCGCGTCGAAGCCGCCGCCCGCCACGTTGTAGGCGTAGCGCTCGCCCGGTCCGTCGGCCGGGTCGTCGTGCGCGGGGAAGACCAGGCGGCTGCGGACGGCGTAGCCGGGGTCGTCCACGGCGAGGACGGGTGAGCGGGTGGTGGTCGAGGTGCGGACCTCGGTGCCGGACCGCGCCGCCGGTGTCCTTTCCAGCTCGCGGGCCAGCCGCAGCGGCGCGTACATCAGCTCCTCGCAGCCGAGCACCAGCACCCGCCGGGCGCCGTGGGGCAGCGCCGCGGCGAGGCGGGCGGCCATGCCCGGCAGGGCGCGCTCCAGCCGCTCGCGGTGCTCCGGCGTGAAGCCGTGCCGGCCGCCGTCCGGGACGCCGCGGGGCCAGCCGAGCCCGACGCGGATGATCCGGCCGGGCGCGGGCGGGGCGGCGCCCTCCGGGTCCGAGGCCGTCCGCTCCGAGGCCGGCCTGTCCGGGGCCGGCCTGTCCGGGGCCGGCCTGTCCGGGGCCGGCCTGTCCGGGGCCGGCCTGTCCGGGGCCGGCCGCTCGTGGCGGGCCACCAGCGCGCGGCCCCGCTCCAGGACGTCCGGCGGGAGCCGTACCGTGCCGGAGGCGGTGGCGATCAGGTCCACGCGGGCGCCGATCTCCCGGGCGAAGTCGTCCAGGCGGGCGGTGTCGGCCGCCGAGCGCATGTCCACCAGGGCGACCACGACATAGCGCCGGCGCGGGTGGCGGGCGTGCAGGTCGCGGATGGTGTTCAGGACCGTGCTGCCGGTGGAGAACTCGTCGTCGACCAGCACCAGCGGGCCGCCGCCGGCCAGCAGCGCGGGGTCCTCGGGCAGCAGCAGGTGCGAGGTGGCGTGCGAGTGGGACTCCTCGAAGCCGCCCGCCGGGGCCACGCCCGGCACCGGGCGGCGCGTGGAGTGCAGGTAGGTGACCTTGCCCAGGCCGTCGGCGACCGAGTGGCCGAGGCCGGTCGCGGTCTCCGCGTACCCGAGGACCACCGCGGCGCCCGCGTCCCGCTCCCCCAGCAGGTCGCGCACCCGGCGGCCCAGGGCGACGCCGTGCCCGTACACCAGCGAAGGCGACTGCGGCACGTGCTTGCCGAGCACGTGGGAGACGAGCAGGTGGGCCCGCTTGGGGTTGCGGCGCAGGGCGAGGCCGAGCAGGTCCGTCAGCTCGTCACCGCCCACGAGTTCCACCCCGAGCCGCTCGGCGACCCAGGTTCCGGACCAGACGCCGTCGTTCACTGCGTTGTTCATGCGTTCCTTGTGAGACATGTGAGACATGTGAGCCGTATGAGCCGCGGGGCGGTCAGCCGGGGATCCCGGCGGCGAGGAGTTCCACGAAGCCGGTGTCCTCCCGGGCGACACCGAAGGCCTCGGCGCGCAGCAGGGTCCGCTCGGCCCAGGCGCGATGCGGCTTCACCTCGTTCATCTTGTTCGTGTACGCCGACCGCAGCACTCCCCCGCCGCCGCGCTCGGGGCGCAGGATGTCCACCGCGTCGCTGTACTCCTCGTGGCTGACCACGGACAGCGCGTGCACGGGCAGGACATGGGAGGGGTGGATGCAGGTCTTGCCGAGCAGCCCGTTGGCCTGGTCCAGGGAGATCTCGCGCAGCAGCCCGTCCATCGCGTGCTCGATCAGTGTCTCCCGCAGCTCGGCGGCCTGCACCTCCTGGAACGGGCTCTGCCGCAACTGCGGCTTGAACATGCGCTTCTGCGCCCGGAAGTACTCCCAGACCGGTCCGGTGACGGTGAACCCGGAGCCGTCGGCGCGGCCCAGCATGTTCACCACGTCGGCGATGACGGAGGCGACGACCTGGACGTCGTAGGCGGTCATGTCGGGGGCCCGGCGCAGCCCGTAGGAGGAGCAGAAGTCGGTCACGCCCAGGCGCAGCGCGAGCACCCGGTCGCGGTACTTGTCGACCGCGCGGTATATCCCCTCCAAGGTCTCCACCCGTGACTCGCGGTACAGCAGCTCGGGCGATTCCAGGACCGGCATGGCGAACAGACGCCGGCCGCCGGCCGCCTCCGCGGCCTGCACGGCCTCCAGGAAGGGCAGGCCGCGTTCCCCGGTGAACTTGGGCAGTACGAAACCGGACAGCAGCCGCACGGCGGGGCCGAGCCGGCGCACCAGATCGGGTATCTGCCCGGCGGCGCGGACCCGGACGAACAGCAGCGGGAGCCGGTCGGCGGGCAGCTCGGCCAGGGCGGCGAACTGTCTGACGAGGTTCTCCTCGCCGCGCTCCACGTCCGCGTCGCCGATCGAGTCCTCCAGGCACAGCACCATGGAGACCACACCGCGCCCGGCCTGCCTGACGATGTCGTCGGCGAGGCGCGGCCGGGTGGCCGGGCTGTAGAGGGTGGCGCCCAGGGCCGCGGAGAGCAGCCGGGCCGGGGAGTCGGCGGTGAACTCCGCCGGTTCCCGGTGGAAGAGGCGCTGCCGCACCTCAGAAGCGAGGTGCCCGAAATGACGCATATAGCTCCCCCGTATTGCCCCTGGCGGAAAAAAGCTGGCCGGTAATAGTACGTACAAATCAGTGACAGAAGTTCCCGGGGAGCATGAATTTCTGGTAACCGGGACGGGCCGAACAGCACCGACGCGCGGCCCCCCGCGTTGTCGTGGCCAGGACCGAGCAGGCAGGATGACGGCATGACGCGCGCGATGCTGAAGGGGTCGAACGTCCCGCTGGAGGCCACCACCGTACGCGCCGTGGTGCGCTGGACCCCCGGCCAGGGGGTGCCGGACGTGGACGCCTCGGCGCTGCTCCTCGGGCCCGACGGCCGGGTGCGCTCGGACGAGGACTTCGTCTTCTACAACCAGCCGCGGCACCCCTCGGGGAAGGTGTGGCGGCTCGGCAAGCGGCGGCTGGCCGAGGCGCTGACCGACACGATCCAGGCGGACCTGCGGGGCGTGGGGCCCGAGGTCGGCCGGATTCTGCTGGTGGCCTCGGCGGACGGCGTCGCCTTCGACCGGGTGCCGGAGCTGAGCATCCTGGTCTACGACGCCGCGGTCGCCGACGGGGAGCCGCTGGCCGGCTTCGACATCAAGCCGGAGACCGGCCGGGAGACCGCGATGCTCTGCGGCGAGCTGTACCGGCGGGGTGAGGGCTGGAAGTTCCGGGCGCTCGGCGACGGCTACTCCAACGGCCTCAAGGGGCTGGCGACCGACTTCGGCATCTCGGTGGACGAGTCGGAGGAGGCGCAGGGGCAGCCCGCCGCGGCGCCCGAGGGCGCGGACGGGGTGACGGCGCAGGTCGCCCAGCCGCTGCCGCCGGAGCAGCCCGCCTACGGGTACCCGCAGCAGCCTTCGGCCGCGCCCGCGGCCCAGCCCGCCTACGGGTACCCGCAGCCGGCCTACGGCTACCCGCCCGCGCCGGCGCCGGACCCGGAGTTCCGGCTGCCGCCGCAGGGGCCGCAGTTCATCGGCCGGTGAGCGGCTCACGCCGGGGCCGGTAGCGGGTTCCGCCGGACGACAGGCCCTAGCGGTCGGCGTTCTTGTAACCCCGCCCCCACTGCAGGCCCCAGCCGTACAGGCGGTCCAGCTCCGACTGGAAGCCGTAGACGAACTTGACCTCGCGGCGGACCACGAGTTCGTCCTTCACGTTCTCGATCAGGACCACCGCGCAGGAGCGGGCCTGGGGATGGCGCTCGTCGAGGCCGATCTCGATGCGCGGCCCGTTGCTCGGGTAGAGCGTGACCACGGCGTGGGTACGGTCGAAGGCCGGCGTCTGGTCGTAGATGTAGACGAAGACCAGCAGCCGCTTGATGTCGTCGCGGTGGTCGAGGTTGACGTAGATCGTCTCACCGGAGGCGGAGCCGAACCGGTCGTCGCCGCTGAGCTTGATGTACGGCGGCCCGTTCACGTCACCGAGGAAGCCGCCGAGCGGCTGGACGACGCCCTTGGTGCCGTCGGCCAGCTCGTACAGGCAGCCGAGGTCGAGGTCGACGTTGACCATGGACTGGCTGTGCCCGATGACCTCCGGGGGCCTGAGCGCCTTGAAGGGGTGGCGCAGCAGGCTCTGCCGGACGGCGCCGCCGATGTCGGAGGTGCGCATCCGCCAGTTCAGGTTGATGCGCAGGTTGCCGGTGGCCGCGCCCTGCTTGGTCAGGGACACCTGGCTGTGCCGTTTGCTCAGTTCGATCGCGTTGGACGCGGCGCTGCCCGAGTCGAACTCGGCCGCGCGGCCCCCCAGCAGCCCGTCGAAGAACCCCATCGTCCGCCCCTGCCTCCCCCGCGTCCGCCACCCCGCACCCATGCGACGGGGCGGCCGCGCGGACCCGGCTGCTACGCCGTCGCCGTCGTCGGCCGCCCCGCTCAGAAGCGTTCCTCGCCCCGGGGGCCGTCACACCCCGGACTGGACCTCACTGCGGTCGCCCGGGCCCGCAGCCTTGCCCTCGGCGGCCTCCAGCGCCTTGTTGCGGCGCACCGAGGACCAGAAGGACCAGGCGATCAGGACCACGCCGACCAGGCCGGTGATGACCTCGTTGATCTCGTACTGGATGGTGACCATGAGGATCACGGCCAGCGCGCCGATCGCGTAGTGGGCGCCGTGCTCCAGGTAGACGTAGTCGTCGAGGGTGCCCTGGCGGACCAGGTAGACGGTCAGGGACCGGACGTACATGGCGCCGATGCCGAGGCCGAGGGCCATCAGGACGATGTCGTTGGTGATGGCGAAGGCGCCGATGACGCCGTCGAAGGAGAAGGAGGCGTCCAGGACCTCCAGGTAGAGGAACATGAAGAACGCGGCCTGGCCGGCCAGCTTGACCGCCGAGCGCTGCGTGCCGCTGCGGGCGGCCGCTTCCTCCTCCTCGTGCTCGCGCTCCTCCTCTTCCTCCAGGCGGTCCTCGAAGAAGCCGGACAGACCGCCGACGATCATGTAGGTGATCAGTCCGGCGACGCCCGCGATCAGGACCGTCTGCGCCTTGTCGGCGTGCATACCGCCGTGCTGGTGGGCGTGGGTGGCGAAGGTGAAGGAGGTGATCAGCAGGACGATCAGGGAGATGCAGACCGACAGCATGTCGACCTTGCCGAGCTTGGCCAGCGGCCGCTCGATCCAGCGCAGCCACTGGATGTCCCGGTCCTCGAAGATGAAGTCGAGGAAGATCATCAGCAGGAACATGCCGCCGAAGGCCGCGATCGCCGGATGGGCGTCGGTCACCAGCTGCTGGTAGCGGTCCTTGTCGTCGAAGGCGAGCCGGACCGCCTCGACGGGGCCCATCTTGGCGGTGATCGCCACGATGACCACCGGGAAGACCAGCCGCATGCCGAAGACCGCGATCAGCACGCCGACGGTGAGGAAGATCTTCTGCCAGAAGGCGTTCATCTTCTTCAGGACCCCGGCGTTGACCACCGCGTTGTCGAACGACAGCGAGATCTCCAGGACGGCGAGGATCGCCACCACCCCGAAGGCGGTCCAGCCCCCGTAGAACACCGCCGCGATCAGGCCGAGCACGGTGATCGCGAACGACCAGCCGAAGGTTTTCAGAAGCACTGGCTACCCAATCCGTTGTGTACGGGGCTCCCCCGTCGCCGTACCCGGCTTTACGAAACGTTGACTCCGAAGTCTAGAGCGATGCCGCGCAGCCCCGACGCGTACCCCTGCCCCACCGCCCGGAATTTCCATTCGCCCTGGTAGCGGTAGAGCTCACCGAAGATCATCGCCGTTTCGGTGGAGGCGTCCTCGCTCAGGTCGTAGCGGGCCAGCTCCTGGCCGTCGGCCTGGTTGACGACCCGGATGAAGGCGTTGGAGACCTGGCCGAAGGCCTGGCCGCGCTCGTCGGCCTGGTGGATCGAGACCGGGAAGACGATCTTCTCGCACTGCAGCGGCACCCTGGTGAGGTCCACCAGGATCGATTCGTCGTCGCCCTCGCCCTCACCGGTGAGGTTGTCACCGGTGTGCTCGACCGAGCCGTCCGGGCTGGTGAGCTGGTTGTAGAAGACGAACCACTCGTCGCCGAGCACCCGGTTGGCCGCGGAGCACAGCAGCGCGCTGGCATCGAGGTCGAAGGGGGCTCCGGTGGTGGAGCGCGCGTCCCAGCCGAGCCCGATCATGACGTTGGTCAGATTGGGTGCGGCCTTGGACAGGGAGACATTGCCTCCCTTGGCGAGCGTGACGCCCATGATGCTGTTCCTCCCCGTGGTGGTGCCGGTGTGGTTGTTCCTGCGCGTCCGGCGCCGCGCGGAAACACGCGGCGCCGGACGGTCAGGTGTTCAGTGGCGCGGGACTCAGACGTTGACGCCGAAGTCCTGGGCGATGCCGCGCAGGCCGGAGGCGTACCCCTGGCCGATGGCGCGGAACTTCCACTCCGCGCCGTTGCGGTACAGCTCGCCGAAGACCATCGCGGTCTCGGTCGAGGCGTCCTCCGACAGGTCGTAGCGGGCGATCTCCGAGCCGCCGGCCTGGTTCACCACGCGGATGTAGGCGTTGCGGACCTGGCCGAAGGACTGCTGGCGGTTCTCCGCGTCGTAGATCGAGACCGGGAAGACGATCTTCTCCACGTCGGCGGGGACGGCCGCCAGGTCGACCTTGATGACCTCGTCGTCGCCCTCGCCCTCACCGGTGAGGTTGTCACCGGTGTGCTCGACCGAGCCCTCGGGGCTCTTGAGGTTGTTGAAGAAGACGAAGTTCTGGTCGTTGCCGACCTTGCCCGAGTTGTTCAGCAGCAGCGCGCTGGCGTCGAGGTCGAAGTCGGTGCCGGTCGTGGTGCGGGCGTCCCAGCCCAGACCGACGAGGACCGCGGTCAGACCCGGGGCCTCCTTCGTCAGCGATACGTTGCCGCCCTTGCTGAGGCTGACTCCCACGAGTCCTCCATTGTTGTCCGGGGGCGGGGAGCCCCGTAGTGCATCGGTTATGGGATCAACGTGTCGATCCTAGTGACGGGTTCCCGCACCACGCAGGCCCGCGACCGGAGATTCCCGGATGTCGGGTGCCCGGTGCGCGGGGCCGGCTCACAGGGTGTCGAGCGCCTTCACGTACTCGTCCAGGTCGCGCGCGTCCGGCAGCCCGTTGACCACGGTCCACCGCACGACGCCCTCCTTGTCGAGGATGAAGGTCCCGCGCACGGCGCAGCCCTTGTCCTCGTCGAAGACGCCGTAGGCGCGCGAAGTGTTGCCGTGCGGCCAGAAATCGCTCAGCAGCGGGTACTCCAGGCCCTCCTGCTCGGCGAAGACGCGCAGGGTGTGGATGGAGTCGTTGGAGACGGCGAGCAGCTGAGTGTCGTCGTTGACGAACTTCGGCAGGTTGTCGCGCAGCGCGCACAGCTCGCCGGTGCACACACCGGTGAAGGCGAACGGGTAGAAGAGCAGCACCACGTTCTTCTCGCCGCGGAAGTCGGACAGCCGCACGGTGCGGCCGTGGTTGTCCTTCAGCTCGAAGTCGGGGGCCTTGTCGCCGACCTGGATCGCCATCGTCCTGCTTCCCTTCGGTGGGGCTGTTCGGGTGAGACCACCCTACGCAGCGATCACCGCGGGCCGGCGGACGGGCCGACACACAGGCCGGCCCGTCCGATGGCGTGCCCTGGTGCCCGGACGCGGTCCGGGGCGGGCGGTGCCGGGGCTACTTCTTGGGCTTGGCGGCCTTCGGCGTCAGCAGCCTGGTGCCGTTCCAGTCCTTGCCCACGCTGACGCTCTTGGTCTGGGACAGACCCGCCGTCGTCGCGGCTTCGCCGATGTCACTGGGCTCGACGTACCCGTCCCGGCCGGTCTTCGGCGTCAGGAGCAGGATCACCCCGCCCTCGTCGAGGAACCCGAGGGTGTCGACCAGCGCGTCCGTCAGGTCGCCGTCCTCGTCGCGGAACCACAGCACCGCGGCGTCGGCCACGTCGTCGTAGTCCTCGTCGACGAGGTCGCTGCCGATGACTTCCTCGATGGACTCGCGGAGCTCCTGGTCGACGTCGTCGTCGTAGCCGATCTCCTGGACCACCTGCCCGGGCTGGAATCCCAGCCTGGCGGCCGGGTTAGTCCGCTCCTCCGCGTGGTCCGCGGTCGCGCTCACGGGTTGCCTCCTGATGGTGTTGCGATTGGGTCTTCAGCCACGCGCGTGCGCGAAGCATTGGCCGTAGTCCACACGGGCGGGCCGGATCGCGCAAGTACCCGGCGATTCGGACCGCCGAAACGGTGACGTTCCCGGCCGTGTCGCCGCAACTCCTGACACGGTATCGCGATCAGCGATGGCGCACACCACACCCTTCTGCCCGCTTTTGCGTGTTTGGGAACCCGACCTGGGCAGGAGATCCGGGAAGAGGGGCGGTCACCGTGGTCGAAGATGGGGGTCACCGACGGGTTACCGGCCAGTAAAGATGACGTTTGCCTCACGCCAGGTACACGATGGGGGACGGTGCAGGCACACGCCCCACGTATGTCAGTCCATGTCAGCCCTTTGACAGGTAAGGAACAGCGTGCCTTCCGGATCCGATCGAAACCCGATCATCATTGGCGGCCTTCCGAGTCAGGTTCCTGACTTCGATCCCGAGGAGACCCAGGAGTGGCTCGACTCGCTCGACGCCGCCGTCGACGAGCGAGGCCGGGAGCGGGCCCGCTACCTCATGCTCCGGCTGATCGAACGCGCCCGGGAGAAGCGCGTGGCCGTGCCGGAGATGCGCTCCACGGACTATGTCAACACCATCCCCACCAAGAGCGAGCCGTTCTTCCCGGGCGACGAGGAGATCGAGCGCAAGATCCTCAACGCCACCCGGTGGAACGCCGCGGTGATGGTCTCGCGCGCCCAGCGCCCCGGCATCGGCGTCGGCGGCCATATCGCCACCTTCGCCTCCTCCGCCTCCCTGTACGACGTGGGCTTCAACCACTTCTTCCGCGGCAAGGACGACGGCAAGGGCGGCGACCAGGTCTTCTTCCAGGGGCACGCCTCCCCGGGCATCTACGCGCGCGCGTACCTGCTCGACCGGCTCAGTGAGCAGCACCTGGACGGCTTCCGCCAGGAGAAGTCCAAGGCCCCCCACGCCCTCTCCAGCTACCCGCACCCGCGCTCCATGCCGGACTTCTGGGAGTTCCCGACCGTCTCCATGGGCCTCGGCCCGATCGGCGCGATCTTCCAGGCCCGGATGAACCGGTACATGCAGGCGCGCGACATCGCGGACACCTCCGGCTCGCACGTGTGGGCGTTCCTCGGCGACGGCGAGATGGACGAGCCGGAGTCGCTGGGCCAGCTCTCCATCGCCGCCCGGGAGGGCCTGGACAACCTGACCTTCGTGGTCAACTGCAACCTCCAGCGCCTGGACGGCCCGGTGCGCGGCAACGGCAAGATCATCCAGGAGCTGGAGTCGGTCTTCCGCGGCGCCGGCTGGAACGTGATCAAGCTGATCTGGGACCGCACCTGGGACCCGCTGCTCGCCCAGGACCGCGACGGCATCCTGGTCGACCGGATGAACACCACCCCGGACGGCCAGTTCCAGACGTACGCCACCGAGTCCGGCGCCTACATCCGCGACCACTTCTTCGGTGACGACCACCGGCTGCGCGCGATGGTCGGGAACATGACCGACGACCAGATCCTGCACCTGGGCCGCGGCGGTCACGACCACCGCAAGATCTACGCCGCGTTCAAGGCGGCCGTGGAGCACAAGGGGCAGCCCACCGTCATCCTGGCCAAGACGGTCAAGGGCTGGACGCTGGGCCCGAACTTCGAGGGCCGCAACGCCACCCACCAGATGAAGAAGCTGACGGTCGACGACCTCAAGCGCTTCCGGGACCGGCTGCACCTGCCGATCTCCGACAAGGAGCTGGAGTCCGGCGCGCCGCCGTACTACCACCCGGGCCGCGACTCCGACGAGATGCAGTACATGCACGACCGCCGGCAGAACCTCGGCGGCTATGTGCCGACCCGGGTGGTGCGCGCGAAGCCGCTGCCGCTGCCCGAGGACAAGACGTACGCGTCCGTGAAGAAGGGCTCGGGCCAGCAGTCCATCGCGACCACCATGGCCTTCGTCCGGCTCCTGAAGGACCTCATGCGGGACAAGGAGATCGGCAAGCGGTTCGTGCTGATCGCGCCGGACGAGTACCGCACGTTCGGCATGGACTCCTTCTTCCCGAGTGCGAAGATCTACAACCCGCTCGGCCAGCAGTACGAGTCGGTCGACCGCGATCTGCTGCTCGCCTACAAGGAGTCGCCGACCGGGCAGATGCTGCACGACGGCATCTCCGAGGCGGGCTGCACGGCCTCCGCGATCGCCGCCGGATCGGCCTACGCCACGCACGGCGAGCCGCTGATCCCGGTGTACGTCTTCTACTCGATGTTCGGCTTCCAGCGCACCGGCGACCAGTTCTGGCAGATGGCCGACCAGCTGGCGCGCGGCTTCGTCCTCGGTGCCACGGCCGGGCGGACCACCCTGACCGGTGAGGGGCTCCAGCACGCGGACGGCCACTCGCAGCTGCTCGCCTCGACCAACCCGGGCTGTGTGGCCTACGACCCGGCGTACGGGTACGAGATCGCGCACATCGTGCAGGACGGCCTGCGCCGGATGTACGGCGGCGACGAGCGGCACCCGCACGGCGAGGACGTCTTCTACTACCTCACCGTCTACAACGAGCCGATCCAGCAGCCGGCCGAGCCGGCCGAGGTGGACGTGGAGGGCATCCTCAAGGGCGTGCACCGGATCTCCGCGGGCGCGGCGGGCGAGATCCCGGCGCAGATCATGGCGTCCGGGGTGGCGGTGCCGTGGGCCCTGGAGGCGCAGCGGCTGCTCGCCGAGGAGTGGAACGTCAAGGCGGACGTCTGGTCGGCGACCTCCTGGAACGAGCTGCGGCGCGAGGCCGTGGCCTGCGAGGAGCACAATCTGCTGCATCCGGAGGAGGAGCAGCGGGTGCCGTGGGTGACGCGGAAGCTGAGCGGGGCCGAGGGGCCGTTCGTGGCCGTCTCGGACTGGATGCGCTCGGTGCCGGACCAGATCTCGCGCTGGGTGCCGGGCCCGTACCAGTCGCTGGGCGCGGACGGCTTCGGCTTCGCCGACACCCGCGGGGCGGCCCGGCGGTTCTTCCACATCGACGCGCAGTCGGTGGTGGTGGCCGTGCTGACCGAGCTGGCGCGGGAGGGCAAGGTGGACCGGTCGGTGCTCAAGCAGGCCATCGACCGCTACCAGCTGCTCGACGTCACGGCCGCGCATCCGGGCGCGGCGGGCGGCGACGCGTAACGGACAGCGACGCGGGGCGGGAACGCCGGAGGGGCGGCGGAGCATCGGCTCCGCCGCCCCTCCGGGGCCGTCCGCCTCTTCGGGTCCGCCTCTTCGAGTCCGTCCCCGCGGCTGCTCAGAACCCGCCCGGGCCCCAGGCCGCCGCGCCGCTGAGCGCGACGAGGGCCAGGAGGGTGTCGATGGCACCCAGCACCAGGGCGACCAGGGCCGGCACCGAGCGGCTCGAACCCGCCCAGCTACGGCCCATCGCCAGCCAGCCGCAGACCACCGCCGCCGGGCCGAGCACGATGCCCAGGGCGAAGAAGCCCGCGACCGCGCAGACGGTTCCGATGATCCCGAGCGTCGCGCGGTCCGGCCCTTCCCGACGCCACGTCCGACCCCGGGAACGGGGATACCCGCGCGTTCCGTGTCCGAAGCCCGCCATCATCAACTCCCCGAACCCCGGGTCGGTTTGGTGTTCATCGGGGCTCATGGGTGCGGATACCCCGGTGCGGGCGGCTCATCCGTGCCGTCGGGCGCGCCGCCCCCCTCCAGCAGCGCGCCGCAGCGTCCGCTCCGTTCCCCTGCGCAGGACGTGACCCACTGTCACCTGTGGCACATGCCAGAGGCGAGGGAACCCGGTTCCCGTCACCCTGATGAGGGAAAACCCCGGCCGCGAGGCGGCCGGGGCGGCGAGTGACGGGTGGCGGGTGGCGGGTCAGATGTGGCCGACGCCCGCGCCCGCCTCCGCGTTGATGCCGCGCTTGGTGAGCAGCGCGACCAGGACGGCCACGGCCGCGACCCCGGCGGCGACCAGGGAGGCCAGGCTCATCCCGGAGATGAAGGTGTCGTGCGCCACGGAGGTGATCTTCGCGGCGACCTCCGCCGGGACACCCTTGGGCACCGGGGCCACGCCGACCTGGACCGCCTCGGAGGCCTGGTGCGCCTGGGCGGGGGTGAGCGGCGGGAGGCCCGCGTCCTTCCAGTTGCCCGCGAGGTCGTTGTCGACCTTGGAGGCCATCACGGCGCCGAGCACGGCCGTGCCGAGGCTGCCGCCGATCTGCATGGCGGCCTGCTGGAGGCCGCCGGCCACCCCGGACAGCTCCATGGGCGCGTTGCCGACGATGACCTCGGTGGCGCCCACCATGACCGGGGCGAGGCCGAGGCCGAGCAGGGCGAACCAGAGGGACATGGTCAGGCTGCCGGTGCCGGTCTTGAGGGTGGACATGCCGTACATGGCGACGGCGGTGGCCACCATGCCGCCGGCCAGCGGGATGCGCGGGCCCAGCTTGGTGATCATCGCGCCCGCGGCCGGGGAGCCGACGATCATCATGCCGGTGAGCGGCAGCAGGTGCAGGCCGGCGTCGATCGGGCTCATCCCGTGCACGTTCTGCAGGTAGAAGGTGACGAAGAACAGACCGCCCATGAACGCGATGGCCATCAGGACCATCAGCACCACGCCCGCGGACAGCGGGACGGAGCGGAACAGGCCGAGCGGGATCAGCGGTTCCTTCACCCGCGTCTCCCAGAAGGCGAAGGCGGCGAAGGCCAGCACGGAGGCGGCGATGAACGTCCACGTCGTGCCGTCGCCCCAGCCCCAGGACGGCGCCTTGATGAGCGCCCACACCAGGCAGAACATCGCGCCGGAGAGCAGGACGATGCCGAGGGCGTCGAAGGAGCGCGGGGCGTTCTCGGCGCGGTGGTCGAGCAGGATCAGCAGGCCCAGGACCAGGGCGAGGGCGCCGACCGGCACGTTGATGAAGAACACCGACTGCCAGTTGACGTGCTCGACGAGCACACCGCCGAGGATCGGGCCGCCCGCGGTGGAGGCGCCGATGACCATGCCCCAGATGCCGATGGCCATGTTGAGCTTCTCGGCCGGGAAGGTGGCCCGCAGCAGGCCGAGCGCGGCCGGCATCAGCAGCGCGCCGAACAGGCCCTGCAGGACGCGGAACGTCACCACCATGGCGATGCTGTTCGACAGGCCGATGGCGCCGGAGGCGGCGGCGAAGCCGGTCACGCCGATGAGGAAGGTCTGCCGGTGGCCGAAGCGGTCGCCGAGCTTGCCCGCGGTGATCAGGGAGACCGCGAGGGCGAGGAAGTAGCCGTTGGTGATCCACTGGACGTCGGCGAAGCTCGCGCCCAGGTCCTTCTGGATCGCCGGGTTGGCGATGGCCACGATGGTGCCGTCCAGGGCCACCATCATGACCCCTACGGCTACGGTGATCAGGGTGAGCCACGGGTGTCCGCGCATACCCCGGGCCGGCGCGGGGTCCGACAGGGCCGACGCCTTGTCCCCCGGCCCTGTCGTGTCGACGGTGGTCTGACTAGTCATACATTCGAGGCTAATGTCAGTCGCTGACAAACGACAAACCAATTCACAAGTCGGTCACTGACATGTCGTCCTCCTATAGGCTGAACTGGGGAAACAGTTCGCTGGAAAGTCCGGAGACGTACATGGAGACGGCGGGGACCGCCGAGGCGGCGCCACGGCCGGGGCTGCGTGAGCGCAAGAAGCAGCGCACCCGGGACGCCCTGCTGCGGGCCGCCCTGGAGCAGTTCACCACCCGGGGCTACGAGCGCACGACCGTCGACGGCATCGCGGAGGCCGTCGGCGTCTCCCAGCGCACCTTCTTCCGCTACTTCCCCGGCAAGGAGGAGGCCGCCTTCGCCGTGCAGGAGATGGTGGAGGCGCACTTCGTCGAGGCACTGCGCGCCCGCCCGCCGCAGGAGGCGCCGCTGGAGGCGCTGCGCCGGGCGGTCCTGGAGGGCTGGGAGACGATCAGCGAGGCGGTGCGCAGCATCGTGCCGGTCGAGCTGTACCTGCGCATGTTCCAGGTGATCGAGTCCACCCCCGTGCTGCTCGCCGCCCATCTGCGGCGCTCGGTGGAGAGCGAGGAGCAGATCGCCCGGCTGCTGGCCGCGCGCGAGGGCCTGGACGCGGACACCGATCCGCGCCCGCGCCTGACGGTGGCCGCCTTCGGCGGGGTGATGCGGGTGACGGGCCGCCAGTGGAGCACCGGCGACGATCTCAGCCTGACGGCGATCCGGGCGCTCACCGCCGCCCACCTCGACCAACTGGGCCCGGCGCTGACCGGGAACTGGCGGGACACGGGGCGGCCCGGCGCCGGGACGTGAGCGGCGGATCACGAACTGCCGCACAGATCACCGATCTTGAACATGTGTGCGGGCCGAGATACGCGTCACTCCGGCCGAAACGTGATCCGTGTCACTCGGTTAACGCGAGACCCGCTCGTTCTCCTAGTGTGTCCTCCCAGTGACTTCCTTCGACACCTCCCCTCCGCTCAACGTCTGGCGCGCGCTGCTCGCGCTGGCCGTCGTCTTCGTGATGCTGGCGACCACCGGCTGGACCGCCGTGCGCGGCCACCGCGCGGCCACCGCCCTGCAGTCCTCCGTCTCCGCGTGGCAGCACGGCCGCCTGCACGGGCACCCGCTGCCGGACCCGGACGCGGCCCCGGCAGTGCTCACCCGGTTCTTCGCCTCGCTCGGCGCGCAGGACCGCGCGGCGCTCGCCCGGCGCTACCCGCTCGCGGTCGGCAACATGAACGGCGCCCCCGTCCCGCTGCGCTACCAGGCCAACCGCCTCGCGCTCGCCCAGGCCCGCACGGTCGAGCTGAGGCGCGTGCACGACACCAAGCTCTCCCCGGCCGGGCGGCAGGACGCCGGCCGCCGGATGCAGCGCTTCGCCTCGCTGCTGGCCGGCAACCGCCAGATCCTCGCCTTCGACCCGGAGGGCTCCGGCCGGATCGCCGAGGTCTTCGGCGACCTGCCGAAGGCGCGGCGAGTCTCGGTCGTCGTGCCCGGCGTCGACACCGACCTGTTCACCTTCCGCAAGACCTACCGCCCCTACTCGGCGCCGTACGGCATGGCCCAGTCGCTGTACGCGGCCGAGCGCACGGCGGACCCCTCGGCCGGTACGGCCGTGATCGCCTGGGCCGACTACACCGCGCCCAGCGGCCTCGGCGTGGACGCGGCCACCGCGATGCGCGCCCAGGAGGGCTCCGTCCGGCTGAACCGGATGCTGCGCGGGCTGCCCGGTGCCGCGCCCGTCGCGCTGTTCTGCCACAGCTACGGCTCCGTGCTGTGCGGCCTCGCCGCGCACGGGCTGCCGGGCCGGGTGTCGGACGTGGCGGTCGCCGCGAGCCCCGGCATGCGCGTGCCCGACGCCGCCCATCTGCGCACCTCCGCCCATGTGTGGGCGATGCGGGACGCCACCGACTGGGTGCGGGACGTGCCCTACCTGGAGCTGGGCGGCCTCGGCCACGGGGCCGACCCGGTCTCCTCCCGGTTCGGCGCGCGGGTGCTGTCCGCGAAGGACGCCAAGGGCCACGCCGGCTACTTCGAACCGGACACCGACAGCCTGGAGAACTTCGCCGCGATCGGTGTCGGGGCGTACGGCTCGGTGGAGTGCGCCCATGGCAATGACGGGTGCCGGGCGGGTTTGTCCGCCGCGACGACGGCCGGACGCGCGTAGAGACAGCAGGAAGTGCGGTCCGCTCGGGGAGGGACTATGCGGCAAGTGCCCCCTACGATGAGCCGCATGGGTGACGTACTGACCGGATTTCACGCTGCCTGGGAGTTCGCGTCCGATTCCGTGCTCATCCGGTACGAACGGGGGATACGGACACCGAAGCTCTTCCAGGCGCTCGGCGAGCGCCGCGTTCCGCTGGCCGCGCTGGCGTCCGTGACGCTGGCGCCGGGCCGGCGCGGCACCGTGGTGCTGCGCGCCGAGCCGCGCCCCGGCGCCGACCCGCTGATGGACGCGGCCGACGGGCAGCTCAAGGAGGGTTGCGACCCCTACCGGCTGGTACTGCCCGCCGAGCGGGAGGCCCACGCCGAGCAGTACGCCGACCGGCTGCGCGCCCAGCTCAGCGGGACCGGCCCGGCCGACCGCCATCTGGTGGCCGCGCCGAAGGCCCCCCTGCACTTCAAGGCGTACGACGGCAAGGCGTCCTTCGACGGGGAGGCCGTCAGGTTCCGGTGGTCGTGGACCGGGGCGTCGTCCACCAAGTGGAAGGCCGGTGACCAGAGTTTCGCGGTCGACGAGCTGGGCGGCGTCCAGTGGCGTTCGCCGGAGGTGTTCGAGGGGCATCTGCGGCTGCTGCCGCGCGACGCGGGTTCCGCGCAGCCGCCGCAGCCCGACCAGGACCCGGCCGCGGTGGTGTTCGGGCTGGGCTACGGGCCGGTGCACGAGTCGCTGCCGTTCGCGGCGGCGGTGCTGGCCGCGGTGCGGGTGGCCGCGCCCGCCCCGGCGGTCCCGGTCCCGGCGGCCCGCCGCGACCCCGCCGACATCGCCGAGCGCATCCGCCACCTCGGGGAGCTGCACCGGGCGGGGCTGGTGACCGACGAGGAGTTCTCGGTGAAGAAGGCGGAACTGCTCGCGGAGCTGTAGCGGCCGGCTGCGGTGCCCGCCGGCGTCCTCAGCCGGCCGTGTCGGGCGCCGCGGGCAGCCGGCAGCCGGTCTGCGCATAGAAGTCGATCTTGCGGTCGAGGACCGCGAGCGTCTCCTGGAGTTCGGCGATCCGGCTCCTGACGTCCCGGCGGGTCGCCTCCAGCAGGGCGTACCGCTCCCCGTACGTCTCCTCCCCGGCCCGTACCAGCTCCGCGTACCGGACCATGTCGGCCACCGGCATGCCGGTCAGCCGGAGCTTGCCGACGAGGTCGAGCCAGTCCAGGTCGCGGTTGGTGTAGCGGCGCTGGCCGGTGTGCGAGCGGTCGACGTGCGGCATCAGGCCGATCCGCTCGTACCAGCGCAGGGTGTGGGCGGTCAGCCCGGTGAAGGCGACGACCTCGCTGATCGTGTAGCCGTCCCGGCCTTCGGGGCGCGGCGGCGGGGGCTCGGCGGAACAGTCGCGGGTGCCGGCGGGGGCCTGTGCGCTCTCCTCGATGGCCACGGCCGTGGTCTGCGTCACCGTCATGACCCCACGCTAGGGCCTTGGAGTGCACTCCAGGCAAGCGGGTGCCGGTGGCCCGGCGGTCCGGGGGGTCCGGCGGTCCGGGGGGTCCGGCGGTCCGGCGGTCCGGCGGTCCGGCGGTCCGGCGGTCCGGCGGCGGAAAAGCAGGGGACGCGGGGGCGGCGGGGTGGCTAGCGTGCGGGACATGAGTCTTGTACGACGTGCGGAGCCGGCCGATGCCGGGGAAGTGCTGCGGCTGCGCCAGGTGATGATCGACTCGATGGCCGCGGGCGATCCGTCCACCGACTGGCACGCCGGATCCCTGCCCCGGCTGCGGGCCAGGCTGGGCGAGTCCGACGGTGATTTCGCGGCGTTCGTCGTGGACCATCCGGAGCGGCCCGGGACGCTGGCGGCGCTGGTGGCCGGAACGGTGGACTACCGGATCGGCAAGGCCGGCGATCCCAGCGGGACGGTCGGGTTCGTGTTCAGCGTGGCCACCGACCCCGGGACCCGGCGGCGCGGGTACGCGCGGGCGTGCATGGAGACGCTGCTCGCCTGGTTCCGCGAGCGCGGTGCGCACCGCGTCCAGCTCACCGCGTCCGCCGAGGCCGCGCCGCTCTACGCCGACCTCGGCTTCCTGCCCAAGCCCGACCCGCTCCTGGAACTGCGCCTGTGAGCGGCCGGCCGTCCCCGCCGGCACCCCGCCCCCGGGGGCGGCGCCGCTCGTCGTAGGCTCGGCCCATGTCGTTGAAGAGCCTGGCGTCGATCGAGAACTGGCCGGTCCCCACCGCCGCGGCGGGTGTCGTCCGCGCGGACGGCACGGTCGCCGGAACCCACGGCCCCACCGCGCACCCCTTCCCGCTGGCCTCGGTGACCAAGCCGCTGGCGGCCTACGCGGTGCTCGTCGCCTACGAGGAGGGCGCGATCGAGCTGGACGAGCCGGCCGGCCCGCCCGGGGCCACGGTCCGCCATCTCCTCGCCCACACCTCCGGCCTGGCCTTCGACGAGCACCGGGTCACGGCCCCGCCCGGTGAGCGGCGGCTGTACTCCAACGCCGGTTTCGAGCAGCTCGGCGACCATGTCGCCAAGGCGACGGACATCCCCTTCGCGGAGTACCTGCGCCAGGCGGTCCTCCAGCCGCTGGGCATGACGGCGACGACCCTGCACGGCTCCCCCGCCAAGGACGGCGTGTCCACCGTCGACGACCTGCTCCGCTTCGCCGCCGAGTTGCAGGCGCCGCGCCTGCTGGACCCGCGCACGGTCGCCGCGGCGATGACGGTCCAGTACCCCGGCACCAAGGGCGTCCTGCCGGGCTACGGCCACCAGAACCCCAACGACTGGGGACTCGGTTTCGAGATCCGCGACGGCAAGTCCCCGCACTGGACGGGCGCCGCCTCCTCCCCGCGCGCCTTCGGCCACTTCGGGCAGTCCGGTACGTTCCTGTGGACCGACCCGGACGCGGGCGCGGCCTGCGTGGCCCTGACCGACCGCGCCTTCGGCCCCTGGGCGACCGAGGCGTGGCCCCCGTTCACGGACGCCGTACTGACGGAGCTGCGCACCGCCTGAGCCGGCGCGCCGGTTGGTGCCCTGACCTGCTCATGTTTCGGGGAGGGGACACGTATGCGTGCGATGTCGACTGCCCTGCGGACGGCCCTGGCGTCCGTCGCGGCCGGCGTGCTGATGACCGGCTGCTCCGGCGGTTCGGGCGGTTCGGGTGCCGAGGGGCCGTCCGCGCGGCAGTTGCTGCGGGACGCGAACGCCACGATGAGGACACTGACGTCGGTGACGATCGACTCCGACGGCACCTCCGCGGTCCGGCTGCGCACCGACCTCAAGGACCGGTGCGCGAACCGGACCAGTTTCAAGGGCGGCGGGGTCCTCGACCAGATCCGGATCGGCGCGGTGGACTACGTCCGGCCCGACAGCGCCTGTCTGAAGAAGTCGGGCCACACCCCGGGCGGCTCGTACGGGCGCGGGCACTGGGTCAGGACCCGCGCCGCCGACGCGGTGCCCGGCGACGGCCTCGCCGCCTGCACCTGGCCGTTCGCGGAGTTCGGCACCGCGAGCGGCACGAAGGAACCGGTCACGGTCGGCGGGGTCCGGGCGACGCCGGTCACCGTGACCGACCCGAAGGACAAGGACGGCACGTACACCGTCTCCATCGCCGCCCAGGGGAAGCCGTACCTGCTCAAGGTCGCCTACGAGGGCGGCGGGCGCCGGACCACGACGTCCTTCAGCGGCTTCGGCGCGCCGCTGGACGTGCGTGCTCCGGCCGCCTCCGACATCGTGGACACGAGCGGCGCCTGACGCGCCCGGGCGGCGGTGCTCAGGACTGGTGGGCGAAGCGGGCCGGGGGCGGGTCCTGGGCGAAGAAGGTCTTGGCGCGCAGCAGGGCGCGGTCGTCGGTGAGGACCTGGCCGGGGCTCGTGCCGTTGCCGAGCAGGACGCCGCCGAAGCGCATGCCCATGTAGGCGGCGCTGTGGTGGAGGGTGAGGATCAGCGGCTGGGCCACCTCCTCCTCGCGGTGGGCCATGGCGGTGACGCCCCACAGGGTGCGGCCGCCCATCTTCGCCCGGAAGCCGGGGTCGGGGGTGTGCAGCCACTTGCTCCAGTAGTCGAGGTAGCGCTTGGTGGCGGCGGAGACGGAGTACCAGTACAGCGGGGAGGCGATCACTATGTCGGTGGCGGCGGTCGTCGCCTCCCACAGCAGCGCCTCGTCGCTGTTCCCGGCCGGCCCGGCGTCCGGGTCGTGGCGCTCGTCGCGGAAGTCGGGCAGGTGCAGCGCGGTGAGGTCGAGCCAGCGCTGTTCCACGTCGGCCGGGAGCTGGTCCGCCGCCGCCCGGGCGAGCAGCTCGGTGTTGCCGCCCGTCCGGGCGCTGCCGAGCAGGAACAGGAACGATCGGGTCATGGGGCGCTCCGGGGATGCGGCGGGATCTGATTCCGCCTGTCCAACCACGGCCGGGCGGCGGGCATTCCGCACGGCGGCCGGTCCTCAGCCGGCGGGCATTCCGCACCGCGGCCCGTCCTCAGCCGACGGGCATTCCGCACCGAGGCCCGTCCTCAGCCCGCGGTCATCTCCCACACCAGCAGTTCGGCGCCGGCCGCCGCCACCGCCACGGGAGCGGCAGTCGGCTGCGTGATCCGCGCCGCGTCGCCCGCCGCCAACAGCTCGCCGTCCAGGCGGACTTCGCCGCGGACGACATGGACGTAGACGTACGCGGCGGTGGGCAGCTCCGTGCGTTCTCCCGCCGTCAGGCGGTGGACGCGCAGTACGGCGCCGGCCGCGGGGACGGCGTACGGGGTGCCGTCCGCGAGGGCGGGGGCGACTCGGTAGGCGGGGGTGCCGCCGGGCTCCCGCGGGTCCAGCCACAGCTGCACGAAGGTCAACGGGCCCCGGCCGTCGTTGCGTTCCACGTGGCGGACGCCGGCGGCGGCGCTCAGGTGCTGGAGGTCGCCGGCGCGGACCACGCGTTCGTGCCCGGCGGAGTCGCGGTGGGTCAGCTCGCCCTCGACCACCCAGGTGACGATCTCGGTGTGGCTGTGCGGATGTTCGCCGAAGCCCGCGCCGGGCGCCAGGCGCTCCTCGTTGCAGGCGATCAGCGCGCCGAAGCGGAGGTTGTCCGGGTCGTAGTGGGGCCCGAAGGAGAAGGCGTGCCGGGTGTCGATCCCGGCCTCCTCGTCCCCGCCCCGGTACCGGTCCGCCGCCCGCCGTACGTCCATCACACCGCCCACGGTAGCCGCCGCCCAGGAAGGCCGGAGCCCCGGTCCGGAGGCCCCGAGGCCCGGCCCCGGGGCCTCCGGGCCGACCCGGCGGCACGTACTCACGTCCGGATAAGGCAGTCTTGTCCCGTGCCCGAACCCGAATCCCACCCCGCCGAAGCCGCCGCCCGCCCCGTCCATTCGCACTCCGCGACCCTGAAAAGGCTGGAGAAGTCCTCCGGGTCGCTCGCCGCGCAGGCGATCGCACGGATGGACGAGACGCTGCCGTGGTACCGGGCCATGCCCCCGGAGAACCGGTCCTGGATCGGGCTGGTCGCCCAGGCGGGCATCGCCGCCTTCACGGAGTGGTTCCGGCACCCGGACGCGCCGCAGGCGATCTCCACCGATGTGTTCGGGACGGCGCCGCGCGAGCTGACGCGGGCGATCACGCTGCGCCAGACCGTGGAGATGGTGCGCACCACGATCGAGGTGATGGAGTCCGCCATCGACGAGGTGGCGGCCCCCGGCGACGAGTCCGTGCTGCGCGAGGCGCTGCTGGTGTACGCCCGGGAGATCGCCTTCGCCACCGCGCAGGTGTACGCGCAGGCCGCCGAGGCACGCGGTGCCTGGGACGCGCGCCTGGAATCGCTGGTGGTCAACGCCGTGCTGAGCGGCGAGGCCGACGAGGGCGCCGTCTCCCGGGCCGCCGCCCTCGGCTGGAACTCCCCCGAGCACGTCTGCGTGGTCCTCGGGACCGCGCCCGACGGGGACTCCGAGCTGACCGTGGAGGCCATCCGGCGGGCCGCCCGGCACGCCAAGCTCCAGGTGCTCACCGGGGTCCTCGGCGACCGCCTGGTGGTGATCGCGGGCGGCAGCGACAATCCGCTCGCCGTCGCCAAGTCGCTGATCGGCCCGTACGCGGCGGGGCCGGTGGTGGCCGGTCCCGTGGTGCCCGATCTGCTGGCCGCGACCCGGTCCGCGCAGGCCGCCGCGGCCGGGCTGAAAGCGTGTTTCGCCTGGCAGGACGCCCCGCGCCCGGTACTGGCTGACGATCTGCTGCCGGAGCGCGCCATCGCCGGTGATCCGAGTGCGCGCGAGCAGCTGGTAGAGGAGATCTACAGACCGCTGGAGGAGGCCGGTTCCGCGCTCCTGGAGACCTTGAGCGTCTATCTGGAGCAGGCGAGCAGTCTGGAGGGCGCGGCCCGGATGCTGTTCGTTCACCCGAACACCGTGCGCTACCGGCTCCGACGTGTGACTGACGTCACCGGCTGGTCGCCGTCCGATGTACGATCCGCCTTCACACTGCGGATCGCGCTGATCCTGGGGCGTCTGGCTGATGGGGACGCTCCGGCCTAGTCTTTTGTCGGGGGTCCACAAAACCCCTCCGTGTTCTTCGTCCCTGTCCTCACGGGCGGTCGTGGCCGCCTCCAAGAGAGAGTGTGAGAGTGCTCGTACTCGTCGCTCCCGGCCAGGGCGCCCAGACGCCCGGCTTCCTGACCCCCTGGCTCGAACTCCCCGGTGCCGCCGACCGTGTGGCCGCCTGGTCGGACGCCATCGGTCTGGACCTCGTCCACTACGGGACGCAGGCCGACGCGGACGCGATCCGTGACACCGCGGTCGCGCAGCCGCTGCTGGTCGCCGCCGGTCTGCTGTCGGCCGCGGCCCTCGGTGAGGTGGCACCCGGTGCCGTCGCGGGCCACAGCGTCGGTGAGATCACCGCCGCCGCCTTCGCGGGCGTCCTCGGCGACACCGCCGCGCTGGCCCTGGTCCGCGGGCGCGGCCTGGCGATGGCCGAGGCCGCCGCCGTCACCGAGACGGGCATGTCGGCGCTGCTCGGCGGCGACCCGGAGGTCTCCACGGCGCACCTGGAGAAGCTGGGCCTGACCGCCGCCAACGTCAACGGCGCGGGCCAGATCGTGGCCGCCGGCACCCTGGAGCAGCTCGCCGCGCTGAGCGAGGACAAGCCCGAGGGCGTACGCAAGGTCGTGCCGCTGAAGGTGGCGGGCGCCTTCCACACGCACCACATGGCCCCCGCGGTCGAGAAGCTGGCCGAGGCCGCCAGGGCGATCGAGCCCGCCGACCCGAAGGTCACCTACGTCTCCAACAAGGACGGCCGCACCGTGGCCTCCGGCGGCGAGATCGTCGAGCGGCTGGTCGGGCAGGTCGCCAACCCGGTCCGCTGGGACCTGTGCATGGAGACCTTCAAGGAGCTGGGCGCCGGCGCGCTGATCGAGGTGTGCCCCGGCGGCACGCTCACCGGTCTGGCCAAGCGGGCGCTGCCCGGTGTGCAGACGCTGGCGCTGAAGACACCCGACGACCTCGACAAGGCCCGCGCGCTCCTCGCCGAGCACGCGTCCGCCTGACGCCCGAAGGAGCCGACCGAAACATGCCGATGGCGAAGATCAAGCCCAGCAAGGGCGCCCCGTACGCGCGCATCCTCGGTGTGGGCGGCTACCGGCCCACCCGGGTGGTGCCCAACGAGGTGATCCTCGAGACGATCGACTCCTCCGACGAGTGGATCCGGTCGCGCTCCGGCATCGAGACCCGGCACTGGGCGGGCCCCGAGGAGACCGTGGCGGCCATGTCGATCGAGGCGGCAGGCAAGGCGATCGCGGACGCCGGGATCGAGGCCGCGCAGGTCGGCGCGGTGGTCGTCTCGACCGTCTCGCACTTCAGCCAGACCCCGGCCGTGGCCACCGAGATCGCGGACAAGCTCGGCACCGCCAAGGCGGCCGCCTTCGACATCTCGGCGGGCTGCGCGGGCTTCGGCTACGGCCTGACCCTCGCCAAGGGCATGGTGGTGGAAGGTTCCGCCGAGTACGTGCTCGTGATCGGCGTGGAGCGGCTGAGCGACCTGACCGACCTGGAGGACCGGGCGACGGCCTTCCTGTTCGGTGACGGCGCCGGCGCGGTCGTGGTCGGCCCCTCCAAGGAGCCGGCGATCGGCCCGACGGTGTGGGGCTCGGAGGGCGACAAGTCCGAGACGATCAAGCAGACCGTCCCATGGGACCGCTTCCTCCCCCACCTCCGGCTTCGCTCCGGCGGGGGGACCCCCGCCGGCGACGTGTCCGAGCTTCCCCTGGACCGCGAGGGCAACGTCAAGTTCCCCGCGATCACGCAGGAGGGCCAGGCGGTGTTCCGCTGGGCCGTGTTCGAGATGGCGAAGGTCGCCCAGCAGGCGCTGGACGCGGCCGGGATCAGCCCGGACGACCTGGACGTCTTCATCCCGCACCAGGCCAATGTGCGGATCATCGACTCGATGGTGAAGACCCTGAAACTGCCGGAGCACGTCACGGTCGCCCGTGACATCCGCACCACCGGCAACACCTCGGCCGCCTCGATCCCGCTCGCGATGGAGCGGCTCCTGGCGACCGGCGAGGCGAAGAGCGGCGACACCGCGCTCGTCATCGGCTTCGGGGCGGGTCTCGTCTACGCCGCGACGGTCGTTACCCTCCCCTAGGCACTCCGTGCCGGATCACGCGTCCGGGACGGCACCGCCACACCCTGCCGCTGCCGCGGCGGGCGCCACATCCTCTGGAACACCAACGAAGGAGCGCCGACATGGCCGCCACTCAGAAGGAGATCGTCGACGGTCTCGCCGAGATCGTGAACGAGATCGCCGGTATCCCCGTCGAGGACGTCCAGCTGGACAAGTCCTTCACCGATGACCTGGACGTCGACTCGCTGTCCATGGTCGAGGTCGTCGTCGCCGCCGAGGAGCGCTTCGACGTGAAGATCCCCGACGAGGACGTCAAGAACCTCAAGACCGTCGGCGACGCGACCGACTACATCCTCAAGCACCAGAGCTGATCTACCGATCACTGCTGTGGGCTGACTGCCCCGCCACCCGGCGGTGGCGCCGTTTCCGATCCTCGTTTCCGTTGGAGAAAGAATTCCCGTGAGCCCGACCAATCGCACCGTGGTCGTCACCGGTATCGGCGCAACCACACCGCTGGGTGGCGACGCAGCCTCCACCTGGGAGGGCCTGGTCGCCGGCACGTCCGGCGTCAAGCCCCTCACCCAGGACTGGGCGGCCGAGCAGGCCGTCCGGATCGCGGCCCCGATCGCCGTGGAGCCGACCGAGACCATTCCGCGGCCGCAGGCCCGCCGCCTGGACCGGTCGGCGCAGTTCGCGCTGATCGCCGCCCAGGAGGCGTGGACCGACGCCGGTTTCTCCGGCAAGGCCGGTGAGGACGGCAGCGACGGCGCCGTCGACCCCGACCGGCTCGGCACGGTCATCGCCTCCGGCATCGGCGGCGTGACCACCCTGCTCGACCAGTACGACGTGCTCAAGGAGAAGGGCGTACGCCGCGTCTCCCCGCACACCGTGCCCATGCTGATGCCGAACGGCCCCTCCGCCAACGTGGGTCTGCTCGTGGGCGCCCGCGCGGGCGTGCACACCCCGGTCTCCGCCTGCGCGTCGGGCGCCGAGGCCATCGGTTACGCCATCGAGATGATCCGCACCGGCCGCGCCGACGTGGTCGTCGCCGGCGGCACGGAGGCGGCGATCCACCCGCTGCCGATCGCCGCGTTCGGCAACATGATGGCGATGTCCAAGAACAACGAGAACCCCGAGAGCGCCTCGCGCCCCTACGACGTCGCCCGGGACGGCTTCGTCCTCGGCGAGGGCGCCGGTGTCCTCGTGCTGGAGTCCGCCGAGCACGCCGCCGCGCGCGGTGCCCGCGTCTACGCGGAGGCGGTCGGCCAGGGCATCTCCGCCGACAGCCACGACATCGTGCAGCCGGAGCCGGAGGGCCGGGGCATCTCCCACGCCCTGCAGAACCTGCTGGAGCGCACCGACCTGGACCCGGCCGAGATCGTGCACGTCAACGCGCACGCCACCTCGACGCCGGCCGGTGACATCGCCGAGCTGAAGGCGCTGCGGAAGGTGTTCGGTGACGACGCCGACCACATGGCGGTGTCCGCGACCAAGTCGATGACCGGTCACCTGCTCGGTGGCGCGGGCGGCGTGGAGTCGGTGGCGACGGTGCTGGCGCTGTACCACCGGGTGGCGCCGCCGACCATCAACCTCGACACCATCGACCCCGAGGCGGAGGCGAACGCGGACGTGGTCCGCGGGGAGGCGCGGAAGCTGCCCGTCGAGGGCAGGATCGCCGCGCTGAACGACTCGTTCGGGTTCGGTGGGCACAATGTCGTGCTGGCGTTCCGTTCCGTCTGAGTGAGTTTGTGTGAACGGTGTCGGCCCGGACCCCTGGTGGGGTCCGGGCCGACACCGTTCTGTTTCGGTTGTCACCGGCTGTCCGCCGGTGGGGGTCGGTCGCGCCCACGCGGCGGAGCCGCATATCGGCACAGCCCCGCGCCCCTTCCGGGGCGCTCCTGTGCGGCGAGTTTCTAGACCACCTGGTGGAGCCAGCGGACCGGGGCGCCCTCACCGGCGTAGCGGAAGGGTTCGAGTTCGTCGTCCCAGGGCTTGCCGAGGAGCTTGGCGGTCTCGGCCTCCAGGTCGGTCTCGCCGCGCTGGGAGCGGATGAGCGCGGCGCGCAGCCGGTCCTCGGGGATGAGGATGTCGCCGTGGATGCCGGTGACGGCGTGGAAGATGCCGAGGTCGGGGGTGCAGCTGTAGCGCTCGCCCTCGGCGGTGGCGCAGGGCTCGGCGGTGACCTCGAAGCGCAGCAGGCTCCAGCCGCGCAGCGCGGAGGCGAGTCGGGAGGCGGTGCCGGCCTGGCCCTGCCAGGAGAACTCCGAGCGCCAGGTGCCGGGCGCGGCGGGCTGGCGGATCCAGTCCAGGCTGACGCGGGTGCCGAGCACCCCGGCGACGGCCCACTCGACGTGCGGGCACAGCGCGCGCGGCGCGGAGTGCACGTACAGGACTCCACGTGTCGTCACCGGGACCTCCGGGCAGAGCTGGGCAGGGGGCGGGCGGCAGTGGCGCGGCGGCCACGTTGAGGGCGAGGCTACCGTGCGAGCGGCCGGGGAGTGTGACGTACCGTCGGTCCTGGGGCCGGGAAACACCCGCCATTCACCCGTGGGGACGCTTGTACGGGTGCAGGCGGTCCACCCGGGTGGGGGCGGGAACCCCCGCGCGTTGTCATGGAGGGGAGCAGTGCACGTCGACCGAGGGGATCACCTGTATGCGCAAGCCGAGTCAGCGGGTGCGGGCCGCGCTCGCCGCCGTGGCGGCGGCGGTGCTGACCGTCGCGGGGTGTGACACCGTCGGGAAGGGGTCGGGGCAGCGGGACGCGGGGGCGGGGGCCGCGCGGGCCTCGGCGTCGCCGGGCCCGGCCTGGGACACGCGGCCGGACTCGGTCGCCGCGGTCGGTGATTCCATCACCCGCGGTTTCGACGCGTGCATGGTGCTCTCGGACTGCCCGGAGGTGTCCTGGGCGACCGGCAGCGACGCGGCGGTGGACAGCCTGGCGGTGCGGCTGCTGGGGGCGGCGGGGGCGGCCCAGCACAGTTGGAACCACGCGGTGACGGGTTCCCGGATGGCCGATCTGCGCGGCCAGATGACGCAGGCGGCGCTGCACAGGCCGGAGCTGGTCGCGGTGATGGTGGGCGCCAACGACGCCTGCCGCAACTCCCCTTCGCAGATGACGTCGGTGGCGTCCTTCCGCAGCGAGTTCCAGTCGGCGATGGACACCCTGCGCCGGGCGCTGCCGAAGACGGAGGTGTACGTCTCCAGCGTGCCGGACCTGAAGCGGCTGTGGTCCGAGGGGCGGACGAACGCGCTGGGCAAGCAGGTCTGGAAGCTCGGGATCTGCCCGTCGATGCTGGGCGACGCGGACACGCTGGACGCGGCGGCCACCGGGCGCCGGGACGCGGTGCAGGCCCGGGTGGTGGAGTACAACAAGGTGCTGGCGGAGGTGTGCGCCAAGGACCGCCGCTGCCGCTTCGACCACAACGCGGTCTTCGACTACCGGTTCGGCACGGCTCAGCTGAGCCACTGGGACTGGTTCCACCCGAGCCGCAACGGGCAGGCCCGGCTGGCCGAGATCGCCTACCGCACGGTGACCGCGAAGAACCCGTGACTCAGGGAGGCTCTAGGGTTTCCCACATGAACGAACTTTTCGGCACACTTTCCGACGGCACGCCGGTGCACCGCTGGACGCTGGAGCGGGCCGGGGTGCGGGTGCGCGTCCTGTCGTACGGCGGGATCGTGCAGTCGCTACAGGTCCCGGACCGGGACGGGCGGGCCGCGGACGTGGTGCTGGGCTTCGCGGACCTGGACGGCTACCTCACCCATCCGGAGCCGTATCTCGGCGCGCTGGTCGGCCGGTACGCCAACCGGATCGGCGGGGCCCGCTTCGCGCTGGACGGGCGGACGTACGAGCTGGCCCGCAACGACGGCCCCAACTCGCTGCACGGCGGCGCGCGCGGCTTCGACAAGCGGGTGTGGGAGGTGACGCCGCAGGGGCCGTACGGGGTGCGGCTGACCCGGGTCAGCCCGGACGGCGAGGAGGGCTTCCCCGGGCGCCTTACGGTCGGCGTGACGTACGCGCTGGACGAGGCGGGCGCGCTGTGCGTCGGCTACGAGGCGGTCACCGACGCGCCGACCGTGGTCAACCTGACCAACCACACGTACTGGAACCTCGGCGGGACGGGTTCCGGGCCGGCCGGCGGGCACGAACTGCGGCTGGCGGCCTCGCGGTACACGCCGGTGGACGCGGGGCTGATCCCCGCGGGCGACCCGGCGGACGTCACCGGCACCCGCTTCGACCTGCGCCGCCCGCGCGCGCTGGGCTCCGGCTTCGACCACAACTTCGTCCTGGACAAGGGCGCCACCCCGGCCGCCGAGGAGGTCGCCGAGCTGCGGGACCCGGTCTCCGGCCGGGTGCTGACGGTGGCGACGACCGAGCCGGGGCTCCAGCTCTACACCGCCGACCACCTCGGCGCGCCGTTCGCCCCGGGCGACGGGATCGCCCTGGAGACCCAGCACTTCCCGGACTCCCCCAACCGCCCGGACTTCCCCGGCACCACGCTCCGCCCCGGCGAGACGTACCGCTCGCGGACGGTGTACGGCTTCTCGGCGCGGTAGCCGGGCGGCGGCCGGCAGGACGTGCCGTGTGCCGTGCCGGGGCGCGTGCCGGGCCGGGACGCCACGAACCCCGGTCCAGGGGTCAGGTCCCGGGCCGGGGCCGTACGCGGGGAGGATCGCCCCGGATCAGACCCTAATCGCCGCGGTGCGCGCGATCCCGGTGATCCAGGGGCCTGTTCGCAACCCCGTACGAATTTTTCACAAACCGGCGGGCACCGCGGCCACCACCTCGATCTCGATCCGCGCCTCGGGCCGGAACAGCCGGGGCACCTCGAAGGTCATGCTGGTGGGCGGGGTGCCGGTGAGGAACCGCTGCCGGACGGCGGCGTACTCGGGCAGCTCCGCGATGTCGGTCAGGTAGGTGCGGATGCTGATGACGTCGGCCAGGGTCGCGCCGTGCGCCGCCAGCAGCGCGGCGATGGTCTCGAAGACCCCGCGGCTCTGCTCGGCCAGCGTGGCGCCCGCGGCGATCTGACCGGAGACGAACAGCAGGGCACTGCCGTCGGCGTGGGCGACGCGGGCGACCTGGGAGTAGAGCGGGCTGAACGGCTGCGGGGCTCCTGCGGGGTTGTCGAGGGTGATCTGCACGGGGTTGCTCCTCACGCGTGGGTACGGATGCGGGCGGCTGCCCGGGAGAGGTCGGCGGCGGCGAGTGCGGGGTCCTCGGCGGCGCGCGCGTACTGCGCCAGGGCGGCCCGGACGGCGGGGAGGCGGACGGCCCCGGTGGCGAGCCGCAGGTCCTTCACCGCCAGGGCGGTGGCGAAGTGCGCGTCCCCGGCGAAGGCGCGGGCAACCGCTCCGGTGAGCGGCCCGGCGGCCAGCGCGGTGCGCGCGGTGTCCTCGTCGAGGCCGAGCGCGTCGGCCAGCCGCAGCGCCTCGGCGACCAGGGCGACGCCGCCGAGCGCGGCGGTGTTGGCGACGAGCTTGAGCGCGGCGCCGGAGCCGGTGGGGCCGGTGCGGGTGACGGTGCCGAGGTGGGCCAGGACGTGGGCGACGCCCTCCGTCTCGCCGCCCGCGAGGATGCCGAGGCGGCCGGTGGCGGCCCGGTCGGTGCTGCCCATGACGGGGGCGTCCACCAGGGTCGCCCGGCCGTCGAGGCGGGCGGCGAGCGCGTGCACGGCGGCCGGGCCCACGGTGGACATCTCCACCCAGTGCGCCCCGGCCCGCAGCGCGGGCAGGACGGCGTCGGCGACCTCGGTGAGCGCGTCGGGGCCGGTGAGCATGGTGATCACCACATCGGCGTCCCGTACGGCGTCGGCCGGGCGGGCGGCGGCCACGGCGCCCTCGGCGGCCAGCGCCCCGGCCTTCGCCGCCGTACGGTTCCAGACGGTCAGCGGGTGCCCGGCCGCGAGGAGCCGGCGGGCCATGGGCGCGCCCATCCGGCCGAGCCCCAGGAAGGCGATCTTGTCGGTGTGCTGCATGCCGAAGACGCTAGGCCCGCTCACCCGATGCGACCAGCGAATCTCTAACATGGGTGCCATGCCGAACCCGCATGCCACGGCCGACGACGCCGTCCCCGATCTGTCCACGCTCTGGCTGCGGGTGTTCCTGGAGGTGGCCCGGCACGGGTCGTTCACGGTGGCGGCGCGGCTGCTGGGCTGGACGCAGTCGGCGGTGTCCCGGCAGATCTCCGCGCTGGAGGCGGCGCTCGGCGGGGCCCCGCTGTTCGACCGGCTGCCGCGCGGGGTGCGGCTCACCGAGGAGGGGCGGGCGCTGGTGCCGCACGCGCGGGCGGTGGCCGACGCGCTGCACGGCGCGGTGCGCGACCTGGCGGCGCTGCGCGAGATGGCGGGCGGGCGGCTGCGGTTCGGCGCGTTCGCCTCGGCCGACGCGGCGCTGGTGCCCTGGGCGCTGGCCGCCTTCCGGGCCCGCCATCCGGGCGTACGGGTGGAGCGCGAGGAGGGCCTGACCGCCGGGCTGCTGGACCGGCTGGACGAGGGACACCTGGACCTGGCGGTCGTCTCGACCACCCGGCCGGCCCCGCTGGCCCGGTACGCGCTCCACCATCTGCTCGACGAATGCCTGTACGTGGCCGTCCCGGCCGGCCATCCCCTGGCGGACCGCACCGCCGCGGTGCGGCTGCGGCAGTTCGCGGACGCCGACTGGATCTCGGGCGGTGCGCGCCCCGAGGGCACCCTGCTCGACGCGGCCCTGCGCGAGGGGTTCCGGCCGCGGGTGGCGCATGTCGTCGCCGAGTGGACGGCCAAGCAGGGGTATGTGGCGGCCGGGCTGGGCGTGGCCCTGGTCCCGGCGCTCGCCGCCGCCTCCGTACGGCCCGATGTCCGGCTGCTGCGGGTGCGGGAGGAGGACGCCCCGGCCCGGACGGTGTACGCGGCGGCCGTACGGGGGCGGTCGCTGCCGCCGGCTGCTCAGGCGTTCGTCGAGGTGCTGCGGGAGGTGGCGGGGTCGGTGGGGGTGGCGGCCTCGGGGGCGGTGGAGCCGGGGGCGGCGGGGCTGGGGGCGGCGGGGCCGGGAGCGGTGGCCTCGGGGGCGGCCGGGTCCGGCTGACCGTCCCGTCGGTTCCCCGCCCCGCCCGTGCCCTCGCCGGTCGCCCCGCCCGTGCCCTCGCTGGCTTCCTCGCCCGTGCCCTCGCCGGATTCCTCGCTCGCCGGCTCGCCGGTCTCCTCGCCCAGCAGGTCCCGGGCGAGCAGGGTGGCGCCGGCGACCGCGCCCGGCATGAGGAAAACGGCGACGAAGGGCAGCAGGAAGGCGAGGCCGAGCGGGGTGCCGAAGCCCCAGACCAGGGCCTTGCGGGAGCGCAGCAGGCGCAGCCGGGCGCGCAGTTCCACGCCCCGGCGCTGGAGGGCGACCGCGGCGAGTTCCTCGGTGAGGAAGAAGCCGGTGACGAAGAAGCCGATCACCGGGACCGCGGTCTGGCCGACGACGGGCAGGAAGCCGAGGGCGAAGAGGAGGAGGCCCCACAGCGCGGCCCGGACCAGGACGCGGACGCTGTCGCGGGCCGATATCCACAGTTCGCGCGCGAGCGGCAGGCCGGACTCGGGGGCGGTGCCGTCCGGGGAGACGTCCCGGTCGACCTGTTCGGAGAGGCTCTCGTAGAAGGGCTGGCCGACCAGCAAGGTGACCGCGGTGAAGGTGACGACGGCCAGCAGCAGGCCGAGGGCGAACAGTACGGCGGTCAGCAGGCCGCGGAAGAGGCCGAGCCAAGGACTCGGCCAGCCGTCGGCGAACGGGGTGGCCCAGGCGACGGCGTCCTCGCCCCACAGGGCCAGCGCGGTGAGCGCGGCGGCGTACAGGACGAGGGTGATCAGTCCGGGGAGCAGGCCGAAGCCGTACGACCGCCGGTGGCGGGCCATCCACCGCTGGCCCTTCAGGAGATAGCCGAACCCCGCCCCTAGATCACCCATACGGACCACTGTATCGAGTGGGTGTCCGGGTCCCCGGCGGTCCGGTGAGCGGCGGTCCGGTCGCCGGACGGCGCAGCGGGCCGCACCCCTGTCGGAGGGTGCGGCCCGCCGCTCGCCGGCCGGGCGCTCAGGCGAGCGTCACGGTGGTCCGGGCGCTCAGGCGAGCGTCACGGTGATGTTGCCGCGGGTGGCCTTCGAGTACGGGCAGACCTGATGGGCCTTCTCCACCAGGCTCTTCGCGGTGGCCGCGTCGACGTTCGGGATGTCGGCCGAGATCTCGACGATGATCCCGAACCCGTCCTCGTTCTTGCCGATGCCGACCTTCGCGGTGACGGTCGAGCCGGAGATGTCGGCGCCCTCCTGGCGGGCGACGACTCCCAGGGCGCCCTGGAAGCAGGCGCTGTAGCCGGCCGCGAACAGCTGCTCGGGGTTGGTGCCGGTGCCGGTGCCGCCCATCTCCTTGGGCGGGCTGACCACGACGTCGATCTTGCCGTCGTCGGTGGCGACGCGGCCGTCGCGGCCGCCCTCGGCGGTGGCGACGGCGGTGTACTTGACGTCGGACTGCTGGATGGCCATACGGTGCGTTCCTCCTCGGGTCCGCCGCGACTCGCGCCCACGGTCGCAACGATTTCGGAATGAAGTTACCGCATGCCGGAATCTTTGGGGAAGGCGCGTCCGGTGACTGGTCAGAGCCGCGACGGTCAGGGCCGGCAGGTCAGAGCCGGCCGGTCAGAGCTTGACGATCATCTTCCCGGTGTTGTCGCCGCGCAGCACGCCGAGGAACGCCTCCAGGGTGTTGTCGATGCCCTCGACGACCGTCTCGCGGTACTTCAGCTCGCCCGAGCGCACCCAGGGGCCGACCTCCCGCACGAACTGCGGCTGGAGGTCGTAGTGGTCGCCGACGAGGAAGCCCTCGATCCGGCCGCGGGTCTGGATCAGCCGGGCGAGGTTCTTCGGGCCGGGGGCGGGCTCGGTGTTGTTGTAGACGGAGATGGCACCGCAGATCGCGATCCGCCCGTCCCGGTCGAGCGAGCCGATGGCGGCCTCCAGGTGGTCGCCGCCGACGTTGTCGAAGTACACGTCGATGCCGTCCGGGGCGGCGGCGCGCAGCTGCTCGCTCACCGGGCCGTTCTTGTAGTTGAAGGCGGCGTCGAAGCCGTACTCGTCGACGAGCAGCTTCACCTTCTCGTCGGACCCGGCGGAGCCGATCACCCGGGCGGCGCCCTTGAGCCGGGCGAGCTGCCCGACCTGGCTGCCGACCGCGCCGGCCGCGCCCGAGACGAAGACGATGTCGCCCTCCTTGAAGGAGGCGGTGCGCAGCAGCCCGGCGTAGGCGGTCAGGCCGGTCATGCCGAGCACACCGAGGTAGGTGGACAGGGGCGCGGCCTGCGGGTCGACCCGGACGGTCTGCTCCGCGTCCACGGCCGCGTACTCCCGCCAGCCGCCGAAGTGCAGGACGTGGTCACCGGGCTCGACACCCTCGGCGCGGGAGACGACGACCTCGCCGACCGCGCCGCCCTGCATGGGCCGGTCCAGCTCGTAG
The DNA here is from genome assembly GCF_040644175.1 of Streptomyces sp. NPDC047017. Classification (NCBI taxonomy): domain Bacteria; kingdom Bacillati; phylum Actinomycetota; class Actinomycetes; order Kitasatosporales; family Streptomycetaceae; genus Streptomyces; species Streptomyces sp. NPDC047017. Next base: position 114,223 of record NZ_JBEYVW010000001.1, on the reverse strand, counting down.
GGCGCCGCGTACGACTTCGCGGCGCTCATCCTGCCGCGCATGTACGGGTCCACGGAGAGGTACTCGTTCCGTACGAGGACCTGGCCCTCGCGCGGCTGCGGCAGCTCGGCCTCCACCAGGGCGAAGTCCTCGGGCTTCGGCCAGCCGACCGGGCGGCTGAGCAGGTGCCATTCACGGCTGACGGCGGGGAGTGCGGGGGTGTCGGACATGGTGGCGCCTCTCGTCGCGGATACTTCACTACCTTAAACAACCATGCGCCTGAATATTTCACCCTGTCAAGTAACGGAGTACCCTGGTCGCCATGGCCACACCACCGAACCCCCGCCGCCCCGACGCACTCACCATGGAGGTCGTCGAGCTGATCGGTGACGTCGTGGCGCGGTTCTACACGGACTACGAGGAGGCGGCGGGCGAGCACGCGCTGACCGGCGCGCAGGCGCGGCTGCTGAGCCTGCTGTCCCTGGAGCCGCTGCCGATGCGGAAGCTGGCGCAGAAGCTGAAGTGCGAGCCGTCGAACGTGACGGGGATCGTGGACCGGCTGGAGACGCGCGGCCTGGTGGAACGACGGCTCGACCCCGCCGACCGGCGGGTGAAGCTGGCGGCGGCGACGGAGGAGGGCCGCCGGGTGGCACGCGAACTGCGCGAGGGCCTGCGCTTCGCGCGGGAACCGCTGGCGGGCCTGTCGGACGAGGAGCGGTCGGATCTGCGGGACTTGCTGCGGCGGATGCTGGGACGGGCGGCCTGACGGCCCGCCGGGGAGACACCCGGGACGCCCCGCAGCCCCCCTCGCCGGGGGGACACGGAAGCGGCCCCGCGTTCCCCCGGCGAGGGGGGCTGCGGGGCCGCGCCACTCAGACGGCTACCGACCGACTGACGCCTGACACCTGACGCCCGACACCTACGGCATCAGTACAGCGCCCAGAGGCTGATGACTCCCTTGTTCTCGACGCAGGTGGCGTCCTTGTAGTGCTTCTTCGCCTCGGGTATGTCCGCCTGGCACGCGGCCATGTTCGGGTACATCTCGGGACCGCCGGCGACGTCGTGCCAGCTGGCGGCGGAGGCGGTACCGGCTGACAGCGGAATCGCGACCATGGCGGCGACGGCGGCGAGGCCGTAGGTCATTCGCTTGCGCCACGACGTCATACGTCTCTCCTCACATGATGGCCGGACCCGTGCCGTCCCGGCCTCGTCAGACCGACGCGTGCCCCAAGATCGCCAACACAGCTCCCGTTCCGTCACATGGGCACCACATGTCCCGAGGACGCGCACAGCTTCGCCACACGGCGCCGCGCGGAGTTGCCTCGTCGGAAACGACGCCTTGGCGCAGGGGGCGTTGACAAGGGATGCTGAACGCGCAAGGCCGCCTCGCCTGCGCGCCACCGGGGGGAGCGTCACAGGCGGAGCTGTCAGGGAGGCTGTCAGGAATCCGCGAGGACCGGGACAGGATGGTCCGGCCGGTCCAGCCATACCCGCTCGCCGTCGCGGTCCACGGTGAGCCCGAACCGCTCGAAGCCCGGCCGTCCCTGTCCGTCCCACCAGAGGTAGGCGGCCACCACCTCGTCCCAGAGTTTCCGGGGGCCGGATTGGTAGACCTCGAATGCGTCGCGGCCGGGCACATAGTCGGCCGTGGCCCACGATGTGACGGCGGTGTCCCGCAGCCACAGCGTGTAGGAACCATCGTCGTAGGTCTCGGCCCACGGGAAAGCGTCGGGAACCCGCACACCGATCGCGAACATGACCGGCCAGTCCCCCACCGCTTCCGGGGAAACGCTGGTCATGCTGAGTCGCCCGTTCGCCGGCCACTCCTTACCGCCGAGGTATTCACGGACGTGCTTCCGCCGAACGCGCTGAGCGCGTAGCCGCATGAAGGCCGACGACCCGAGGAACCACCCCGTAGCCGTGCCGTCCTCGGCCACAGCGAGACGGGCCACAGCTTCCCCGCCATACGTCGGCCCCCACGGCGCGACGATGAGCCCGCCCGGTTTTGTCTGCGCGACCCATTGCCGGGGCACGCTGCCGATTGAGCAGGTGGCCATTACACGGTCGTACGGGGCGCCCTCCGCGTATCCCTCGGCCCCGTCCCCGATGATCGAGACGGGATCGAATCCGGCGGCAGTCAGACGCTTACGCGCTTCCCTCGCGCTGTCCCCGTCCACCTCTACGGTGAACACGTTCTCAGAACCGAGCCGGTGACACAGCAGTGCGGCATTCCAGCCGGTACCGGTGCCGATCTCAAGCACTCGCTGCCCGTCCTCGACACCGAGCGCGTCCAGCATCGAGAAAACCATGGTGGGCATTGAGTTGGAGCTTGAGGGGGCCTTGCCTCTGCCGGGCCCGGTGTAAGCGCCGTCATCCCATTGCGTCGTGATGGGCGCATCACGGTAGACCGCAGCCCGCCATACGTCGGGTTCTTCGCCCCGAATCACTCGTTCGTCCTGCCGGTTCATTCCGGCACGGCCGGGCCAGATCACATCCGGGATGAACAGATGCCGGGGCACCGCGTGGAACGCGGGCAACCAATCGCCTGTCAGCGCGCCCTTTTCCATGAGCGCGGAGGCAAGCCCCTCGGGACCCGCCTCCTCTGTGCGTTCGCTCATCAGCGCGGACTCACTTACCGTTCGCCGGGCCTTGGCCGTCATTGGTGTTGCCGCCCTCGTCCGAGCCTCCCCCGCCGTGCTTGTTGCCGCTGTCGCTGTCGTCCTGGGGATTGCCGCCGTCGGCCATCGTGAGCCACCAAGCACGCATGTCCGTACCTCCTGTTTCAGCGAACCGATACGCAATTTCACATGCTAGGAGCGGAGACATCGCAGCACCCAGCGCGTTGCACGAGGTTGCACGGCAATCACGGGAGCCGTTCCATGGCTTTTGCGATCAGCGCACGGGCGTTCGCTCCGTAGACCGCCAGCGCTGCCAGTTCCGCGAACGTCTCCGCGTACATGGCTATCTCGCTGGGCTGCGTGATCGTGAGGTAGCCGGAGATCAATTCGACGTTGACCTGTGCCGTGTCGTAGATCCAGAACCCCTCGGCGGGCCAACGCTCCCGGTCGGCCCGCATCGGCACCACTCCGAGACTGACGTGGGGAAGTGAGGCAACGGACACGAGGTGCCCGAGTTGTGCGGCCATCACCTCAGCGCCACCGATCCCGGCCCGCAAAACCGACTCTTCGACGAGGAACGCGAAGCGCCGGTCACCCTCGTGCAGCACCCGCTGACGTTCCATGCGCGCGGCCACCGCTTCCGCCACGTCGTTCACCAGCCCGCGCCGACGTTGAATGGCTTGCAGCGCTGCCGTCGTATAGGGCCGCGTCTGGATCATGCCGGGCACGAGCCAGGACGAATAGGACCGGAAGCGGCGGGTGCGCTGGTACAGCGGCAAGCGGGCCTCCTGCGCTTGCTTGAGTCCGGCCCTTTCCATGCGCCGCCAACCGATCCACATTCCCTCGGCCGTCCGCAGCGAGGCAATCAAATCCTCTGCTTGTTCCTCGGCCCCGCACGCCCTGCACCACGCCCGGATGTCGTCAGCGTCCGGAGGCGTACGCGCGTTCATGATCCGCGAGGATTTCGACTTGCTCCAGTCGCAGCGCTCCGCGATATCCGCACCGGTAAGGCCGGCATCCCGGCAGAGTTCCGCGAGACGATCCGCGAGAGCCTGCCGGGCCCGCTGTGCACTGGAGTACGAGGAAACAGCCATGGCGCGTGATCGTCAGGCGGGGCCGGTATTCCGCGGGGGGAACAGCCCGCTCCCACGCCGCCTCATACCGTCCAGCGCAGGCAGCAGCAAGTCACGAGCCAGGGCGCGAGGCAGCCAACGCACGTCCTCACCGGCGGCAATGTTGGCGAAAGTGCCGTCGTACTCGTACCGGACGTAATCACTCAGCATGGTGGGCGAACCGTCGTCGGGGGTGTTCGGCCAAATTCCCAAGAATTTCAGGGCCATTGGGCACTCCCTCTACCGAGTCGGTCGCACGGGTGTGCACGAGCCTCGCGCCGCGTGTGATCAACGTCAAGAGGGCATGACACGTGTTCGTAAGGACGTTCAACTCCCGGCGCAGTGCGACACCGCACCGGACCGTACCTGATGGCCGGTCAGCACAGCCCGCGCTCTCCTAGCTGCACCACCACAGGAAGTGCTGGCAGGTGTGGGTGGGCTTTGGGTGGGGGGTTGGGGTCGTGGGGGGTGGTGGGGGTTGCTGGGTGGCTGTGGCTGTGGGGGTGGGGGCTCCTGGGGGTGGCGGGGAGGCGGCGTCTGCTGTGTCTCCGGTCGGGGCGGCCGTCGGGGTCGTCGAGGACTTCGGGGCGTCGGGCGGGACGCTCTCGCCCGGCTTCGGGGTGCCGCCGGGTGCGGAGGTGGTGGGTGAAGCGGGGTTCGTGGCGGAGGCCGGGTGTGCGGTTGTCGTGTCGGCGGCCGCTGTGTCGTCCAGGGGGTGGGCGGTCCGGGGTGCCGTGTCGTCCGCCGTCGGGCCCGCGCCGGAGAAGACCGGCAGGCCGGGGGCGTCCACTCCCAGTTCGGCCAGGCTCAGTCCGGCCGCCGCCAGGACGAAACCCGCGCCGATCAGCAGGACGCGGCGGCGGCGCCTGCGGTGGGTCGCCGCCTTGCGGTCGCGGCGGCTCCCGGCCGTGTCCGAGTCCGGGGACGTGCCGCGCCCGTGTCCAAGCGGCTTGCGGCGGTCCGGGACCGGGGCCGGGTCGCCATTTCCCTCACTCGCGGGCCGCCCGGGGGTCTCCGGGTACGCCGGGAGCGAGTCCGCCGGGGTGCCGCAGCCGGGGCAGGTGAGGGCGCCGTTGAGGTGCCGTCGGCACGGGGGGCAGTAGTTCATGACGCGGGAAGAGTAAGTTCCGGGCGGGGCGCCTTCCTAGGGGCCGCTGTGAAGGTTCCGTGGGAGATGATGCTGAACGCCGCCCTTCGTGTCTCCGTATGTACCGGTGGTCCGTGTTGCTCTGCGCGGGCCGCCGATGGGCGGAGGTTCTCTTGGCCGGCGATGTCACCCCGCTGTTCCGTACGCCGGAACCGCTGGACTTCCGCGGCCCCGGCAACCCGTACTTCCTCACGCCCGCCCTGGCCGCGGAGTTGACCTGCCGCCTGCCCGGCCTGCTCGCCGCCCGTCCGGCCGGCGCCGAGGCCGCCGTCGCCACCCTGTGCGACCTGCTGGGCCTGCCGCCCCAGTGCGTGGCGGCGGGCAACGGCTCCTCCGAACTCGCCGCCTGGATCGACCACCTCCTCGTCCCCGGCTCCTACGCCGTGCCCGTGCCCGCCGCCGGCCGCTGGACCGCCCGGCCGCTGCGCACCGGCCGGCGCGTCGACATGTTCCCGCTCCAAGAATCCTGCGGCTTCGCCCTCGACCTCGCCCGCTACACCGAGTTCATCCGCTCCCGCGACGCCTCCGCCGCGGTCGTCTGCACCCCCAACGATCCCGACGGCCATGCCCTCACCCGGCACGCTCTCGTACGGTTCATGGACGACCTCGCCGACCTCGACCTGCTGGTCATCGACGAATCCCACCTGGAGTTCGCCGACCCCGGCGACGGCGACCCCAGCGTGGTCCAGGACGCGGTACTGCGCCCCAACGTCGTCGTCCTGCGCAGCCTCGGCACCGGTCTCGGCCTGCCCGGCGCCCGCCTCGGCCACCTCGTCGCCAACCCCGCCCTCACCGCCCGCGTCCGCGCCGCCCTGCCCGAGCGCAACCTCAACTCCCTCGCCGAGCACCTGATCCGCCTCGTGCACCAGCACACCGCCGCCTACCGGCAGAGCACCGCCCTGGTGCGCCGCGACCGCCGCGACATGGCCGCCCGGCTGCGGACCCTGCCCGGCCTCACCGTCTATCCCTCGCACAGCAACTTCCTCCTCGTACGGCTGCCCGTGGGCGCCGAAGGCACCCTCGTCCGCGACCGGCTGTTCGCCGAGCACGGCGTCCTCGTCCGCGAGTGCGGCGACCGGATCGGTTCCTCCAGCCGCTTCCTGCGACTCGCCGTACGCCCCGAACCGGACGTACGCCATCTCGTCTCCGCCCTCGCCCAAGTCCTCCTCGCCCCCGGCTACAGCTCCGGCACGGCCGCCGTGGACCGCCTGGTCAGCGAGACGAACGGGGCCGGTCTGCGGGTCGGCTGACCCGTCACCTCCTGCGGCGGCCCGGCGGCAGGTCCACCTCCGCCCTCACCGTCTTGCCCGGCTGCGGCACCCTGTCCACCACCTCCCACCGGTCGGCCAGCGCCCCGACGATCAGCAGCCCTCGCCCGTGCTCCGCCAGCGGCTCCGGTGCCGCCACATCCCCCGGCACCGGCGGCACCGGCGGCCCGCCCCTCGTGTCGCTCACCTCGATCCGCACGCTGCCCGTGACCAGCGACAGCCGCACCTCGAAGTCCCGCCCCGGCACGCGTCCGTGCGTCACGGCGTTGGCGGCGAGTTCGGCCACGATCGCGGCGACCGCCTCCGACGTGGCCGAACCGTGCGGGACGCCCCACGCGTCCAACTGGTTCAGCACCAGGAAGCGGGCCAGGCGCGCTCCGCGCGCGGTGGAACTGAGCCGCTGCGCGAACACACGTACGGTAAGCGGCGGCTGGGGAGTCGATGGTGCGGTCATGGCCCCAATGTGGGGGCCCGATCAGGCGCTTCACCAGCCCTGGACCGCGTACGCTGCGCGAGCGTACGCGGTGACCCGCTGGACAGTACCCGTGACGTTCCGTGAGCATGGACGGCGGGAGGTGACCGGTGTGGTCAAGGTGAAAGAGCCCGAACCGTTGGACAGCTTGCGGACGTTCGGCGCGGTACTGCAAGCGCTCCGGGAGCACGCGGGGCTGTCCCGTGAGCAGTTCGCGGTGTTGGTGAAGCACTCCAAGCACACGGTGGCGTCGATCGAGCTGGGCAGGCGGATGCCGGATCCGGCGTTCGTGGAGCGCGCGGAGGAGGTGTTGGGCAACACGGGTGCCCTGCGGAAAGCAGCGGCGTGCTTGGCTCGGCAGCCGGGGTTGGCGGCGTGGTTCCGCCAGTGGGCGCGGATGGAGGCCACGGCCGTCACGCTCTGCACCTACGAATGCCGCGTCGTGCCAGGTTTGTTGCAGACCGCCGCGTACGCACGAGCGGTGTACGTGAGTGTGCCGCCGCTCCCGGACGAGCAGGAGTTGGAGCAGCGGATCGAGGCCCGCATGGCCAGGCACGCATTACTGTCGACTCGGCGCAAGCCGCCGCGTGCGTTCAGCTTCATCGTCGAACAGGCGGTGCTGGAGCGGCACACGGGCGGGGACGAGGTAGTCCGGGAACAGCTCGATCACCTGCTGGAAGTGATCGACCAGCACTGGAACGTCGAGGTGCAGGTCATGCCGCTACGGCGGCCCGTCCACGCGGGTCTGGACGGGCCGCTGCAACTGCTGGAGACGCCCAAGACCAAGTGGTTCGCCTACTCCGAAGGGCAGAACAATGGCCGCCTCATCTCCGACCCGAAAGAGATCAGCGTCCTCCACCAGCGGTATGCAAAACTGCGCTCGCAGGCTCTCACCCCCGAAGACTCCAAGAGCCTGCTGGAGCGGATGCGAGGTGCGCAATGAGCACGCTGGAACTGGCCTGGTTCAAGAGCAGCTACAGCAGTGGCAGCCAGGGCGACTGCGTAGAGGTCGCCCTCTCCTGGCTCAAGTCGAGCCACAGCAGCGCCTCGGGCGACGACTGCGTCGAGGTCGCCACCTGCCCCGCCGCCATCCACATCCGCGACTCCAAGAACAAGCAGGGCCCCCACTTCACCGTGGCCCCCACCGCCTGGCACCGCTTCCTCGCCCACGCCGCGCAGTGAACCCTCACGGGTTCTCCCACGCCGCCGGTTCCGCCGCCAAGCCCCTCACCTCGTCCGGCAGGACCCCCGCCGCGATGTCCGCGATCGTCACCCCCTCCAGGATGCGGCGGACGTTCGCCCGCAGGGCGATCCACAGCGGCAGCAGCGGCCGCGCCGAGCCCGTGTAGGTCAGGCCGGTCGGCCGTTCGCCGCGGACGGACACGATCGGGCCGTCCACCGCCCGGATCACGTCCGCCACGGTGATCGTGGCGGCCGCGCGGGCGAGTGCGTAGCCGCCGCCCCCGCCGCGGCGGCTGCTCACCACGCCCGCGCGGCGCAGGTCCCCGAGGATCCCCTCCAGGAATTTGTGCGAAATGCTCTGCTCCCGGGCGATGGCTTCCGCCTTCACCGGGCCCTCGCCCTGCCGTACGGCCAGTTCGAGCACCGCCCGTACCGCGTAGTCCGCCCGTGCCGAGATCCTCATGCGTCCATTGTGGCCCCCGGGACCATGGAGAATGGCGGGACCCGCGCCCGTAAGGACCCCGCCCGGGAGGCACAGCTTTGGCGGTCAGCAGACGTACATTCAGCGCCCTGGCGGGCACCGCCGCGCTCGGGCTGGCCCTGGGCGGCAGCGGCGGGACGGGGGCGTCGTCGGCGTACGCGGCACGGGAGTCGCCCGCCGGGCCGCCGCCGCCCGAACCGAGCGCCGACGGACGGCGGCACAGCGTCGGCTTCGACCGGTACTCGCTGCTGGTGGACGGCAGACGGCTGGTGCTGTGGTCCGGCGAGACGCACCCGTTCCGGCTGCCCAGCCCCTCGCTGTGGCGGGACGTGCTGGAGAAGACGCGCGCCCACGGCTACAACGCGGTCGGCGTCCGCGTGGCGTGGAACCACCACTCCCCCGCCCCGGGCACGTACGACTTCACGGGCGTACGCGACCTGGACCTGTTCCTGCGTACGGCCGCCGACGCCGGGCTGTACGTGCTGCTGCGCCCCGGCCCGCACATCGGCGCCGACGTGGACGGCGGCGGCCTGCCCGGCTGGCTGGCGGCCGCCGAGGGCAGCGCGCGGGAGGCCGACCCGGCCTATCTGGCACATGTCGACGAATGGCTGGGGCGCGTCAACGCCATCGTCTCCCGGCATCTGTTCACGCGGGGCGGCGGCACCGTGCTGCTGTACCAGCTCGGGGACGGGTACGGCCCCGACGAGCCGGCCGGGCGCGACGCCTACCTGTCCCACCTGCGCGACAAAGTCCGCGCCGACGGCATCGACGTACCCCTGTTCCAGGCGGACGGGAGCTTCGAGAACGCGGGCGCGGGTGCGCCCGGGTTCGTGCCGGACGCGGTGGGCGGGCGGCCCGATCCGTGGGGCGGGGCCCCGAGCGGGGGCCGCGGGTACGCGCAGGTGCGGCGCGTCCGGGGCGCGGCCGCCGAGCGACGGGACCGGCTGACCGACCTCGCCCGCGGGGTCACCCTGCACAACACCTACCTGGCCTTCGGCGGCACCTCGTGGGGCTGGCTGCCCGCGCCGGACGTCTACACGTCGTACGACTACGGGGCCGCGCTCGACGAGGGACGGCAGCCCACGGAGAAGCTGACGGCCGCCCACCAGATCGGGCACATGCTGCGCAGCATCCCCGACTTCGCCGCGCTGGAGCGGGCCGCGGACGTCAAGGTGCCCGGACTCACCGCGTACCACCTGAAGAACCCGGCCAGCGGCGCCCATGTGCACGTGCTGCGCAACGACGGCGGCAAGGACGTGAGCGCGAAGCTGCCCGCCGGCGGTGAGCGGCTGCCGGTGACGGTGCCCGCCGGGGACGCCCGGCTGGCCGTCACCGGGCTGCGGCTGGGGCAGCGCAGGCTGCGGTTCACCACCGCGCAGCCGATGCTGTTCCTGTCCGCCGGACGCCAGGACGTCGCCGTGTTCTGCGGGGCGCACGGCGAGATGGTCCGCGTGGGTCTGGAGGCCCGGCAGGAACCGCTGGTCACCCGGCTGAGCCCGCAGGCCGCGTACGTCTACGACGACAACCGGGCCCTGCTGCGGGTGACGGTCCCGGTCGGCGCGGGCGGGCTGATCGGCGTCCGGGTCGAGGACGACGGGATCGACCGGCCGCTGCTGATGCTGTTCGCCGACGAGAAGACCTCGGTGCGGCTGTGGCCGCGGGAGACGCCGCAGGGCGCGCTGCTGGTGTGCGGGCCGCGGCTGCTGCGCGGTGCCGCGCTCAGCGGGTCCACGGCGGAGCTGACCGGGGACACCGTCGAGGCGGCCCGGCTGGAGGTGTGGGGGCCGGCCGCCCTGGCCGCGGTGACCTGGAACGGGCGCCCGGTGCGCACGATCCGTACCGGCTCGGGCAGCCTGCGCTCCACCGCGGCGCTGCCCGGCGTGCCGAAGGTGGAGCTGCCCGCGCTGGGCGGCTGGCGGCGGCGCACCGAGAACCCGGAGTCCGAGCCGGACTTCGACGACTCCACCTGGCGGGTCGCCGCGAAGAAGTCCTCGTACAGCACCACCGCCGTGCCGGAGGGGCAGCCGGTGCTGTTCGCCGACGACCACGGCTTCCACTACGGGGACGTCTGGTACCGGGGCGCGTTCACGGACGCCACCGGTATCGAGTCGGTCTCGCTCACCCACCGCGGCGGCACGCAGGGGCTGCTGATGGCGTGGCTGGACGGGGAGCCGCTGGGCACCCACCGGATGCCGGTGCCGGGCCAGGGCGCGGCGGGGAAGGAGGGGAAGGAGACGTGGACTGCCACGGCCGTCCTCCCCGTGCGGTCGCGGCTGCGTACCGGGGGCCGGCACGTGCTGTCGGTGCTGGTCCGGCCGATGGCCCACGCGCAGGGCGGCGGCCCGGCGGGGGACTCCTACGAGGACACGTACGGCAACGCGTACAAGGCGGCGCGCGGGCTGACCTCGGTCACCTTCGGCGGGGGCGGCGCCGGGCCCGAGGTGCGCTGGCGCGTGCAGGGGCAGGGCGTGCCCGATCCGGTGCGCGGGCCGCTGAACAACGGCGGGCTGTACGGGGAACGGGAGGGCTGGCACCTGCCCGGGTTCGCGGACGGCGACTGGGAGCCGGTGTCCTTCCCGCGCACCGAGTGGCGCCAGGGCGTGATCTGGTACCGGACCGCCTTCCGGCTCGCGGTGCCCGAGGGCGTCGACGCCTCGGTGGGGCTGACCCTGGAGGACGACCCGGAGCGGGCGTACCGCGCGCAGATCTTCCTGAACGGCTGGAACATGGGCCAGTACGTCAACGACGTCGGCCCGCAGCACACGTTCGCGCTGCCCGACGGCATCCTGCGCAGCCGGGGCGCCAACACCCTGGCGTTGGCGGTGCTGTCCGGGGACACGAGTGCGGCGGGGCCGGGGCGGGTGCGGCTGACGCTGCTGGGCGGGGCGGCGGGCGGGGTGCCGGTGGCGCCGGTTTCCTCGCCCGGCCGCTGAGCGGCGCCGGCCCGCGCACCGAGGGGGGCGCGGCGCTTCCGGAACAGGTCACGGCCGTGCGCAGAGCGCCGCGAAAGGGCCTTTCGCCGGTGTCGGCGACGCGAGGATGATGGAGGGCGGTCCGGGCAGACTCATGGGGGGACGAAGGGAAACAGGTGCACAGGAAAAGGGAGATGCGGCGCCTCGCCGACGCTCTCGTCGACCCCATCCGGGTGCCGGTCCCCGCGGACCCCGAGACACTCTTCGCCGCGCTCGTCGACTCGGTCAGCGCCTGGCGCGGACGCCGGGTCGTGGTCCGCCGGGAGATCTTCCCCCCGCACACCGCGAGCGGACTGTGGCTGGAGGGCGAGACACAGGACGTGGTGGTCGTCGACCGGCGGGCCGCCGTCTGGCACCAGCTCGTGATCTTCTGCCACGAGGTGTGGCACATGAACCGGCGCGACACGGACGGCGCCTCGGCCGCCGCCCGCCCCGCGGGGCCGCCCCGGCCGGTCGCCGCGCGCAGCGACTTCAGCCTCGCCGACGAGCAGGAGGCCGACCGGTTCGGCATGCTCATGGGCGGGCGGCTGCGCGGCTGGCTGGAGGCCGGTCCCGAACCCGCCGGGGACGCGGACGACGACGGCCTCGCCGGACGGATCGGGGCCGCGCTCAACTACCGCGGGACGCCGGGACGATGACCGTCCTGATCGACTATCTGAGCTGCGCCGCGCTGTGGCTGGGCCTGGCGGTGAAGACCCCCGACCTCGTCCACCGCCGCCACGATCCCCAACTGCGCGCGATCTGCGCGGTGCTGGGCCTGGCCGGCATGTGCTTCTTCCTCGGGGCGGCGCCCACGGTCGGCGCGGTCAACCGGCTCAGCGGCGTACCGAATCTCGCCGCCCCGCTGACGTACGCGGCGATCACCGCCTACAGCGCCGCCTCCCAGGTGCTCATCGTGCGATGGCGGGGCGGCGAGCGGGTGCGGCAGGTCGTCCGGTGCTGGGTGGTGGCGTACGCGGTGGTGCTCGTCGCCGTCGCCGTGCTGTTCGCGCTGGGCAGGGCGCCGGTGGAACGCCGTACGGATCTGGACACCTACTACGCGACGACGCCGTACATCGCCGAGATGATCGTGCTGTATCTGCTGGGGCATCTGGTCGCGGTGAGCGTCACCACGGTGTCGGCGCTGCGCTGGGCCCGCCGGGTGCGGGGGTGGCTGCGGGCCGGGCTGGTGCTGCTGGGGCTGGGGTCGCTGTGCAGCGTGGGCTTCAGCGTGGCCAAGTCGGTCGCGGTGGCCGCGCGCTGGTGCGGGCGGGACTGGCCGGTGCTGGGCACCCGGGTGTCGCCGGCCGCCGCCGGGCTGGGCGCGCTGGTGACGTCGGTCGGCGTCCTCGTCCCGCTGGCCGGGCCCCGGCTGGCCCGCTGGCACCGCTCCTGGCGGACGTACACCCGGCTCGCACCGCTGGAACGGGAACTGGACACCGTGCTCACCCACCACGCCCTGCGCCTGCCCCGCCCGCGCTGGGCCTCCCCCACCACCCGCCTGATCTGGCGCCAGACCAGCATCCACAACGCGCTGGGCTACCTGGACGCGTCCCTGGACGGCACGCTGTACGACCGGGTCCACGCGGGGGCACTGGCCGCCGGGGACGACGAGTCGGCGGCGGAGGCTGTGGCCTGGGCGGTGGTGATCAGGGGGGCGGTGCGGGGGCCTGCGGGGTTCGTGGGGGCTGTGGGGCCTGCGGGGCCTGCCGGGCTTGCGGGGCTTGCGGGGCTTGCGGGAGCTGCGGAGCTTGTGGCGGTGCCCCCGTCCGGCCGGTGGGCGCTCACGGCACGCGGGCCGGGCCGGCGGGTGCTTGCGGCGCGTGCGTCGGGCCGGCGGGCGCTTGCCGGTCCGCGGCCGCTTGCCGATCCGCGGCCGTTTGCCGGTCCTGCGGGCGGGGGGCCGCTCGGCGCGCCGGGGGGCGGTGGGGGGTCACTCGGCGCGCCAGTGAATCCAGTGGATGGTGGGTGGTCATTCGCCACGCCGGTGGACGGTGGGGGCTCGCTCGGCGCGCCAAGGGGCGGTGGTCCGCCGCTCGCTGCGCCGACGGCCGGTGGGTGGCCGGTGCTGCTTCCGGGGATCGGGCGGCCACAGGCGCCGGGGGACGACCGGGGCGGGGGGCCGGTGGGCGGGCTGGACGGCCGGCCGGTGCCCGGCGTCGGGGCGTCCGCACTCGTCGACGCGGTGGAGGCCGCCGGGCCGGCGGCGCGGGACAGCGGCTCGGCACCCGCCCGGCCGGCGCCGCGGGGCGCGCGTCCGGTGGCCGCCCGCGCGGCAGCGCAGGGTGCGGGCGCGACGCCCGCCGTCGCGGCACCACAGGCCAACGGTCCGGCATCCACCGAGTCGGCGCCGCAGGGCGTAGGACCGGCGCCCACCCACGCGGCAGCACAGGCCACAGGCCCGGCGCCCACCCACGCAGCAGCACAGGCCACAGGCCCAGCACCCACCCACGCAGCAGCACAGGCCACAGGCCCAGCACCCACCCACGCAGCAGCACAGGCCACAGGCCCAGCACCCACCCACGCAGCAGCACAGGCCG
>NZ_JBEYVW010000001.1:1674-100376 GCF_040644175.1 Streptomyces sp. NPDC047017 | reverse complement strand
CCACAGGCCCAGCACCCACCCACGCAGCAGCACAGGGCGCAGCTCCGGCGCCCGCCCGGCCGACAGCGCGGCCGGTGGTCGTCGTCCTCCCTGCCGCCGCCGTCCCCCCGGACGGGGACCGTGGGCGGCCGGGGGTCCGGGTGCCCGGGACCTCCGTGCTGGTGCGGGTCGCCGATGTGCTGGGCGGCTCCCGGGGCGGGGGCGCGGGGACGACACCGCCGGGGTGGGCGTGACGGGGGCGCGGGCGGCGGGTGGGCTGTGCGTCGGAGGCGGGGCCGGGCGGGGGTGCCCGGGGTGAACCTCGTCGTCTATCTGGCGGCCGGGCTGTTCGGGCTGTCGGCCCTGGTGTTGTTCCGGCGGCCGCGCAGGGCCGTACGGGACCCGCTGACCGTGTCCACGTGCGTGGCGGTCGTGCTGGGCGCGCTGGTGTTCGTCTGCTCCGCGCCGCTGACCCTGGCCGCCGTCAACCGCCTCACCGGAGTCCCCAACTTCGGCGCCCCGCTGACGTACTGCATGATCTGCGCGTACAGCTGCTCGCTGCTGATCCTGCTGATCCACTGGCGGGGCGGCCCGCCCGAACGGGTCCGGCGGCTGGTGCTGCGCAGCATCGCCGCGTACGTGCCGCTGGTCGCGGCGATCGTCGTGCTGTTCGCGCTGGGCGACGCGCGCAGCGAACGGCTGGCCGACTTCGACACGTACTACGCGAACACGCCGTGCCTGCGCGAGATGATCGTGCTGTATCTGGTCGGGCACAGCGCGGCGACGCTGACGATGTGTGTGCTGTGCGTGAAGTGGAGCCGGGAGGTCACCGGGCTGCTGCGGGCCGGGCTGCGGCTGATCATGGCCGGTTCGGCGCTGGCCGTGGTGGGCTTCCAGCTGACCAAGTGCACGGCGGTGGCGGCGCGTTGGTGCGGGCACGATCTGGACGTGCTGTCCACGGTGGTGGCCCCGCCGCTGGCCTCGCTCGGCGGCCTGCTGTGCTCGGTGGGCTATGTGCTGCCGAGGCTGCTGCCGCCGCTCCTCGCGCACGCGCGCTGCCTGCGCGACTACCGCAGGCTCGGGCCGCTGTGGTCGCGGGTGCGGCTGGTGTCCACCGCGCCGAAGCCGCCCAGCGCCTGGTGGCAGCTGCCGCAGGCCCGGCTGCGCTGGCGCGAGGTGTCCATCCACGACGCGCTGCTGAGCCTGGCGCCGTACTTCGACGACCGGGTCCGCGAACGCGCCCTGGCCGCCGCCCGGGACAGGGGCCGTACCGCGCACGAGGCACGGATAGCGGCGGAGGCGGCGATGCTCGCCGACGCCGCGCGCCGCGCCGCCGCCCGCGAGGAGCCCCTGCCGGCCCCGAGCGGCTACCGCCTGCACGCCACGGAGGTGTCCGGCACCGGCGGCCTGGTCGAGCTGGCCCAGGCGGTGGCCCCCGCCCCCGCGTTCCCCGCCACCCGCCGCGACCCGCGGACGAGGGGGAACGGCGAGGACCTGCCGTGGCCGAGCCCGTGAATGTGACGCGACGCGATGCGTCACGATGGAGGCATGCCGACGTCCCCGCCGCCCTTCACCCCGCTCGACTTCCAGCTCGTGCTGCTGCGCCGCATGGCCGATCACCGGCCGGAGCTGGTGGAGCGGGCCCGGCACGAGCTGGGGGTGTCGGTCGCGGAGATGCGGGAGGCCAACAAGCGGTGGCAGGCGATGGCGCGCTCCCCGCGGTCGCGGTCGGCGGGTGCCCGGTACCGGTCGGTCCTCGGGGCCCCCGAGTCGACGGCCGCCCGCCGTATCGGTGACCTGGACTGCGAGGCCCGGCAGTGGCGGCTGCCGCTCTGGCCGGAGCTGCGTTTCGAGGTGCTGGCCGGTCCGGACGGCCGGGTCTGGAACGAGTGGCTGGTCCGCGCCCCGGGCGCCACGGGACCCGAGCTGCGCACCCTGGACGACCTGACCCCCTGGTCCTGCACGGTCGAGGAGGCCGCCCGCGCCTTCCCCCCGGCCCGCCCCCTGGAGGGCACCGCCCCCACCCGCTGGGGCCTGGCCTTCACGGCCCCGGACACGGACGGCGTACGGCACGAGGTGGTCGCGGAGTTCACCTGGGGGCTGCTCCAGCGGACGCGGGTGGACGGGTAGCGGCCGCCGCCGCGAACGGGGTCGACGCCACGAACGGGGCCGGGGCCGGGGGCGCGACGTGACCGGCGCAACGCTCCGGGAGTGCCGCGGGTGGGGTAGGAACGTGGGTGTCGGGCCGTCGGACGGGCCCGTGCGTCGCATCCACGGTTTCCCACGGTGAAGGAGTCCCCGCGTGTCCTCCCTCTTTCCGGCCCTGACGAACGATCCGGGGCCCCGGGCCGCCCTGCGGTTCGGTGACCGTGCGCTGACGTACGCGCAGTTGGCGGCGGCGGCCGGGGCCGTCGGCGCGCGGACCGGGGGGAGGGGGCGGGTCGCCGTGTGGGCGACGCCGGAGCTGGAGACCGCCGTCGCCGTGGTCGGCACGCTGCTGTCCGGGGCCACCGCGGTGCCGCTCAATCCGCGGTCCGGCGCGAAGGAGCTGGCGCACATCCTCGCCGACAGCGCGCCCTGTGCGGTGCTGGCCGCGCCCGGGGACGAACTGCCGCCCGCGCTGGCCGGGCTTGAGCGGATCGACGTGGACGTGGACGTAGATGTAGTAGACGTAGATGTACGGGAGCGCGGGCCCGTAGCCGTATCCGTACCCGTATCCGTATCCGATGAGGACCGGTCCGGGGAGGGCGCGGGCGGCGACGGCGGAAGTGACAGCGACGGTGACGGTGACGGTGATTGTCGTCCCGCTCTCGTCGTCTACACCTCCGGGACCACCGGGCCGCCCAAGGGCGCCGTGCTCCCGCGCCGGGCCCTCGCCGCCACCCTGGACGCGCTCGCCGACGCCTGGCGGTGGACCGGCGAGGACGTCCTCACGCACGGGCTGCCGCTGTTCCATGTGCACGGGCTGGTGCTGGGCGTCCTCGGGCCGCTGCGGCGCGGCGGGTCGGTGCGGCACCTGGGGCGGTTCACCCCCGAGGGCGTGGCCCGGGAGCTGTCCGGCGGGGCGACCATGCTGTTCGGCGTGCCCACCATGTACCACCGGATCGCGGAGGCGCTGCCCGGCGATCCCGGCCTGGCCGAGGCGCTCGCGGGCGCCCGGCTGCTGGTGTCCGGCTCGGCCGCGCTGCCGGTGCACGACCACGAGCGGATCGCGGCGGCCACCGGACGGCGGGTGATCGAGCGGTACGGCATGACCGAGACGCTGATGAACACCAGCGTGCGGGCGGACGGCGAGGCCCGCGCGGGCACGGTCGGGCTGCCGCTGCCCGGGGTGGAGCTGCGGCTGGTGGAGGAGGACGGCACGGCCATCACGGCGTACGACGGGGAGACGGTCGGCGAGATCCAGGTGCGCGGGCCGAACCTGTTCACCGAGTACCTCAACCGGCCCGACGCCACGGCCGCCGCGTTCACCGCCGACGGTTTCTTCCGCACCGGCGACATGGCAGTGCGCGACGGCGACGGTTATGTCCGCATCGTCGGCCGCAAGGCCACCGACCTGATCAAGAGCGGCGGCTACAAGATCGGCGCCGGGGAGATCGAGAACGCGCTGCTCGAACACCCGGGCGTGCGGGAGGCCGCCGTCACCGGGGAACCGGACCCCGACCTCGGGGAGCGGATCGTCGCCTGGATCGTGCCGGCCGATCCGCGCCGCGCGCCGGGCCTGGACGAGCTGGCCGGGCACGTGGCCGCCCGGCTCGCCCCGCACAAGCGGCCCCGCGTCCTGCGCCTCCTGGACGTGCTGCCCCGCAACGACATGGGCAAGATCATGAAGCGGGAGCTGACGGGCCGGGACCTGACGGGCGGGGAGCTGACGGGCCGGGACCTGATGGACCGGGCCCCGGAGGATCGGGCTCCGGAGGATCGGGAGCGGACGCGTGGCTGACCTGGGGCGGCTCACCGCCCGGCAGGTCCTCGCCCTGGTCACCGACGACTTCACCGAACTCCCCGCGCCCATACGCGAGTACCCGCCCGACGGCCCGCTCGGCTGGGCGGGCTACGACACCTCGCGCGCCCGCGCCGCCGAACGCACCGGCGAGCAGGAGTCGGTGGTGTGCGGCACCGGGCACGTCGGCGGGGTGCGGGCGGTGCTGATCGCCTTCGAGTTCGGCTTCCTCGGCGGCTCGCTGGGACAGCGCACCGGGGACCGGCTGGAGGCGGCGTACGTCCACGCGCGCGAGCACCGCCTCCCCCTCGTGCCGCTGGTGGCGACCGGCGGCAGCCGGATGCAGGAGGGCATGCTCGCCCTCACCCAGCTCCAGCGGGTGGCCCGCCAGTCCGCGCTGCTGCGCGCCGCCGGGCTGCCCCAGGTCGCGGTCCTGCGCGACCCGACCACGGGCGGCGGCTGGGCCACCCTGGGCGCGGGCGCCGACGTGGTGCTGGCACTGCCCGGCGCCCAAGTCGGCTTCGGCGGTTCACGGGTGCGGCCGCCGGACGCCGACCCGGCCGCGTACACGGCCGAGGCCCAGGTGGCGGCGGGCTCGGCGGACGCCGTGGTGCCGCCCGGGGAACTGCGCGGGACCCTCGGGCTGTGGCTGCGGCTGCTGACCCGGCCGTCCTCGCTCGCCGTGCCTCCGCCGGGGGCGCTGCCCGCGCCGGACCTTCCCCACGGCGACAATCTCCCGGGCACCGGCTGGGACGCCGTCCAGCGGGCCCGTGCCGCCGGGCGGCCGCGTGCCCGGCGGTACCTGGACGCCTGCTTCACCCGCCGGACGGCCCTCACGGGCGACCGCTGCGGCGGCACCGACGACGGGATGCTGTGCGGGTTCGGCGAGCACGAGGGCACCGGCACCACCGTCGCGTACGCCGCCCAGACCGGCACCGCCACCCGGCCCGCCGGATACCGCACCGCCGCCCGGCTGGTCCGGCTCGCCGACCGGCTCGGCATCCCGGTGCTGACACTGGTGGACACCCCGGGCGCGGCGAACGACGCCGAGGCGGAGCGGCAGGGCGTGGGCGCGGCGATCGCGGACCTGTTCGGCGCGGTGGCCGCCGCCCGGACTCCCGTCACCTCACTGCTGATCGGCGAGGGCGGCTCGGGCGGCGCGCTCGCGCTGGCCGCGCCCGGCAACACGTGGGCCACGCCCGACAGTTACTTCTCGGTGATCGCGCCGGAACTCGCGGCGGCGATCCTCAAGCGCCCACCGGAGCAGGCCCCGGCCACGGCGGAGCAACTGCGGCTGCGCCCGCAGGATCTGGTCGAGCTGGGGGTCGTCCGGGGGGTCGTGTCATGAGATCGTCCGCCGATACGGACAGGCGAGCAGTTGTTCCCTGGGACGGGGAGGCGGCGCCGTCCGTGTGCCCGGACCACACCTGCCGCGCGGGGTGGTGTCCGGCTGGGCCGCGGCCGGCAAGGGAGTTGACGTGCGCCGGCGGACGGCCGCCGTGGCGGGCTCCCGCCAGGGACAAGACGGGGCACCTTACGCTTGTCCAGCGCTTACCTGGCGCTTATTCGGCGTATCGCCATAAAATGTACCCGTCCAGCGGCACCCCGCCCGGCCCCCTTGAACAGGCGCCCGCTCCCCCGTTCCGCGCACGATGCCAAAGAGGCCGCCGCCCGGCGACCGCCCCGGTCCGTGCTCTCGGGAGGATCAGCCATGACCGCCAGTCTGGAGCAGTTGCGCCGCTGTCATTTCGCCGTCGACCTGGGGGCGGCCCGGACCCGTGTGTACGTCAAGGGCGCGGGTCTCGTCGTCGACCAGCCCTCGGCGGCCGCCGTCAACACCCGTACCGGCGCTCTGATCGCGGTCGGTGAGCTGGCGGAGCGGATGACGGGCCGCACCCCCGACTACATCCGGGTGGTGCGCCCGGTCTCCGGCGGCACGGTCGTCGACATCGAGATGGCGCAGCGCATGCTGCGGCACCTGCTCGGCGACCGGATGCGCCGCGCGCTGCGCCGCAAGGCCCGGCTGCGCGCCGCCGCCTGCACCCCGCACGAGGCGGACCCGCTCGCCCGGCGGGCCACCATCGAGACGCTGGTCGGCCTGGGCGCCCGCCGGGTGGAGCTGGTCGACACGCTCATCGCCGCGGCCGTCGGCTGCGGGCTGCCCGTGGAGCGGCCCGAGGCAACCATGATCATGGTGTGCGGGGCGGCGGCGACCCAGGTGGCCGTGCTCTCCCTCGGCTCGATCGTCGCCGCCGTACGGATGCCGGTGGGCGGCGAGGCCGTCGACCACGCGATCGTGCAGCACCTGCGCCACGAGCACTCGCTGATGCTGCCCAGCCAGTCGGTACGGCCGCTCCAGCTCGCCCTGCACGACAACGGGCTGACCGCGCACGGCCCGGCCGCCACCGAGATCCACGGGCGGGACGTGGCCACCGGCCTCGCCCGTTCCGTCGTCGTGGACACCGCCGCGGTGCGGGACGCCATCCAGACACCGCTGACCGCCGTGCTCGACGGCATCTACAAGGTGCTGCGGGAGTGCCCGCCCGATCTGGTGGCCGACCTCGCCGACCGCGGCATCATGATGGTCGGCGGCTCGGCCCTGCTCCCGGGCCTCGATCAGATGCTGCGCCGGGCCACCGGCATGCCGGTACACATCGCCGAACGCCCCGACGTGTGCGCGGTCCAGGGCCTCGGCGAGATGCTGGAGGGCCGGATCGAACCGCTGGTGCTGAACCCGCTGGGGGCGTGAGGACTCCCGTCCGGGCGGTCCGGCCGGCGGATCGGCCAGGCGGCCGGCGTCGCGCGCCTCGCACAGGACATACGTGTCCGCCGCCCACCGTCCGGCCGCGACGGGGCCGGTGACGACGGGGTGGGTGGCGTAGGCGTCGGCGCGGGCGCGCTCGTCCAGCCGGGTGCTGTCGTACGGGCACAGGAGGGTGACCGCGCGGCCCCGGAACGCGGCGTTCACCGGCGCCTCGTCCTGCGCGCAGGCCGGGTACCCGGCGGCCGACCGGCCCGCCCGGACCGGCCCGCCGACGATCCGCTCCCGGTGCCCGCGAGGTACTCGGACTCGTCGCGGCAGAACAGGGCGGTGCGCACGAAGGGCTGCGCCTGCGCCTTGCCGTAGCGGCACGCGTCGTCGTACACGTCCTCGTACACGTTTCCCACCCCCGCGCCCCCGGCTGCCGGAACGGCGCGGTCACCGACGGCCCCGGCACCGGCAGGAACAGTACGCCGTACCGGGCCCACGCACCCCAGGTGTAGCCCGCCGGTCACCGGGCAGGCGCAGGAATGCACCGCCGGGACCCCGTGGACCCGCGCGTCGGCGCGAAGGCGCCGGCGGCTCCGCTCCCGTCCTCGCGGGCGACCGAGAACCTGGGGGACGGAAACAAGGCGGGGACATGACCTCAGCTGCACCACCACCGGTGGCCCGACGACCCCACACACCCGACGCCCCACCGGTTTCCGGGCCCGGCGCAGGGCCCACCGGCCCGGGAACGGCGACCACCGGCACCGGAACGCCGGCCAACGGCATCGGGACGCCCGCCACCGGCGCCGAAGTGCTGGCCATCGCGGTCCGCACGCACCCGGACGGCCGGATCGCGCTCACCCCGCGCGGCGAGCTGGTGTTCGGGTGCGCGGGCGTGCTGACCACGACGCTGGCCGGGCTGCCGCCGGGGTCCGGGCCGGTCCAGCTGGACATGGTCTCGGTGACGTTCATGGACTCGGCGGGGCTGGAGTTCCTGGGCGTCCTGCACGAGTACGGCCGCACGCACCGCGTCCGGGTGAGCGCCACGGGCTGGACGGGGCAGCCGCGCCGGGTCCTGGAACTGGCCGGCCTGAACGCCACCGACCCGCTGAGGCTCACTACCGATCCGCTGAGGCCCACCGCCGACCCGCTGAGGGCCGCCACCGACCCGCTGCGGCCCACCGCCGACCCGCTGCGGGCCGTCTCGGGCCCGCAGGGACCGGCCGCGGCCGCCCCGGGAACCACCACCGGCCTTCCGGGGTCCGCAACGCTCCCTCCGGGGGCCACCCCAGCCCCGGGCACCGCCGTGGCGCCCGCCGCCTCCAGCGCTCCTCCCCCGCTCCGCATCCCCTCCGCCGTGGCGGCGGAACGGGCGGAGCGGCTGCTGCAGCTTCAGCAGGAGGTCGCGCAGTTGCGGCACGCCCTCGCCTCCCGCCCGGTGATCGACCAGGCGCGCGGCATCCTGATGGCCGCCCACGCCTGCACGGCGCAACGGGCCTGGGACATCCTGCGGGAGACCTCGCAGCGCACCAACACCAAGCTGCGGACCGTGGCGGAGGCCATCACGGCGGGTGCCCGGCCGGACGGTCCCGCGGTGCCGCGGGAGCTTCGCGCGGCCCTGCGCGCGGCGGTCGTACGGACGGCGCGGACGAGTGCGGACCGGGGCTCCGCTGGGTACCCGGGCGGTGAGTGACCACCCCCGTCCGCAGGAGTCACCGCTATGAGAGAGCACACCCCGTCCCAGGCCGAGGGCGAACGGGACGACCCCGACCAGACCCGGCGCACCGCCGAAGCCCCGGAGACGCCGTACCCGACACCGTCGCAGGCCGAGGGCGACCGCGACGACCTGCCCGAGACGGCCGACCCCGCCGACGACGACCGCCGCGCCTGAGCCCGCTGAGTTTCTTCCGACCGGCTCCTCCACCGGGGGCCGGTCCGGGCTCACCCCGTGCCTTGGGGAGTCCAGGACTTCGTGGTTTCTCCGCTGATCGCGGTGATCGGGCTGATCGCAACCGGGCTGGGCGCCATCGTCGGAGCACGCGCAGTCAGGTGCGGTACCGAGAAAAGCGCGGAAGCCGTACGGCGACAGGTTCGCGCGCTCCCATGGTTCCAGCTCGGCTCCTGGGGGATCAGGGCGCCGAGCC
Source organism: Streptomyces sp. NPDC047017 (assembly GCF_040644175.1). Taxonomy (NCBI): domain Bacteria; kingdom Bacillati; phylum Actinomycetota; class Actinomycetes; order Kitasatosporales; family Streptomycetaceae; genus Streptomyces; species Streptomyces sp. NPDC047017. The sequence goes on along the minus strand of NZ_JBEYVW010000001.1, from coordinate 91,561 downwards.
GCTTCGCGACCTCCTCGGTCGCGTCGTTGAGCCGGCTGGTGAACCAGTCGCGCGGGAATGCCCGTTCGGTCGCCTCGGCGCCCGGATCGCTGTACCTCCACACGCCGCAGTCGCCGATGTGCTGCGGATCGCTGACTGCGGAGCTGGCGATCCGGTTGAACGGCTGACGCTCCAGACAGTCCGCGGCTCACCGAATTCGGCCGCGTTCATCTTCCTCGGGGGTAACGATTCTCCTCGTGGACGAAGGTGACGCCGTCGCCGTTCGGGGGGCGGAGATCGAGTCAGATCCGCGCGACGGCGGGTTGGACGGACGCACTGTGCACCGCTCTGGAAATCAGAAGGCGAATCGGTTCTTTGATCGCTGGAGTGGTGAATGAGACGGATCACGGCGTTTTTTGACGCCTTCGGGGGGATCACTGGAAAGCCCTCCCGACGGTCCTCTGTCCGAATGGTTTCGTTCAAGCAGTTCGCATTCCGATGTGAGGAATCGCGGCCCTGCCCGGTGGGGAGTCCTCCGCACGAGACACCCCTTCTTGTCGTCGACGCAGAGGAACCCGCCCCCATGAGCACCCCCGCCCCCACCTCCCTGGCCACCAACCGGGCAGCGGACGACACCCTCCTCGTCTGGGACGAGACCCGCTGGGAGGCCGCTGTCGGCACCTGGACCGATCTGCCCGGCGCCACCATCGACCTGCGGATCGGGCAGGGCGCCGCTTCGTACGGGGCGATCTTCGTGGCGACGTTCAGCGCCGAGGCCCTCGCCTCCCACCCCGACAAGAACGCGGTCGTCAACGCCACCGTGTTCTTCGGCGACGACCCGGCCGCGCCGGTCAGCGCCAACCACCGCTTCGTGACGGCCCGGGGCAATCCGGAGTGGTCCTCCCACACCATGATCCGCATCGCCGAGTTCCAGCCCGCCTTCCCCGCTCGGGACGTCACCGCCCGCGTGAAGGTGAGGGCCTCTTCAGGTGCGACGGCGGGCTTCCAGAACTGGGTTCTGAGGATCGACCGGTACAACCTCTGACCCGGTTCCCGAGCCCTCGATCGGCGACGCGGTGATGCGGTGAATCGGGGGCTCGGCGACTCGGAAGCCGTCCGTTCCCGCCTCGTCCGTCGGCTTTTCGGAAAGAACAGAACCTTGTACAGCGGTGCACAGGTGAAGGGACGACCATGAGCACTACCCACGCGGAGCCCGTAGACGTCGAGCGGTCCGCTCCTCCGATCCGCACGATCGCGGGGACCGGTGTCGGCGGATTCGAAGGAGACGAAGGGCCGGCCGTTTCGGCCCGGTTGAACTACCCCTACGGAATCGCGGTGGACGGCACCGGAACCCTCTACTTCTCCGACCACGGCAACCACCGGATCCGGAAGATCACGGCCGAAGGGACGATCACCACGATCGCGGGCACCGGGACCGCGGGCTACAAGGGTGACAACGTCCCCGCGACCTCGACGCAGCTGAACTGGCCGCGGGGCGTGGCGGTGGACGGCGCGGGCACCGTGTACATCGCCGACAGCAGCAACCACCGGGTCCGGAAGGTCGCGGCGGACGGGACGATCAGCACGGTCGCCGGCACGGGCAGGGCGGGCTTCGGCGGTGACGGCGGCCTCGCCGCCTCCGCCCAGTTGAACAACCCGTTCGGGCTGGCGGTGGACGGTGCCGGTGTCCTCTACGTGGCCGAGTACAACGGTCATCGGATTCGGAGGATCACGGCCGACGGGAAGATCACTACGGTCGCGGGGACCGGGGTCGCGGGAACCAAGGGAGACGGCGGGCTCGCGACTTCGGCCCAGCTGAACCGCCCCCAGGCCCTGGCCGTGGACGGCACGGGCGGCCTCTACATCGCCGACAGCGACAACCACCGGGTCCGGAAGGTCGCGGCGGACGGGACGATCAGCACGGTCGCCGGCACAGGTACCGCCGGCTTCGGCGGTGACGACGAGCAGGCGGCCTCGGCCCGGCTGACCCCCCCCTGGGAGTGATGGTGGACGGCACCGGCACCCTCTACATCGCCGACAGCAGCAACCACCGGGTCCGGAAGGTCGCGGCGGACGGGACGATCAGCACGGTCGCCGGCACGGGCACGGCGGCATTCGGCGGTGACGACGGCCCGGCGGCCTCGGCCTCGCTGAACAACCCGGTGGGCCTCGCCGTGGACCGCGCCGGCGCCCTTCACATCGCCGACCACGTCAACCACCGGGTCCGGAAGGTCGCGGCGGCGAGAGCGGCCGGGCTGCCCGAGTCGGGCACGGTGGTCTCCTGGGCCAACGTCCGCAGCAGGCTGCGGATGGGGGTCTTCCGCGAGTCCACCAAGGACGGGGCGGAGATCCACCTGTCCCTCGCCTCGCCCCGGGACCACCAGCGGTGGCGGCTGGTCGAGGTGGGCCAGGACGGCGCCGACGTCCTGTACCGGATGGAGAACGCGCGCAGCGGCAAGGTCCTGGAGGTCGCCGACGCGCGGGAGACGGCCGGGGCGGTGGTCGCGCAGCGCGCCTACGAGGGGGAGGACGCGCACCACCAGCAGTGGAGGCTGGTCCCGGTGGGATCGGTGACCGACACCCCGCGGGTGTTCGAGATCGTGAACCGGAACAGCGGCCTGTTGCTGCGGGTCGACACCAACGCCCGTACGGCGGTCAGGCAGTACGGGGCGGAGGACGATCACCGGAGCCACCAGTGGCAGCTGCTTCCCGCATAGTGCGCGAGGGGGAGGGGCGGTCCGCCCCTCCCCCTCGCTCGACCCGGGGCCTTACTGGGAACCGGACGGCTTCTCCGCGGACGCCTTGGGCGCCTTGGGGGCGTCCGGGGCCTTCGGGGCGTCCGGGGTCTTCGGGGGCTTGGTGTAGTCGCTCTTCTTGGGCCTGCTCTCCAGGTCCCCGTCCTTCTGGAGGTCGCCGTTCTCCGTCACCGTCGCACTCGCCTCCTGCATGCCGGCGGACGCGGCTTCGGTCACCGAGCCGGGGTTCCGGGCGTACTGGGCCTGTGCACCGGCGGATGCCTGGGTGCTCTGGATGAAGGAGCCGAGGAAGCCGAGGACGGCCCGTGCCTCGGGTGACGTCTCCTGCACGATCTTCGCGCGGGAGGAGGCGCCGTGGATCGCGTTGTTGAACAGGCTGGGACTCGTGTCGTCGTACGTGTCGTCGTCGCAGTCCTCGAAGTCGACGCCCTCGCCCGGCCGGGGCTTCGTGCCGGCGGTGGTCACGGAGAAGAGCCCCGCGCCCTTGCCGGCGGAGTTGAAGACGTTGTCGAACACCATGATCGTCACCTCTGGTCGTCGTGGCGGCGGTGCCGCGCGGTCAGGGCTGCTTGTGCAGCGTCTGCTGGCTGGCGTCGAGGCTCTCGCCGTCGAGCATCGTGTGGTGGACCTCCAGGGCGGACACGACCTCGGCCAGTCCCTTCATGCGGAAGCCGCCGGGTGTCAGGTCGATGTCGCCGATGTCGCGGGCGACCATCCTTTCGAGGCCGGGGTAGCTCCCGGGCTGCGGGGGAGACAGGACCGCCACCGGTACGGCGTACTGCACCGCGATCAGGCCGGAGAAGGTCACCGGGATCTCGTACGTGTACTGCTTGCGGTTGCGCCGCTGCGAGACGAGGACCTGCACACGGGAGTTGGCCGGCACTTTGCCGGAGATCTGCGACTTCGAGGCCCAGCTGGTGTTCAGGGAGCCGCCCACGGTGGCCGCGATGCCCAGGGCGAGCTGCGCGTTGAGCGACGCGTTGCCGGTGGCGCTGCCCGTGGTCGTGAACCCCACCGAGTTGGTCATCCCGGTCGAGGCGGAGTTCGTCGCGGAGCTGCTCACGGACGTCTCGGTGGTGTTGGCGTTGTCGACGCCGACGCTGTCCTTGCTGTTCTTGTCGGTCACGGTGTTCGCGTTCTTGTTCGCCGTCCCGTTCTGGCACGACGCCGCGAGCTGCGACTGGAGGTCCAGACGGAGCTGGTTCTGCAACTGAAGCTGCAGCGACGCTCCGACGCTGCCGCCGAAGGTGAGCTTCGCGTCCCCGTTGAGCGACCATGTGACCCCGTTCGACACGGTGAAGTCGACCGAGTCGGTGAAGGTCATCGGTTCCGTCTGGCTGCGGTTGACGTAGGTGCGCGAGGAGAAGGTGTCGGGCGGAGGCTGGCCGATGTCGCCCCGTACCTCGATCAAGGGCTCCCCGAGGTTCATGTAGGCGAGCCAGCCCAGCTGGAAGGCGGTGCCGGGGAAGTCGCCGAAGCTCGACTTGTTCACGGAGAACCCGACGGGCTTGTGCTTCGCGCCGTAGGCGTCGACGTAGACCAGGTTGGGGTGGTCCAGGACGGACTGCCAGGTCTGCTCGATGTTGAGTTCCCGCAGGTTCTTCTTCGTCAGCGGCTGACGCTTCGCCTGCACCAGGCTGTACGCGTTGGAAGGCATCCACCCGTCCTCGACTAATTCCGGCCGCACCGCGCTCGGTGAATTGTAAACAGAGATATGCGCACGTTCCGGTGGACGAAACTACCGCGTTCCCCCTCGCCCGGGAAGACGATTCCGAACCTCACGCTCAATCGAGTGAGCGATTTCAGGAAACTGCTTCCGAAACGCCGATGGAGTTTCCTTTCTTCGCTGCCTTCACTCGATCGATGAGTTTTCTGTTCCCCTGCTCATGGGTACCGTGAGCAGGGACGTTGCCGTGCGTGGGTTTCCGTTCCGGTCATTGACATGTTTTCGGGCACTCTCTCGCAGAAGTCTGGTCAGGATTCCCGGTGACGTCGTACGGCAGGCTGCCGCATCGAGTGTCCGAGGCATTGTTCTCCGCAATCAGAACGAGTGAGGTTTCCGCGATGTACACCCAAGAGCGCACGGCGATGTCCAATTTGGTGGTCGGCGGCCCGGTGGCGGTGAACAGCTACGACAACGCGATCGTGGCGGCGCTGGTGGAGAACCGGCCGGTCATGCTCGTCCACGCCTTCAACGGCGGCTACCTGCGGCCCGCCGAGCTGAGGGAGGAGAGCCACGACAAGGGCGTCCAGCTGGCCACGGCCCTCGACCCCGCCACCAAGGAGGCGAAGGGCCACCTCTGGTACGTCACCCCCGCCGGCTTCTTCGGCCAGCGGCCGCTGTACGTCATCGAGAGCGCCGCGGGCCAGGTGACGCCCGAGCCGCCGGCCGGTGCGGACGGAGCCGACGCCGGGCGCGGCGACGACGGCACGCCCAAGCCTCGGCGCAGGCGCGTCACCGTCCACCAGGACGCTCCCCAGAGCACGGCCGACACCGTCCAGGTCGGTCTGCCCGACAAGGTCGGCGACAAGTGGCGGGGGAAGAACGGAGCGCCCGAGGACACCCAGCTCTGGATCGTCACGGTGACCCCGTGGGGCGGCATCACCTTCGTGCCCATCACCCACCCCGACACCATCCTCGGGTTCAAGGACCACGCGGTGACGGCCAACAGCGAGGCGCGCCTCACCTACAACTGGGGCGGGGACTTCACCGGGACGGTCATCAACACGTTCTACCCGCGGCTGCCCAACGAGTGGGACGTCCCGTACCACCACCTCTTCACGTGATCCGCGGCCACCGCCGTGTCCTGCCCGTACCGAACCGACGCCCGCACCGCTTGGAAGAGGCACCACGATGCCCGTGCCCACGGAAGAACTGAAACTGGAGATCGTCAACGCCGCCACGGGGGACACCCTCGGTGCCGAGGCCGCGCCGGGCGCGGACGGGGCACTCGTGGTCCGCGGCTTCCCCGACGGCGGTCCGAGTCCGGAACAGTGGCAACTCGTCCCCGTACAGGTCGCGCAGGACGATCAGGGGTATGTGATCCGCAACGTGGTCAGCGGCAAGGTGCTCGACGGTCCCGCCGCCACGGATCCCGCCTCGGCCTCCGCCCCGCATCCGGCCGCGGATCCCGTCGCGGACCGCGGTGTCCGCCAGGGGGACGCCGCCGCCGACAGGAAGGGCCAGCAGTGGCACGTCGTCCCCGTCGAGGGCGAACCGGGCCTCTATTTCATCGAGGGCGCGGCCGACGGCACCGTCCTCGACCTCGCCGACCCCGGTGAGAAGGACACCCGGGTCGTCCTGCGCGCGTACGACGACGGCGCGGAGAGCCAGCGGTGGCGGTTCGTCCCTGCGGAACCCGAGCGCGTCAGCGACCTCGTACTGCGCTGGGGCTCGCTGAGCCACTGGAACGGCCGCGGGTCCTGGCGGCTGGTCCGCTCGGCCGCGCTGCGTCCGGTGCCGGACGCGACTCCCTCGTTCAGCGACATGCTGCTGGTCCTTGAGGAATTCGGGAGCGACCAGGCCGCCGGGGGGTGGAAGAGCGAGGGGGCCGACCGCTCTCCCTGCGGGCAGCCGGGCTGGTGGGCCGGGCTCGGCGCGAGGTTCCTCGCCGACACCACGGGAGAGGGAGGCCAGGACGTCGTCGGCCTCAAGCCAGGCAAGGGAGCCGTGACGGCTTCCTGCAGGGGTGACGGCACGTTCGGCGACGAGCGCGTCCTGCACCGGTCCGCACCCTCTTCGAGCCCCGGAGACCTGTGGACCCTCGCGGACACGACCGGCGACGGCAGGCCCGACGTCGTCGTGCTCGCCATCGACGGGGTCCGGGTGTCCTCGCGGGACGAGGACGGGACGTTCACGCCCGCGGGCGGCGAGCCGGCCCTGCGGGCGTTCGGCCACGGCGAGCAGGCCGGCGGGTGGCTCGTGGACAAGCATCCCCGCTTCCTGGCCGACACCACCGGCGGTGGCAGGCTCGATGTCGTCGGCTGCCACGACGACGGAGTCTGGATCTCCCTCCAGGACGAGGAGGGAAAGTTCGCGCCGCTCGCCGACGAACCCGTCCTCCGGGCGTTCGGCCACGGTGAGAAGGCGGGCGGCTGGCTGGTCGGCAAGCATCCCCGTTTCCTGGCCGACACCACCGGCGGTGGCAGGCTCGATGTCGTCGGCTGCCACGACGACGGAGTCTGGATCTCCCTCCAGGACGAGGAGGGGACTTTCGCCGAGCCCCTGTACGTCCTCGACGACTTCGGGGCCGACCAGGGGTGGAGTTCGGCAGGGGAGCACCCCCGCTTCCTGGCCGCGACCACGAACGACGGAGCGGTGGACGTCGTCGGGTTCGGCCCGCGAGGCGTCGTCGTCTCCCGCGGGCGCGGCGACGGCACCTTCGAGCCCTCGAAGCTCGTCCTGAACGACTTCGGTACCGACCAGGGGTGGACCGGCGAGAAGCACCTCCGCCTCCTCGCCGACGTCACCGGCGACGGCAACCCCGACGTCGTCGGCTTCGGCGACGAGGGCGTCTGGGTGTCGCACAACCTCGGCGACGGCCGGTTCGAGCAGGCCCAGCTCGTCTGCCGCGGCTTCGGGTACGACGACGCCGCCGGCGCCTGGCGGGTCGACCACCACCCCCGCTTCCTCGCCGACGTCACCGGTGACGGACGCGTCGACATCATCGGCTTCGGCGGCCCGGGGGTGTACGTGGCCCGGAACCTGTACCGCCGGTTCAGGACCCGGTGACGCCCGGCGGACCGATGTCCCTGGCCGAGCCCGGTCCTTTCATATTTCGGTCGATCGCCGCGTGACCCGTCGGAGGAGGCGCGGTCATCAGCCGGTCACCTCGGCCAGGAAGTCGGCATTCGCCTGGACGTCGTGGCCGAGCACCACCGAGTGGTGCGGCAACTCGGCCAGTCGGCGAGCCACCTCGTGCCGGGCGTCCCGCGAACCGCCTCCGTCGACCCCGAGGAGACCGAACACGTCCGGGTGGCGGTCCTCGGTCGCCCCGCTCATGAAGTCCCCGTCACCCAGCTCTCGGGCGGCCTCTTCTTCGGCGGGGGCCGCGCCCTCCTCGATCCCGGGGAAGACGAGCGTCGCGCCCTCGCCCTCGGTCGCCGGCGGGACCCCGAACCAGCCCGGGAACTGGTCGGGGAGACGGTCGCACACACCGGCGGACACCAGCGCCCCGCCGACTGCCCGACTGCCCGACTGACCGCCCCGGCACCGACAACGCCGACGGCCGGCCCCCGCGCCGTCACGCGACGGCCTCGACGATCCGGGCAGGGGCCCGCTCCCCCGGGCCCCGACGAAGGAGCGGGTCGAGGAGATCGGCGCTCACCGCGTCGACGAGGCGACAGACGGGGGCCACCCGGTCGACGAGAGCCAGGCCGATACCGGCCAGGGGCAGTGCCGGCGGGGCGGACAGGTACGTCGTGACGATGTTGTGGGTGTCCATCAGCCACAGCACCAGCGCGCGCCGCGCCCACCCCCGCCGTTCCTTCACCGACAGGTGCCCGGCCCGCTGCCGGGCGACCAGCGCGAGGCCCTCGACGACCAGGCGTGCCGTCACCTCATCCGGCCGGCGCGCGGCCAGGAGCAGGACGGTGCGGAGGCCGACCCGAGGGACATCGCCGCGGATCAGGTCGCCGGCATGCCCAAGGCCGTCGCCGAGGCAGTGACGGAGATCGTCGGCGCGTACGAGGCCCGCGGCACCCTGGAGGCCGTCTGCGCTCGCGACGCCGACAAGCTGGAGTGCATGATCCAGGGCATCGAGTACCGGTCGCAGGGCTACGAGAACGCACAGCGGTGGATCGACGACAGCCGGGGCCGAATCACCACCGAGAGCGGCCAGGCCCTCGCCGACGCCGTTTGGGAAACCGGCTCGCTCGACTTGCTCCGCGCCGCCCTCGGCGAAAAGGGCTGACGCCGCGGCGGCCGGGCCCTGCCTGACGTCCGGCGCCCACCTGGGTCCACGATCGGGGTCTCGGGGCCCGGGGACGTCCACCGAGTGGCCGGTGGAACGTCTCCAGGCCCGTCGAGACGGCGTCTGGCGCTTCGAGCGAGCCAGCGGTCCTGGACCACTTGGGGGACCCCTCGGCGTGGCAAGCTCTCCGCACTGCGCCGCAGGTGAGAACGTTCCTGCGGCGAAGCGCTCGCGGTGGGGCGGGTGGGACTCGAACCCACGGCCGACGGATTATGAGTCCTCCGAGGATCTTGGCGGCCCTTGCCGATCAATGGCCAAACTCGACGTTTTGCCTGCTCAACAGGCATGCACCTTGTTGCAACTCCTTGATCATTGTCGGTCCGTTCCTGTCCTTGTGTCCCAACCGCGTCCCATCACGGACCCGATTGGACGGCTCCAGCGGGATCGCTGGAGGATGGAGCAGGCCACAAAGGGGGCTCGAACCCGCGCGCAGCGGATTCCCCTTCCTGCGCGCAAAGGCTCCGCCCCTGGTGCCGGGGCGGAGCCTCTGGGGCCGCTTCTCGCAAGGCCGTACGTCGCCTACAGGGTATCTGACCTGGCCTCTTCACTCCAGGGCGATCGGCCAGGAACCTCAGCCCTAGGTTGCGAGCGCGCCCTTGCCCATCAGGTGGAGTGGATCAGGCAGTGCTGTTTCCCGAACGGCGCTTGGACGCGCGCTTCCGAGGAGGCCGGGGCGTGCTGGCTCCGCCGCGACGGCTGGTCCTCTTGGTGGAGGCAGCCTCCGGGGTGGCCTCTTGCTCCGCCGGTTCGACTGCGGGTTCCGCGACCGGGCCCGACTCAGTCTCCTCGGGCTGCGGCTCAGACACAACGGCTTCCGCCTGGTCGCCGCGAGCCGCGTCCGGCTCGGGCGCGACCGCTTGCTCGCTTACGGGGTCGGGCTCCGCCTCCGCCTGCATCGTCATCTCGGGCTCCGGCTCCTCGTGCTGTTCAGCCGGCTTCTCTGCCTCCGCTTCGGACTCGCATGCGCCCAGGTCTGTCGCCATCTCGGACGCCGTCTCGGAGCCAGGTTCCGTGCTGGGCGGCTCGACCTCTTCGTTACGGCCCGGAGCGGCGCCCGACGCCGCCTCGGTCTCCTCGTGATCGGACTGGGTCGGTGCGCTGCCCTCGGCGGCGACGGCGGCGAGCGCGTTGTCGAAGAGGGCCTTCCAGGGCTGGTGGCCGACGTAGCACGGCTTGTACTGGAAGGCGGGCAGGAGGTGGTCTTCGAGGGTGCGGAGGATGATGGCGGAGGGTTCTTCGTCTTCGTCGGTGACGAGTGTGGTCGCCTTGTTGTACCGGTGCCCCTCGGGGAGGCGGACCGACAGTTGTGCTTCGCGGGCGAGTCGCTCGGCGGCGGTCGCGTCTGCGGCGCAGTCGGGGGCGGCGTTGCCGGTGATCCAGAGTTGGACGGCGGCTCCTCCGAAGACTGGGCGGAAGCTGATGGCCCGGCCGTCGCTGTGGATGAGGTGGGCAGCGCCATCGCTGGGAGCTTCGAGGTCGAGGTTCCACTCGTGCCCGAGGGACTGGACGAGCGTCGTCGCCGTCTCCTGAACGGCGGCGTCGGTGATGAGCATTTGGTTCTCCAAGAGGTCTGTTGGTGACGCCCGGCCCGCCCCGTGGAGGGGCGGGCCGGGCGGGTTCAGGCGGAGCGCACCTCGTCGCCGTCGTCCAGGAGCATCGAGAGGGTGGAGCCGCTGTCCCAGGCCACGCGAAGGGTGGAGAGGCCGGCGTCGTACCTGCGGACGGTTCCTTCGTCTCCGGGCTGGAGTTCGGTATGTGGGTCGGTGGTGTGGACGAGAGCGACGCGGTCGCCCTTCTTGTAGGTCATCTGTTTCTCCTTCGGATGGGGCGCTGCGAGGTGGCGGGTGAGTGCTGGTCCCACCCTCCTTCTAGTTCTATTCTATATGCATTACGGCCAAGGTCAAGATCACCTGCACCGATATTCCGGGGCAGGCTCCTGGTCAGGCCGCCTTGCCGAACACCAGAGCCTCGACCTTCTGGAGCGCCGCGATGATGGCCGCTTCCTGGTGCAGCTTGTCCCGGCGCTCCAGCGACCCGCGAGCTTCCCGCACCGCCCTCTGGATGAGATCGCCCTCTGCGAGGGTGTCACCGCACGCGATCAGCACATGGGGGCCTAGATCCCAAAGAATCGCGTTGACGGCGGCGCCGGCCGCCGCGAGTTCATCGATATCGTTGAGCGACCACCCGAAGTCGTGCGGGTCGAGGCCCCTCTCTCGTAGCACCTGGGCAGTGGCTCGGTACATGGTGCCCGTGCCGCCGGCAGGGTCGTGCCACTTCATGCCGGGTTCGAGCGGCCCGTCGAGCACAATGCGGGCCAGCATCTCGGCGACGCTCGACGGCGTATAGACCTCTGCGAGCGAGTCACGGGCGCCTGCCGAGCGCATCTGAGTGAACAGCGGGCCGATCACGTCGGTGGTGGAGTTGAAGTAGGGATCGCCGTTACTGGTCAGGTGGAGCAGCCCCCTGGTCAGCGCGGCCGTGACGACAGCCCTGACCGCCGCGGCGCGATTCGGATGGGGGTCCTCGTCGTCCAGCCACTTGTGCAGCGGCGTGGCCCGGTCGATGAGATCCGGACGCAAGATCCACCAGCGCGCCCAGCACTCGCGAAAGGCAGTGAGGAGGTCCGCGTCGTTCAGGCCGAGCCACCAGTCGGCGGCGAGGTAGGCGTCTGGTCCACGGAGGGGCCAGAGAGCGAGCGCGGCGACCACACCGACGGGAACGGCGATGTCAGCTCCGGCGTGGGCCTGATTCCAGGCATAGGAGACGGCCTCCGCGATCTTGAAGGCGGTCGCGTCCGGGTCGGCCTGGCGGGGTCGGTAATGGCCGACCGTGGGCTTGATCACCTTGAGCTTGGGGTCGGGCCCTTGAGCAGCGGGGGCGCGGCGCGGGGCGAGCGTGACAGGGGTGGGCGGCGGTGGCAGATCTATGACGTTCCGGCGCTGCGGAGGCTCGGGGGCTGGTGGTGTCGGCGGCTCGTCGGGGACGGCGAGTTCACCGAACAGGTCGAGCTGGTCCATAGGGCGTCTCCTGGGATGCAGGGGGAAGATGCGGTCTGGGGCGGCCCGATGCGACCCGGGTCGCCCCAGACGGAGGTCAGCTGCGCTTGGGGAGGATGCGGTCCAGCTCGGTGGCGGCCTCGTCAGGGCGGGCACCCATCTCCACGGCCGCAAGCCAGAGCAGGTCGCCCAGGTCCTCGACGGTGACCATGGCGAGCACATCGGTGAGGGTCAGGTCCCGCAGGTCGGGGCCGCGGAACGGGTAGCCCCGGGCAAGCCTCAGCACGAGGTGCGGTATGAGGGCGTCGGTGTATTCGTCGGAGAGGCCGACGTTACGGCCGGCCTGGTGGATGATCTGCGGGTCACCGAGCGGGGCGGTGGCCGGAACGGCCTGGTGGGCTCCCGTGGCGTTGGTCATCTCCCTTTCGAGATACGCCTCCCAGCTCAGGCGGGCGTCGGCTTCCCGGCCGTCGTCCCGGAGGGCGCCGGCCGAGTGCATGGCCGCGAATCGGGGCGTCCGTAGGGCGATGGTGAGGTAGTCGGCGGGGGTGAGCCCGGCGTTGGCCACCCGCGGGTCGTGAGACTCGATGTGGACGCGGTGGAGGGTGGTGTCCAGCGCGGAGCGGGCGGCGTCCATTGTGACGTCGAGCCTGTTGACCAGGTTCACGCACATCATGTCGGTCTCGTGCATGATCTCCTCCTGACTCAGGGAGATGCGGGGGTGAGCGGCGTTGTGGGCGGTGGCGGCGGCCAACCGTTTGGGGTCGGTGACGAGTTCCATCCGCCAGGCGCTCATGGCGGCGTCGCTGGCGGCCTCCTCGTCGGTGGCGGTCACGACGCAGGCGCGCTGCTGCGCCGCGAAGAGCTCGGCACACCGCCTCACAGCGGCTGCCGGGTCGGCGGGGGCGGGTTCGACGGTGACGATCTCCATGGAGGCGGGATTGGGCTCGCGGATGATGACCCACCAGGTGGGCGTCTTGGGGTTGGGCATCGGTTCTCCTGCGGTCGGTCGGCGGGGTGGTCAGTTGTCGAGGTGCGGCGGGCTGTAATGGGCGCAGAGTTCGGTGATCTCGCGGGCGATCTGGTCCATGAGGGTGCGGATGCGCCGGGTGTCGCCGCCCAGGTACAAGGCGAGGTCGAGGACGGCGGGGGCGGCGGTGTAGTCGAGAAGCTGCCGGTACTGCTGCTGACTGAGCGCCTTGAGGCTGTCGGGGCGTAGCGCCCATGCGGCGATCGCGGCGCTGTCGATGAGTTGGGCGGCGGCGCGGAGTGTCGCGTCGTCGGGGCTGCGCGTGAGAAGGACGAGTGCGGCGGCTCCGATGTGGTGAGGCGGCGTGTTGATGACGGGGATGTGCGGTCTGGCGGGCACGGTGAGTCTCCGATTCAGAGCCCAATGATTCTTTTCTATGTGCATTTGGGGCAGGGGTGTGCGCGTGAGGGCGGCACGGTAGGGGGCGACCGGGCGCACCGCGATCGGCGTGAGGGCCGTCGGCTGCGCGGGCAGAGCTCTCGGTCGACGATCACTGGCGGAGTCCGACCGTTCGCGGAGCCTGTCCCCTGGGGTTCGTCGGCAGCGGGATCGCGACGTCACGGGCGTCCGACAGCGGGTGGACGTAGAAGTAGCCGGGCGGATGCGCGCGGAGGTCAGCCAGCCTGGCGATGAGGGAGACGTCGGCGGCGAGTTTGCCCCAGTCGGCACTGGGCTCCCTGGCGAGGTCGAACCGGAACAGGAGACGCCCATCGTCACCGTGAAGACGCCACAAGAGGTACTCCCCGGGAGCCTCGGCACGAGTGGCGACGAGCGTCTTGATGCGCGGTTCGATCTTCACCGCGGTCACGCGGAGGCGGCGCAGGACCGCGCGCGCCAGATCGCGCGTCGCCTGGCAGACCTGTCGGTCCGCGGGCGGGCAGGGGTCGACCGATGCCACGCTCTACTCCTTTCAGTGGGCCGCCCGGCGGCCGGGTTAGTTCTCACCGGCCGCCGGGCGGAGCTTCGGGCGGGTTCTCCCGCCTTCTAGTTCTATTCTATATGCATTAGGGAGGGTTGCAAGTTTTCGGGCGGGTTTTCCCTCCGGGAGGGAAACTATTTCTGCAGCTCAGCGACCGTCTCCGCTGCGGCGAGTTCCCGAATATGGAGGACGAGGCGGGACCCGGTGACCACCTCTCCGAGCCGCATGTCCGGACCCACGACCCGCGTGTGATCGTCGTCATCCAGCACGCCCTGGTCCACGACCCCATCGAGGCATGCCTTGAAGGACGGGTACCAGTTGGCCGGGTCCCTCCTCTGCCGGTCCTCCGGGTGCAGTACACCGATGATGTGCGCCCGCTCCAGGTGCGGGACCTTCCGGGAAGCAGCCCAGGCCGCCCGCCGCAGGACCCTGGTCAGTTCGGCTCGCTTGTGGTGGTGGAGCCGCTGATTGGAGTTCAGGAGCAGCAGCCGCGGAGGCAGCGCAACCCGGAACCGGCGCCCGGGAAGCCCCTCGAACCAGTCAGCGGGCTCCGGAGCGGGAGCGCGCAGCTGAGGCGTGATCGGTGCAGCCGTGTCCATCAGGCCGTCCACCGGCGCGTACCCGCTTCTGCGCTTCTTGCCCGCCTGGGTCGCGGCCGAGTCGTGCAGGTTGGACGCGAGGACGCCACGACGGCGCTTTCCGCTGACCGCGTCCTCGACGATCGCGTGCAGGTCACCTGCCTCGTACTTCACGACGCGGATGCGGGCGGGGTCGAGCGGGTGACAGGCCGCGAAGACGCGTCCCTTCCAGATGTGGTTCACGAGCATTCCTGGTGGTCGGGCCGAACGGGGATGACCGCGAGGACGCCGGCGCGGACCAGCCGCAGCGCCAGGGAGGCCGTCCGGCCTCGCGGGTGGGTGGCGTACCCGGCGCAGATGGCGGGCGCGCTGGTGCCGAGGGTGCTGTGACAGACGATGTGTCCTTCGGCGGCCACGGCCTTCTTGACCATGGCGGCGACCCGTCCGGGAGCGAGGTGCATGAGGTTGCCGGGCCGGAAGATGCACGTCGTGCACCGGTCCTCGCAGATCCGGACGCTCCACGTAGCAGGGTCGGCCACGTCGTCCCGCAGACCGTCGGCGGAGTAGGTGATGGCGTTGGTCACCGACCAGCCCCCGAGGTCGCCAGGAGCACTGCTTCGCCCGTCGTCGCCAGGAGGGTATGCAGGCACTCCGACCGCTGTTCCGTACCGCGGCTGTCGACAGCCAGATACAGGGCAAGAGCCGTGTCCTTGTCGCCGTTGAGAGTGGCCGCGATGAAGCGGGCTGCGAACAGGGCGGGGGGCGGGACGGCGTCCTCGGGGCTGGCGCAGCCCACGGCCCCGATCGCCCAGAAGCAGGTGTCGCAGTGGTTGCCGTAGATCTTCTGCATCGCCGCCTTGGCGATGACGGCGATGCCGCAGGCGATCCCGAACAGCATGTTCGGCGGCTGAGTGTTCATCAGCGTGTTGAGGAGTCGTGCGGACTCCTCGCGGCGCCCTTCCACCCAGTGATCGACGGCCTCCCAGATCTGGCCGGCTATGTCCTCGTGCATCAGCGCGCCTCTTCGTTCGTCGTTCCGTCGCGGTCGGTGGGGGCGGTGTCGTACTCGCCGGGCAGCATGGGCGCGGCCTGGTGTGCGCGCCGCAGCTCGGCCAGGGGCAGAGGGTGGCTGACGCCCTTGCGTCGTTGTCGGAGGATGGTGACGGGCCCGAGCAACCGGCGCAGCGCCTCTTCCTGAGCTTCGGCGTGGGCGTACCGATCGGGCATGACGTCCAGGAGGTGCTTCCACTGGCGCATCCCCGCCCGTACGCAGGTCGCTCCGCAGTTGTTGTGCGAGAACCCCATCGCGTAGAGGCGCGGCGGCTCGACTCCGAGCGCCCGTGCCTCTTGGAGAAGATCCGCCTTGGTCAGCTGCGGCTCCCGCTTCGAGCAGAGCGGGAATCTGGTGCGCCAGGGCTTCCAGGCGCGCGCGATGGCCGGTATGCGGGCCCGGTCCCTGAGCGTGGACTCGATGCCGATGTACACCATCGTGTCGGCCGGGTCCTTGTGCGTCTCCATCCATCTGCGACACGGGATCTGTTTCAACGTCTTCGTGCACGGTGCCAGGCGGTCGTTGCCGAGGAACCTCTTGTCCCGGAAGACCTGCCAGGGCGTACGTCCGTCGGCCACCCTGGTCAGCGGCACGCCCAGCAGCTGGCTGGTGTCGTCAGCGAATCTCCAAAGGTCCGGGTCCTCTATGCCGGTGTCGGCTATGAGCAGGGTCAAGGCGGTGGTTCCGTGCTTCTTCGCGACGCGGACGGCGGCTGCGAAGCTGCCGATGCCGCCGCTGAACTGCACGACGTGAGCGGTCACTGTCGCTCCAAGGTCGGGGCCGCCCCAGGACTCCCCGGGGCGGCGGAGCTGGCGGGTCAGGGGTGGGGAGTCGTAGTCGCCAAGGGCTGGCGGTCGGCCGCTCGGGGCTCCGCCGGCGAGACGTAGGCGACGGCTTCGACGGGGATGTCCGCGTACCTGCCGAAGGTGCGGCGGATCACGTTGCCGCGGGCGGTCGGCGCCGGGTCGCTGTGCGAATCCGGGTCACTGCTGCCGATCAGGTTCGCCCACCGCTCGTAGACGCCCTGTCGGGGATGGTGCAGGTGCAGCCGGACGCCCATGCCGTGCTCCTGGCCGTCGCTGTAGACGGGGGCGAACTCGATGCTGGGCGCGGGCAGGTCGGGGTTGAGCTGTGCGATCAGCGCCACCGCCGCGACGGGGCCGAGCAGGTCACGCATCGGTCGATCGAGAGGCATGTGCCTCGCTCCTTCGGTGGGTCAGGGGGTGCAGGGGAGTTCGAGCTGCTGGGCCTCGTCCTCATCGGCCCCCTCCTGCGGGCAGTCCGCCGCGCTGTTGAAGGGCTCGCACCTGGCGCACTGCTGCTCGACGGCGCGGCGGTGAGCCCGCGCCCCGGTCGCGCTGCCGCACGCCTTGCGGATGACCGGCGGCGGCAGCTCGCTGACCTCGGCGTCCGGGATGGCACGGAGGATGGCGCCGTTGAGCCAGATCCGACCGCCGCACACACCGTCGAAGCGTGTCTTCGCAGGGCGGACCTGCCGGATGCAGGCGGCTCGGTAGGGGCAACCGCCGCACACGTACAGGACCGGTTCGCAGATGGCGACCAGTTCCTCGCTGTTCTTCCAGCGGTGGTCGGCCACGGCGAAGTCGGGATCGCCCCAGC
This sequence comes from Streptomyces sp. NPDC047017, assembly GCF_040644175.1. Taxonomy (NCBI): domain Bacteria; kingdom Bacillati; phylum Actinomycetota; class Actinomycetes; order Kitasatosporales; family Streptomycetaceae; genus Streptomyces; species Streptomyces sp. NPDC047017. Next base: position 74,660 of record NZ_JBEYVW010000001.1, on the reverse strand, counting down.
AGGGGGCGTGCTCGGTAACGGGGGTGCCCAGTGGGGCGCTACGGGTTCCGGTCACAGGACGGGCTCCAATCGCTGGCCTATCCACCGGGCGACGTTCACCGAGACCGCGTTGCCTGCCTGCATCGTCTGTTCGGCCTGATTGCCGTAGACCTTGTACTTCTTCGGGAACCGCTGCCCTTCGAGCTGTTCACGGGCCTTAAGCATGCGGAAGTAGCAGTCGTTGATGTCCGGCGCGCTGCGCACCAGAGCGGCCGAGTCACGGGTGGAGAGGGTATGGACGGGTTCGGCGGCCGTCTTCACCGCGGCCTTGCGGTAGGGGACGACCAGGGTGTTGCTAGCGCGCTCGGGCACGCGGCCGCCGTGCGTGACGAGACCGTGGTGGTTGCCCTGCGCGGTCACACCGCTCATCGGTTCCGCCGCGCCCCTGGCGGAGGCGTGGTTGCGGAACTCCACGATGAACGGGTCCACCGTCAGGAGGGCTTCGCTCTCGCGGGTGGTCCGGGTACGCAGCGGCACGTCGACGGGAACGGCATCGGTGTTCCACGAGCCGCCGGTCGGTACGAGCAGCGCGTCACCCTGCTTCGCGGTCCGCGTCGGCAGGGGCCGGTCTTCGACGGCGTAGGCCCGGTCCCCGCCGTCCTTGCCGTGGGTGAGGGTGATCGAGCTGGGGCGGTAGGGGAACTTGATGAGACCGGCGCGGATGCGGTCCATCGTGGTCTCCGCCAGGGGCTTCTTGCGGTCCCCGATCCGAGTACCGAGGTCATCCCAGTTGATGATGTCGCTGGCCGGTCGGACGTACGGTTCGACCATGGCGTGACGGCAGCGGCTGTTGGGGCAGCGGTAGATGTAGTCCCGCCGGTACTTGCCAATGCGCACGCCCTCGACGTGCCACGACTGAACCGCGTGCACGTCCTCGCCGCACTCGACGCAGGGGGCCAGGGGGCGGGGTTCCAGGTCCGGCTTCCGCATGGTGCTGAGGGTGAAGACCACGTACATCCGGTCGCGCCACTGCGGGGCGCGCAGGTTCGTGTCGTCACCGATGTGCGCGCTGCTGACGCACACGATCTGGTACTGGTAGCCGAGCAGTTCCATGGCTTCGAGCCACTTCGGGAACAGAATCCAGTCCAGGCCGAATTCGACCACGTTCTCCACGACGATGGCCTTGAACCGCTTCGCCTCGGCGGCCCGGACCACGCACCAGCCGGTGACCCGGGTCCGCTCGAAGGCGTCCTTCGTCAGCACCTCCCACTCCTCTCCCCCGTCGAGGAGGTCGAGAAGGTCCATCTGGTGGGTCTCGCGGCGGCGCCCGCCGGCGGGGCTGATCTCGGTGCAGATGACCGAGGCCCACAGGACGTCAGCGTTGGGCAGGTAGCGCATCGGCAAGCCGGAGATGTCGATGCACGCGTGGTCGGCGTTGGGGTGATTGGCGGCGTGGGTGTCGATGGCGAGTTGCCAGTGATTGATGCCGAGGATCAGTTCGTACCCGGCTTCCACGAGCCCGGTACTGCTGCCCCCCGCACCGCACAGAAGGTCGATGACTTTTGCCATGGCGGCGGATCGTTTCTCCAAGAGGTCGGGCCACCCGGCCCCGCGGGTGACGGGGCCGGGCGGTCGAAGATCGGTCAGTAGACGCGGAAGCCGCCGTGCGTCTGGGCGCGGCGCAGGAAGGCCGTCCAGTCGCGCCAGGTCGGGTCACCGAGGGGGATCTCCGCCAGCTCCACGGCCGGGTGGGCCTCGTAGGTGGTCAGGGCGGCACTGATCTCGGTGACGGTGACGAGAAAACCGTCGTTGAGCTGGAGCTTGTAGGACGGGATGCCGGTCGGCTTCGACTCGGCGGCGTCCAGGGTGGCCTGGTAGGCGGCGCGGAACTCGGCAATGCGATTGGCCGTCGCCTGGTCCGGCTGGGTACCGGGCTCGAAGTCCGCAGCGGCCAGTCCGTACGCGGACAGGAGCGGGACGGAGGGGACGGGCAACTCGGCGAGCATCCCGAAGTTGGCCATCGCGTCGAGCGTTCGCGGCATCGCCGTCCACATGATGCCGAAGTAGTTCCCGCCGCCTTCGGCCAGTTTGCCGTCGGCGGTCTGGATGTAGATGTCGTACCCCACGGGGTGTTCTCCAAGAGGTCTGCGGCCGTCCGGCCCGGGATGAGCGGGCCGGACAGCGTTCAGCGGTGGGTGGCGTGTCGGGGGTGCTGCTCGCCGCAGGTGGTGCACCTCGGGACCCGGTCACGGGCCTCCCAGCGGAGGTCGTCCAGGACGAGGAGCCCGAGACCGATCGCGGCGCCGACGCAGATCGCGAGGAGCGTGCTGATGACGTTCACGCCGTCACCGGCTTCGTCTCGGCGGCCGTGCGCGTGTCCGTGACGGGCATCAGTCGAGGATCTGGCCGGCGTCGGCCACGTAGACGCTGACGATCTCGGCGTTCAGCTCCCAGATGGTCAACGGCCAGTCGAAGCCGCCCTGTGTGTGAATGCAGTGCCAACCACGCTGTGTCAGCTCGTTGGTGGCCTCGCCGTACTCCTTGATCGCCGCGTTGCGGTCGGGGGAGGGGCCTTGGACGAGCTTGGAGACACGCTGGTGGTTCTTCGTCACACCGTCGAGCTGGACCGAGAAGAGGTCGATGACCTTGGGCGCGAGGGCACGTTCGGTGACGAAGCGGGCGATGGCCTGGACGAGGGGGACGAGGTTGTTGCCGTGGTCCGAGTGTTCGCCGTCCACGGTGGAGTTGTAGATCATCTCGTCGATGGTCGGGTTGTCCTCGTGACCGCGCCTGACGTGCCAGCCCTCGACCTCCTTGGGGTCAAGGGGCAGTTCCTCGACCGAGGAGATCCACAGGTGCGATCCGTCGGTGAGCTGGGCGGTGATGCCGAACATGCCGCCGCTGATCTCGACGTCGGTGACGAGCGGGATGCGCCGCAGCGCGGTGATGACCGGCTCGTAGGCGTTCCACAGCTTCCGCCAGAGCGGGTCGTTGACGTTGCCGTGGTTCGGCATGGGGGCCATCTGCGCGAGGTCGTTGCTCACGGTGTTGTCTCCAAGAGGTCTTGTGCCGGTCAACAGTACAGAGTTGGGATCTATCTCGAAAGTGCGTTGATCGCCCGAGTCAGCAGACGGGGGGCCTTCGGCGCTCCTCGCGCACGCCTCGCGCGACCGCGGTCAGGGCGGCCAGTTCGTCGGCGCGCTGCTGGGCGGCGTCACCGATCTGCCGCGCCTGGTAGGCGAGTCTGCGCGCCTGCATGAGTGCGTGGTGGTTGTCGCGGGGGTCGAGGTGGATCTCCGCGCCGCCGATCTCGTCAAGGAGGTCGTCAACGATCTCGTCGCGCACATGCTCGGCATGTCCGAGGCCATCGAGGTCCCGCTCCCGTTCGGCCCGATCACGCAGTTCAGCGATGCGGATCAGCATCTCCCCGATCCCCTCGGGGTCTTCGCGGTAGAGGTCGGCAAGGGTGCGGATGTACTCGCTGGCAGCGGCGTTGCTGTCCAGCACGAGCGCACCCTTGTGCCCGCGACGGAGGATGGGCAGGTAGGTCATCTCACTCCCCGGTTCGGAGGGGGCCTCTCCCCCTCTTTCTGGTTCTATTCTATATGCATTGCTCAAGATGTCCAAATTTCTGGCGAGATTTTCTTTCTGGGGCTAGGTGTTCCTCCGCCTGCGCTCCTTGGATTCGCGCACCGCGTCTCTCGCCGCCCTCCGCGCGGCCTCGACCGCCTCGGGTGACTCCTCGACACGCTGTCGCCGGCTGGCAACGTCCTCATGCCAGTCCTCCCAGAAGCGACCGTGCGCCTGGTGCTCCGCCGCCTGGGCCTCCTGCCGCTCCCTCACGCGCTCCGCGCGCGGGTTGGTGCCGCAGCCACGGCATGAGGCAGCGGGGCGCTCACGGTGTCGTACACAGCCCTTCGGTTGCCCCTGGCCCTCCGGCTCCGGACTGTCTGCGGGGGCGGGAGCGGGCTCCCCTACGGCGTCAGCCGTGGGGGTAGGGGGGAAAGGAAGGACAGAGGAAGGACCAGGAAAGGAAGGGGTTCCACCGTCGGAACCCACTGGGTTCCCCTCGTGGAACTCATCGGGTTCCACCGGTGGAACCCGGTCTTCCTGCTCGTCTGGGTTCCCGTCATGGAACCCTGCTTCGTCCCCCGGGTTCCCCGCGTGGAACCCTGCGTCGACCTGCGGCTTCTCGGCCCGCTGTCGACGTTCGGCCTCACGGGCTTCGACATCCTGATAGGTCATCGCAGGTTTCGCCGGCGCTGAACGTCGGACCCCCGTACGGGCCTTGCGAGGGTTCTTGGGTTCGGCCCTGCGGGCCTCTGCGGCTGCTTTCAGCTCCGGAGTGGTCGGCGTCGGCGGCACTCCGAGCGGAAAGACCTTGTACACGGCGGCGCGACCCGCCTTGCCGGTCTCGACACGTTCGACGAGCCCTTTGGCGATCAGCTCGGTCACGATAGTGATGGCACGCTTGTCGGTCACGCCGACCCAGGCCGCTAGGCGCGTGAGACCGGGCCGCGCGAGCCTCGTCTCGTCGTCGGCGCTGTCCGCGATCTTCATCAGTGCGAGCTTCTGGCTCTGGCTGAGCACGTCGGGCGGCAGGTACGCCGCAGCGATCATGAGTTGGATAGACACGGTTCCCCTTGGGCGGTACTGGCGCAGCGGTAGGACGGGAGGCCCCGCCCGTTGCTCACGGGCGGGGCTGAGAGGGACGGGGGCGCGTGTCAGGCTGGCGCGATGTTGATAATCGCGGGTGTCTTCTTGCCGGTCTTCCGCCGCGGGACGGCAAGCCCGGCCGCCTTGAGGTTCTTCACCATGCGATCCGCGTCCGGCTTCATCGGTACGGGGATGCCTGCAACCTCGTGGAGGTCGACCATGGCCTCCACGTCGTCCTTCTCCTCGTCGTTGCCGCCGCGCCAGGAGAGCTTGTTGGGCCCGTAGGTCCCGGCCGGGGACTGGTCCAACTTCTTGCGCGCGAACTTCTTGATCCGGTCGCCCTCGCTGGCGAGTTCGTGCCCCTTCACGTAGTCGATGAGGGCCTGTTCGCGGTCGGCGTCGTTGTGGATGAGCGCGGTCTGCTCCGGAACACCCGGGGCCGTGCCGGGCCAGCACAGGGAGCGGAAGGGGCAGTAGTCGCAGATGGCGTCGAGACCGGGCCCGTGGAAGTCACGCGGCATCTCTTCCGGGTCGGTCGTCTCGCGTACGCGTTCCACCCACCACTGAGCCTCGGCGGCCCGCTGCGGGTCGAAGTCGATCTCCTGGACGTGCTCCGCGCCGCTGTCCCGGTTGATGAAGCGGAAGCGGATGCGGGCGATGTCCAACGGTCCCAGACGGGCGAGGTATCGCTGCCCCGGAACGTTCTCGAAGCCGACCTCGTACAGGGCGCCCGCGTACAGGTGCACCTGCCGCAGCTCGGCGGCAGTGGCTCCGTAGCGGAGGACTCGGTCCCACATCCAGGTGGACTTCGTCTTGACGTCCTCCACGGTGAGCACGTCGGCGGGCACCGCGGGCCTGTGTCGAGCGGGCAGTCGAGCCGCCGTCGCCGCGTCGAGCTGGACGACATCGACATGGCCCCGGATCGACTCGTCCTGGACACTGCGTTCCACGAGCCATCCGTACTCCGTGCGCGCGGACTCCAGCAGACCGGCGTGTATGTACGTACCGAGGATCGCCGTGCGCTTGTCGGGGTGATCGGTCGGCGTGACCCCGTGCAGGATGTACGCGGCGCGTCGACCGCACACGGTGTCGGACGCGCCGAGCTGGGTTTGAAGGGATCGGGGACGGCGGGCGTCGACGTCATGTGCGGCACCCCAGATGGAGGGCGCGACGCCGTCGATGATGGTGGCTACGGACATGCGGGTACTCCAAGATGTGCGTGCGGGCCGGTCACTGCTCGGCGTCCGAGTCCTGCTCGGCGGCCTTCCGCTGGGCGGCGGCGCGGAGCTTGTCGGCGTCGGTCAGTGGGCCCTCGCCCATCTCCGAACGCGGGTTGTCCAGTTCGGCTGCTCGCTGCTCGGCGGCGGCCCGGACGGTGGCGATCTCATCGCGGCTGAGCCGGTTCGCCGGGTCCGGAACGGAGCGCCACAGCGCGCCGAGGGCATCCTTGTCCTTCAACTCCGCGATGCGGGTCAGCCACGGTTGCACCAGATCACCGGCGAGAGCGGGCATGATGCGGGGCTGGGAGTCGACGGAGCAGCCGAGCTTGTTGAAGACCAGATCCTCGATGCTGAAGTCCCGCAGGGTCAGCGGCTTCCTCTGCTCCACACGCATCCGCAGGGAGCGGACCTTGATGACCTGGGGGTCGGCGTTGCGCTTCATGCGCACCCAGCACGTCGAGTCGAACCCCAGGTCCTTCTGAGCGGAGACCTTCCACTCAGTCTGGTTCTGAACCGGCTGCCCGTTGTCGTCCGTGGCGCTGACCTGCTTGCCGCGCGCGAGGACGATGGCGATGCCCGGCAGGGTGCGCAGCAGGTAGATGATGCGATTCCACCGCTCAAGTGCGTCGTTCCACAGGTTCCGACCGATGTCGTAGGCGGCGTCCGGGTCCTCCTGGAGCAGCTTGCGGTTCTTCCGCGTACGACGGCCGCGCTCGTAGGTCCAGTTGGTCAGCATCCGCCACAGGGCCGAGCCGGAGTCGATGGTCAAGACGACCGGGGGCTCCCCGGCCGCCGCCGCCCGGCGGGCCTCCGCGTGGACGGCTTCGACCTGTTCGAGGATGTCCCGGTAAGTACCGTCGTGCTCGATGATCAGGTAGTTCGAGCCCTCAATGGCCGCGTACTCATCGGCCGACCCTTCGTCCAGGTCGATCCAGTACATCTGACCGATGCGGTCGCTACTCGAAAACTGCGCCGCCGAGTAGGTCTTGCCGGCGCCCTCCTCCCCCTCGATGAGCAGCAGCGGCCAGGGCACGATCCCGGTCGGCTTCCGGGTCTTGAGCTTGATGGCGGGCGACTTGGCAGCGCCCGCTGGTGCGTTCACGATCTGGCTCCAAGAGGTCGTGTGAAGTCAGTCCGCACGAAGGGCGCGGACCTCGAAAAGCGGTGACCACTCCGGGTGTTCGGCCAGCAGGAGCCGGACGTACCGGGAGCGGTAGTCGTTGTTCAGCGCGAACTCGTCACCACGGGTCGCCGCGCCGTACTGGTAGCGCAGGAGCTCGAAGAGCATCCCGATGCCGATGCGGTTGAACCCCTTGTCCACGCAGTCGGCGGTCATCCGCACCAAGGCCCTGAGCACCCAGGGGTTGAAGGCGTGGAACGCCTCGAATCGCTGCTGGATGGTCAGGCCGCCGACGTCGGCGGGGTAGCGGATGGGCTGGACGGTGCCGAACAACGGCGGCTGCTCGATCAGCAAGGCTCTCCCCCCTCGGATGATACCCACACTCTGGAGTGTTGGAATCTATCTTTGGGTGGTGAAATTGTCGATCGCCAACCGGCCGGACCGCGCCCGGCGGCCCCCTGGAGTCATGCATCCGAACCCTCCACGAATAGAAGCGCACCCCATTGAGTACGCTTCCATTCTATATGCACTCAGGGCGCGAATCAAGAACAACTAGCCCTGACAGTAGCTAGTTGGCACCCCCCTCACGGGGCTAGTCAGTGGCCTTCTTAGCGGCCCGACCCCGCGGCACAATCCTGGCGCCCGGCCCGTCATAGGTGCCATCCCGCAGCGACGCCAGGACCTCTTCGTCGGCAGCCCAGTCCACACCGCGAGCGCCGGCCTGGAGTGCTGGCACATCCCTGACCACCGGCTCAAGCAACCAGATGGGCGATCCGGACAGCGTGTAGTCCGCGGGGCGGAACCGACCCGAGCGGATCGCCCCGCGGAGCAGCGCCCCGTCCGACAGCCGGAAGAGAGCCGTCAGCTCCGCCTGCCCGACCAACGGCGGGAGCTGGTCAACCTCCCCGACCCAGTAGCCCGGGTCCTGTTCCTTGGTCAGTCGGTTGAGCGCCGCCTCGTTGAGGTGCTTCACGCGCGGAGTCGTCTGCCCGAACCCCTTCACGAACTTGAGCAGCCAGTATGGAGACCCGCTGATGATCTTCGCGTACCGATAGTCGAGTGTGTGATCGCGGCTGATCCACTGGCTGACCTGGAGTCGCCTCACGTCGTACAGCGCGGCGAACTCCGCTCCGCCGGCCAGGTACGGCTTTCTCGGCTGCTCGTTCTCAGTCACTCCATCGCCTCCACTCGCATCACTGTGCACATAGATTGTAACCAGCGTGGAAGCGATTCCGAGCACTCCGGAGTTCCGGTAGTGTGGGTCGTCCAAGAGGTCGAAGGCCCCCGTCGCGAGACGGGGGCCTTCTTCCCTTTCCTGAGTGCCGATCCGGTCAGGTCGTCGGCAGTGGACGCTTCGGGCCCTCGTACTTCGGCGGCCGTGCGTAGCCGAGCAGCCATCCGAAGCGGGGCGAGACGCGCTCCTCCGCGAAGCGGAACACCCCGTAGTAGACGAAGATCGTGGCCGGTGTGAGGACACCCGCGACGGCGGCCGGCTCCAGGCTCAGGCCGTGGCGCAGGGCCAGGGCGACGAGCCAGCCGACCGCGGCCGGCACGCCGGTGCGCAGGAGAGATGCGTAGAGGTTCATGGTGATGGCTCCTTGAAGGATGAGAGGTCAGCCGAAAAGCCGGGCCCAGGTCTGGGGACCGGGGTAGCCGTCTGCGTCCGACCCGCTCCAGTGCTGTGCGAGCTGGAAGTCCCTGGTGTTCAGGCGGTCCGCCTCGCCCCAGTCGCGCGACGGGCCAACGCGGTAGTGCTTGCCGAAGCCGCGCCGCACGAGCTGCTGGCCCAGCAGGAGGATCGACGCGTTCGACTTGCCGGGGCCGAAGGCGCTGCGGCCGGGGAAGGGCGGCGCCGGCTTGGGCGTCGGGGTCGCCCCCGGCCACTTCGGCATCGGGCCCGGATCGGTGTGCTGGTTCTCCGGCGTCTGGCCGTGTCCGTAGTGGCCGCCCCTGGTCTCCCAGGTGTGCTCGTCGCGGTTGGCACTCCAGGTGGGCGTGCCCATCGGCCAGTCGTCGGGCACACCCCAGCTCCGGGCCCAGGACAGGATCTTGTCGAGCCCCTTGGCCGGCGTGTCCCGGACGGTCGCGAACGTCCGGCCCCCCACTCGGCAGTAGGGGAAGAACAGCGTCTCCACCTGGAGGCACACCCGGCCCGTACGGTTCGTCCGGGTGCCGCCGGGCGCGTCCACGACGGACTTGGACCGGCTGTCGGCCGGGTAGAACTGGGCGGTTCGCCCGGAGAAGGGGTCCCAGAGAAGGTGCGGTGCGACCGAGCTGCCGCTACCGGTGAAGTAGCTCACGAGCTGGTCGAACGGGATGAGATCGGCGGGCTTGGCCTGCGTGGCGTTCTTGTCCCAGGTGATGTGCCAGATCACGCGCGGGGCGTATCGGTTGTCGGTCGGTGCCGTGTCGCTGAGCGGATGCCGCTCGGCGCCGGGCAGCCAGAGATCGGGCATGAGGCGCGTCCTGCTTCTCCCCCGCGCCATGAGCGATCTTGATGAGCGTGGCGTTCCTACGGACTGCCGCGCGCTGTGAGCACCAGTTGCAGCGCGGTCAGCAGCACCGGCGCGATGAACGCGGAGATGATCAAGCGCCGGTTGGTGCTCGCCTGTTCGCGGTCCTGGTCGCGCTCGGTTTTCACCGCCTCCAGCTCCCGTTCGAGGGAGTCGATGCGGAGTGCGAGGTTGCGCTGATCGGCGCGGTAGACGTCCACGGTGACCACCTGATTCAAGCGGGTCGCCAGAGCAGCGATGTCACTGCGCAGATCGTCGCGGAGCTGGGCGAGGTCGTCACGCTGGTCCTCGCGCAGCTGGACGACAGCACGGTGCAGCTCCCACAACGTGGGTTCGGCGCCCGGCGGGGGGATGCTCACCGCGTGCTCCTTCGGCGATCGGTGGCCCCGCGCCACGCCCTGATCATACGGCCATGCGGCGCGGGGCCGGATCGTCGCGACGGCCCACGACGATCACCCCGCCGCCGCCCGGCACCGTCTCACTTCGTGTACACCACGCGTAGCTGAGGCGGATGTGCTTGGCCTACGCCTTGGGCGCGCCCGTAATAGGCCTTGTCGCTGTTGTTGGGGTCCAGGGCGATTCCTCGCCAGCTCACCGAGTCGAAGACCTGCGTGACATCGACCCATTTGCCGACGTTCTTGCCCCAACTGACCGTCTGAGCCTCGCTGTCCGAGCTGAACGTAGCCGGCCTGGAGGTGAACTTGTGGGCCTTGATGGTGACCTTACCGCCGCCGTTGTAGAAAAAGTGGTCGAAATAGAGGTAAACCTCCGCCTTTTCGATCACCGCGCCAGCCAGGTCCGTACCGAGGGCCGCCGGGAAACCCACCAGCGACGCCTGCATCCCGTTGGTGGAGTCGAAGTAGCCCTGCAAGCACTGGTTGCCGTAGTACCCGTTATAGCCGGCGCGCTTCGCATAGCTTCCTGACCACGAGGCCGCGTACGTCTTGGTGTAGGTCTTCTTCGGCGGCGTCGTCGTGCCGCCCCCCACGTTGTACACGCCGGTCTCCGGGATGTACGACCCCACGTCTTCGATGTACAGCAGGCCCGGGTAGTTGCTGCCCCCGAACAGGCGCACAGTCTGCCCGCTCGGCCCGTTCTGGCACCGAGAGGTGATCAGCAGACGGTGCAGGCCCGCTCCGAAGGACCAACCCGACCGGATGGTCTCCAGACGAATGCGCCGATACCCGGTCGTGGGCATGGGAAAGATCGCGGACTGAATCTGCGGAGAGGAGACCGACGGCGTCTTGGCCCCGCCGTCCTTGAGCGTGACAACGAGTTCGCCGCCCGCGACCGAGGGAGCCGCATAGCAGTCCAGGACGACGCGGTACATCCGGCTCGTGTCGGCGTCGAAGGACAACTCGACATACCCGTAGTCGGTATTCCCGGCGGTCACGGACAACGCCTGGTAGTCGACGGCGACGAGCCCGCGGGCGAGGCCGGCCAGGTAGGACTCGAGAGGGTCCCCGCCGATGGTCAGCTTGCCAGCGACGGCGAGATCGGCCACGCCGGTGTTGCCGTCCTGGTCGATGGTGGCGACCGCCGTGCCGTCGTTCGTCAGCGTGAGGTAGTTCGGCGTGCCAGTCGTCAAGGAGACGGCCTCGCCGCCCAGCTCGTCAAAGAGCCTCAGCCCCTGCGGGGAGACCTCGGCGCGGGCGCCGCCGCCCGGGGTGGAGAGCACGGAGCGGCACTCCAGGTTGTCGAAGTAGACACTGCCGGCGGTGGTCTGGGACCCGGTTCCGTCGACGCCGACTCGCACCTTGCCCTGGGTGCTGTTCGCCGGGATGGTGACGATGGTGGAGATGCGCTGCCAGGTGCCATCAGTGACCGGCGCCGATACGACCACGCCGTCCGAGCCGAGCCGCGTGCCCGCCTGGTCGAAGAAGCCCAGGAACAGTTTCACGCTCCCGCCCGTGAAGTCGCTGGTGGTCTTGTAGTCGGCGGCCAGCCAGTACCGTTCGCCGGGCGTCATCGGGGACTCAGGATGCTGCAACCACCTGTACGCACCAGGCGCGGAGGTGATCCGCGCGCACTTGGCGGATTTGTTGCCCCCGTCCTCGATGCCGTAGACCGCGGGGTCCTGACCGGCAAGGGCGGCAGCGATGACACCGGTCTCGTAGGAGGCGTCACCGATCAGGTTGCCGGAGGTGCCGACCGCCAGCATGGAGGCGGACAACGAGCCGGCGGCGACGTGGCGGGCGGTGAGAAAGTTGGTGGCCATCTCGTCGCCCGTCAGCGACAGGGCCTTGACCTCGCGGGCCGTGAGTGTCTTGGCCGCCACCTTGTCAGCAGTGATGGATTCGGCGGCCAGCTCCGGCGTGCCGATGGACTCCGCCAGCACCATGCCCGCGCCGATGACCGTGCGGATTTCGGCGTTGTCGAAGTCCGCCGTTCCAGCGGTGGCCAGGTAATCCTGGAGCCACACGGTGGCCGCCACTGTTCCCGACGGCGCCTGGACCTGTCGGCTCATGCGTGCCCAGGCCGCACCGGGAATGGGCGTCGCGATGACGACACCGTAGCCGAGCACGGTGCCGGCAGCGTCCTGCCAGCGCAGGAAGAAACGCACCGAGTTCCCCACCCAGTTGGGGGAAACACGGTAGTCGAAAGCGAGGAAGAAGCGATCGCCAGGTGAGACGGGAAGCTCGGTGATGAGCAGGTTGCGTGACGCCGCGGTGGGGCTGGTGCCGTCCACTCGCAGGGCCTTCGGCGAACCGTTCCCATCCACGAGCTTCCACTTGCTGTTTTGGGTGAGAAGCTGCTCGGTGAAGACTCCCTCGAAGGACGGATCGGGCATGAGGTTGCCGGTGCCGATGGCGAGCTGGTTGTGGCCGACCGCACCGACCTGGAGCTTGGCACGCGAAACGGCAGCCTCGGCCAGGGCGGTCTCACCGACTATGCCGTCCAGCACTTCCTGGGCGACGACCGGTGCAGGGCTGACGGGCCCGATCTGCCCTGACGGAGCCGATGCGACGCCCGAGGTGTTCCGCACGACCACTCGGACGTACAGCGGCTGACTCGTGGGGATGGTCAGCGTGCCGCCCCGTGGGGATTCGAGGGTGCCGCGCAGGGTTGCCACGGAAGGGGTGAAGCCGTCGACGCCGGCCGCGTGGACCTCGACGCGGGCGAAGTCCAGCGGCGCGGCCACGGCCTCCGTGAACGTGCCGTCCCAGGTGGCGGCCACCCCGCCGAGGACGGGTAGGGCGGTGGGCTGTCCCGGTATGGGAGGCGGCGGCCCGTTGACGACGTTGACGCCGGTGGTGCCATCGGGCTGCTGGCCGATGACCGCGCGCAGCGACCCGTCCTCGTCGAAGACGTTGATCGCTCCGTCCTCGATGGAGGAGTAGGCGAGCTGGGCCGTTCGGGCCGTGCTCGCGAGACGCCGTTCGACGGCTGCCAGGCGCGTGGCCAGGTTGGCGATCTGGTTGGTCATGGTCAGGCTCCGTAGGTGTAGCGGTCCGCCCGCACCAACTGCACGGTGACCTGTTCCGGCTCGTCTTCGGACGGCGGCTTCAAGGTCCACGCGGTGATGCGCGACCAGCCGTCGTACTGGGTCCATTCGTCGTTCAGGCGTACGCGCACGTCGTCTCCGACCTGGAAGGAGCCGATGCGGGCCGCCGGGTGGTCGCGGATGACGACTTCGGTGACCTCTCCGATGACCGACCGGCTCACTCTCTCGGTGCGGGTGCGCGCGGCGAGCCGGTCGTTGGCCTTCTCGTTGGGCACTTCGAGGACCTGCTCCAGGCGCAGGCGGCCGTTCCGGACGGCGTCCACGGCTCGACGCCGCGAGCGGCCCTCACCGGCACCCAGACCGATGACGACTTGGGCGTAGTTGTCGGCGTCGTACTGCACCGGAACGGTGGTGACGACGTTGATGCCCGAGGTGAAGCTGATGTCCTGCCGACGCGTCCCCAGGCGCGGCCAACCGATCCGGATGCGCCGTGTCGGCGTGTTGCCGGCCCAAGCGACGGCCTCGGTCCACTCCGGTCCGCCGGCCACGGCCACCATGTCGTCGACCACCGTGTTGAGTGCTGGAGCCTCCCACCACGCCGTGGAATAGGGCTCGCCCGACGTGCCGACCTTGGCCGTGGACGTCGTGGCGTCCACCGTGACGTCGAGGTCTCCATCGGGCTGGGCCTGGCAGTACGCCCACGCGTCGCGGATCACGCGGCACGGGTCCGCGTTGACCCAGGGGCCGCGACCGTCGAGGTTGCCGTGGAGGTCGTGCCGCTTCGTGAGGTAGGAGCCGAAGCCGCTCGCCTCCAGCCGCAGCTTCTGCCCCTCGGGTTCGGCACGCCAGATGATGCCGCCCCACAGCAGGGTGCGGTCCCGCTCTGCGAACAGCAGCGTGGTTCCGGCATCGAGCTGAGAGGGTGTGAGGTGGGCCAACCGCGGCTCGACGACACCGGTGAAGCTGCCCGGCCCGCATAGCTCCGGCCCGAACTCGACGTCGGTGAGCGGCATGTCCCAGGCGAGAGTGGCGCCGGTAAGGGCGTGCAGCGTCAAGTACCGGTAAGACATGGTCAGATGACGCCCTCGGTGAACTCGACGTCACACACGAGCGAAGTGCCGCCGTCGACGCCGAGGTTGCCGCTCTCGCTCTTGGACATGTAGGTCTGCACGTAGAGGGCCTGGTTGGTTCCACGCATCGAAGACGAGACGGCCATGTTGTCGGCCAGGACGATGGTCGACCGACGGACGCCCTTGCCCTGGTCGTCATCGATCGTGGTGTCCTGCCCCTGGGCCGTTCCGATCACCTGCTGCATCGACGCGAAGATGTCTGCGCTGTCCATCCGCAGACCGGACATCGTCGTGACGGCCTTGAGGCTGACGGCCCAGTCCGGCACCGGGACCGTCCAGCGGGCCGCCGACGGCCACGTGTGCCACTTGTTGTCCTGATAGGTGAGGCGCGACAAGGCACCCGGGAACGCGGTGAACAGCAGGCGCGTACGGCGAGGGTTGGCGATCCGGCGGAGATCCTTGATCATCGCGTCCGTGATCGTCGCCGTGTTCGGTGGGATGTCCAGCCTGGCGAGCGGGATAGCGGTCATGCCCGCCGGCGGCGTCGTGCTCGTGGCCGACACGTTGGGGACTACCTGGAAGTAGCCGATGTCATCCTTGGCCGGATCACGGTTGCCTTCGTACTCGGGGTCCTCGATCCGCTGGATGATCAGGTCGGAGCGGCCCGAGGCGCCGGTCGGGGCGACCGGCACGATGGCGTCCCCGACGTTGTACTGCGTGTAGGCCCCCTGGCCCCACGACGCTCCGCGTACGACGGAGGACCCGTCACCGACCCGTACGGCGGAGCCCGGCGTGGAGAGCTGACGCACCTTGAGGTCGTTGGCCTCTGTCACGCCCTGCGAGCCGCGGGCGAGATCCCTGACCATCATCCTGAAGGCGCGGGCGGGGTGGGTGCCGCCGTGGGTGAGCATGGGCGGCTGGACGAGAGTCACAGCAGGTTCTCCTTCTTACAGGGCCGTCCAGGCCGACCGCCAAGAGACAGTCAGACGGGTCGTGTTGGTGTAGTCGGCGGCGGTCCAGCGGATCTCGCTGCGACCGGGCGGGATCTGGAAGAGGTCCAGGCGCGAGGCTCCGGAGAGGGCGCTGGCGGCGTTCCCGCTGCCGTTGCGCAGCACCCAGCGCGTACCGGGGCGGGTCTCGATGTCGATTCGCTCGCCCACGCCGAGGGTGATGTCGAGATCGAGGGTGCGTCCGGATTCGACGTGCAGGATTCGAGGGTTCGAGACGGGGCCGGTGATGCGGACCGAGGGCCATGCTCCGGCCTTGCCGTCGTTGACCACCCAACCCGGCCTGGTCTCCGGCTTCGCGATGCCGGTGGTAATGGGCGCCTGGACCGGCGCCGCGAAACCCTCGTTGTCCTGAGAGATGTCCAGGGGCAGGGTGACGCTGGAGACCTGATCGTCGTGGAAGCGCGGATCGAGCGCGTTGAACTCCAGGTCCAGCGGTATCCACCCGTGGATGGCGTCGGCAGTGGAGACCGCCTCGGCTCTCCGGATGCGCCCGAACAGGACCCTTGTCGGCCGGCCGGGCCACCGGATTCGCAGCATCGCGAGCGCGCCCGCGGTACGGCGGATCTTCGCGTCCGATGTCACGGCCTCGATCTCGGCCAGCTTGTCCAGGGCCGCGCCGGGGTCTCCCGGTGTGCGAATGCCTGCCTCGATGCGGATGACCCGTGGGGCGTACAGGTCGACGCCCGGGAAGGCCCCGTCGTCGGCAGGGTTCGGGACGTCCTGAGTTCGCAGCTCGGCCGGCCCGAGCCCTTCCACGTTGGAGGTCGGCACGGTGGTCTTGTGGCCGATCAGCACGCCGGCGAAGTCGATCTGCCACTCGCTGAGGGGCGTCATCAGATCCGCCCTCCGCGCTGCGCGTTCCGCAACCGGCGCATGATCTCCCCGGACAGCTCCTGCGGGGAGCTCTCGCGCCCGTGGACGGTGATCGGCATGTTCTCCACCAGGGCTTTGGGCTGCTGCTGAACGACGGTGACCTTGATGGCGGTCGGCGGCCGTGCGTCGACCAGCCGGGTGCTGGGTACGGCCGCCCCGTTGGTGAGGCGCATGCCGAATCTGGTGGCGACGTCGTTGAGTACGGCGAGCGCGCTGCCGCGCTTGGCCGCTCCCAGCGGGATGAACGCTTCGCCTCCGGTGCTCGGCTCCGCGAATCTGACGAGCCCGCCGGAAGTGGCGTAGAGGCCGGGCGTCAGGATGCCGCCATTGGCGTACGACAGACCCTTGTTTGCACGGCTGAGGTCGGAGAGGAACTTGGTGCCCTTCGCCCCCAGAGCCTTCTTGATGCGCGACAGGCCCAGGTTCGCGATCTCGATGATGTGGTCCTCATCGAGCCCGGTGGCGTCGGCCACCGCGTGCAGGCCGGTCGTCTTGCTCTTGACCGCACTGATGATCGCAACGAGGTCGGCCAGGTCATCGGCGGGTACCGTCTTGTCGGCGCTGGTGGCAGCGTCGTTCGCGGCCTTCGCCTTCTTCTTGTCCGTCACGGCCTCGGCGGCAAGGTCGGCCGCGTCCTGGTCGCCCTGCTCGGCGAGACGTTTCGCCAACGCCCCGTATCCGCCGGCCGCGAGCTTGGCCAAGTTCTGCTCGAAACCCGTCTGGTCCTTCACCGCCTGGCGGAGCTGACCGGTGTAGTCGCCCAGGCTGGCTTTCGAGGCGGCGGCCAGGTCCCGCAGGTCCTTGGTCATGGACCGCAGGTACTTCGAACTGCCTGTCGCCATCTTGTGGGTGAGGGTGACGCCCTCCTCGCCCATCTCGGCCAGCGCGTCCGCAACGTCCTGGCCGGCTCGCCGGGCCACGGTGTCGAGGTCCTTGCGCCACCGCTTGGCCGTTGTCACGGACTGGTGCAGCTTCTTGCCGAACAGATCGAGACTGAAGTTGCCCTTCTTGTCCTGTGAGTCGGAGGCGATGCCGGAGAGGGAGTAGAGCGACTGCGGCCGATAGGTGAAGCCCGACAGGCCCCCGTTGGCGTGATAGGTGACCTCGCCCCCGAAGCGGCGGGCCACCTCGTTGAGGATCTGCTTGGACCGAGCCCGCTTGGAGGGCGAGAGCGGTAGGTAAGCCTCCCCGCCGGTCTCGTCCTCCGCCCACACCCGCCAGGCGCCGGCCGGCGCGATCTGCGCGGTGTGGTCTTCTTTCCGGCGGACACCCCCGGAGGCGTAGAACTCCACAACGCCGCCGTGCGCCCAGTGCCCCATGCCCGCTATGTGCTTCGAACCGTCGCTGTTGAGCCCGTCGTAGGAGAAGTGGACGGGGATCGTCACGTCAGACGGCTTGTTGACGCTGACGGTGATGGTCTTCGAGCCAGGGATGCGGCCCACGGAGGCACCGATCCCGTCAAGCTGTGCTTGGACAGCCGCCATGTCTCCGGACAGCAACGCGGTCGTGAGGGCTGAGGCTGCCGCCGTGCCCTTCTGCTGGGCCACCGCGACGATGAGGCTGAGCATCCCGGCCCACTCGGAGTTCGACTGGACCCCAGCGGCCTTGAACGCGCTGACGACACCGGTCAGATCCGGAGCCTTGATCGGCAAGTCCGCGCCATACAGAGAGTTGAGCTGCGAGCGGATCTCCCCGATGTCGCCCTTGAGGAAGGATTGCGCCAGCGAAGTCGACGCCTCCTTGCCGAACTTGGCGGACACGTCCGCCAGGAGCCCCATGCCCTGTTCGAGCTGCGCGGCTGCGGCCTTGGGCAGCTTCTTGGCCGCCTTCTCCATGTCGGCGACGGTCATATCCCGCATGACGCGGGCGAGCTTGCTCGGGTCGTTGGTGGCTGCCGCGTCCGCCCAGGCTTCCGCGACCTTCTTGCCGTACTTGGCCGAGATCGCGGGCAGCTGCTCCAGGCCGGCGCGGAAAGCTGGAGTCGAGCGGGCGGACGACTCCTGGATGATGGATTCCAGCTCGTCGGCTACCTTGCCCTTGCCCTTCTTGAGCTGCGTGACCAACTCATCGAGGATCGGGGCGGAGTCAGGGCCGAGGTCGGAGAAGTGGTCGGCCAGGTCGAGGTGTCCGGCGGCGGCCAACTCGCCCAGGTTCTTCTGGAACTCGCGCTGCGCCTTGAGCTGCTTGCGGAGTTCAGTGACGTAGTCCGACAGGGACGCCTTCGACGCGTCAGCGGACCTGCCGGCCTTCCGGTTGGCCTCGGCAACCTTGTCCTGCGCGGCCTTCCACGCCTTCGCCGGGTCGACTATCGAGCCGAGGGACTTGGCCATCGCCTCCATCTGGTCGGTGAACTGCGGCGCACCGTTCTTGTCCGTCGGCAGGGACTGCGTGAGATCCCAGGCGCCGAGCATCTCGCGCCGGTTGTTCTTGATCTTGTTGTTGACGATCGCCATGTTCGCGGCAAGCTCGCTCTCCTGCTTGACCGCGTTGCTCCAGATCTTGTGCTGTTTGTCCAGGACCTTCTTGGCGGCGTCCCATTCCGGGTCGGCCGCGTACGAGCCGATGTCCCAGGTCAGCGCCTTCTGTGTGTCCAGCTGGTCCTTGAGCTTCTTGAGCTTCGCGCCGCCGGACGTGATCGCGTCGATGGCGGTCGCCACGTCGATTCCGGCGTCCTTGAGCTTCTTGACGTCGTCGCTGTTTGTGAGCTGTTCCGTCAGGGTCCGCAGTCCGGCTCCCTGCTCGCCCTCCTCCCTCTCCTTGCGGAGGGCGTCGACCAGTTCCTCGGTCGCGGCTTTGGCCTTCTGCTTGCTGGCCGAGTAGGCGGCGTACACCCCGATGCCGATCGTCATCAGGGCCGTCAGGCCAGCCACCGCGATGCCCGCTCCGCTGAGGACCGCGGGGAGAGCGGAGCCCCCGGCGCGGGCCGCCGCGAGTTCGGTCCGGAACACGGTGAGCTGTGCGCCGAATCGCAGGAAGGCGGCCTTGCCGAGCAGCGCCGCAGCCGAGAGCGCCAGCACGACGCCCAACAACGACTTCACCGGACCCGGCAGGTCGTTGATCGCCCCGGCCACGACGTTCAGGTACTCCCCGAGCCCTTCCAAGGCGGGTAGCAGAACGCGCGCCATGTCGATGCCGAGGGCCTGGGCCTGGTTCTGGAACAGACTCCACTGGCCCGCCGTGGTGTCCATCTGGATCGCGTACGCCTTCTGCGTCGCGCCGGCACGCTCGACCTCCTGGCTGATGCCCTGATAGGTCGCGGCGTAGTTTGCGCCGTCGGCGGCCGAGAGCGCCAGAGCGGCCCGGACCGCCCGGATGTCGCGCAGGAGGGGAACCAACTGGTCCGCGCTGCCCCCGGTGGCGTTGCGGACCTTCTGCATGACGACGTAGAGGCCGTCCTGCTGGAGGGCAGCGGCGGCCGACTCGTACCCGAAGCCCTTGATCATGTTCGACAGCTCTTGGGTGGGCTTCATCATGCGCGTCAGCAGCATGTTGAGCGCCGTGACGCCCTCGGCAGCCGGGATGCCCGAGAGGGTGACCGCCGCGAGTGCCGAGCTGATGTCCTCGAACTTCACGCCCGCCGCGGCGGCCATCGGAACAACGTCGCCAAGTTGCTGTGCCAGCTCGTCGAACGACACGACGCCGTAGTTAACGGTCTGGAACATGACGTCCATGACGTCGCTGGCCTGCGAGGCGTCCATGCCGTACGCCTTGAGGACGCCGAGCAAGGCGCGGGCGGACGTCTCGGTCGTCGTGAGGCCGGCTGCGGCACCGCGGGCGGCCACCCGCAGGATCGTCATCGCGTCGGCGCCGTCGAAGCCGGTCGAGACGACCTGGTACAGGCCCTCAGCAAGCTGGTCGGCGGACTGCGGAAGCTGGGTGCTCAGCTCCACGATCTGGTCCGTGAAGTTGCTGATGTTGGTGCTGTTGATCTCCTTCGAGATCGTCATGACGTTCGCCATGTGCTTCTCAAGCTCGATGGCGCTGCGCACACCCATGACGAACGCCCCACCGATCGCGACGCCCAGCACCGTGAATCCGGTGGTCATCGCGCGGCGAGTCCGGTCCGACCGTGCGGCCAGAGCGTTGAGGTCCCCGTCGAGCCGACGTATCTGCCCGCCGAACGTGTTGACCTGGCCGGCCGCCGTGCGCAGGCCACCGACCAGGCCGGACACTCCGGCCTGGACCTGGACGTAGAGGGTGTAGGCCCCAGCCACTGGCTATGCCTTCTTCCTGGGCCGAAGCCCGACCTTCACCCCACGCCCCTCCGGACCCTCCGGGACCTGCTCCTGCTCCATGGCGATCAGCTCGCAGCCGACGCACCGGTGTGTCTCGGTGACGTACGCGAAGCGGTCGCCACCCGCCTGCTCGTCCCACTCCTCCGGCCTGGTCCCGCACGAGTCGCACACCGAGCGCGAATAGGCGAGGAAGGCGACAGCCTTCGCGCGGTCCAGCGCCGACCACCGCCCGTCGCCTGCTCCGATGAACTGGGAGTGCGGTATGCCGTACGAGGCGCAGACCTCCATCTCCGCGCGGAAACCTGGGTCGGAGGTCAGCCTTTTCCCAGATCGGTCCTCAGCGTCTGATTCGCGAGGAGGGCCGAGGTGAACAGGGCCTTGGCCTCCGAGTCCGACCAGGCGTCCAGGAGTTCCTGCGCCTCCTGCTCGCTCATCCCCGGGGCCTCGGCGCCCGTCTCGTCCCGCTCGACATGGCAGGCGGCGATGAGCGCGGCCGGGTAGGTCTCGACGTTGTACTCCATGCCCTGATCGGCCTGGGCCTCGGTCGGGGGATGATCGCGCAGAAGCTGCTCCCAGACCGGCCGCGGGAGAGCCCGGAAGGTCAGGACGTCCGTCGCGTCCTCTACCGCCCGCTCGGCCTTGTCGAGCTGGAGCTGCGCGGCGACCACGTCGGGGTACGCGACGATCCAGCCCTCGCGGTCAGACTCCGCGATGCCTTGTACGACCGACTCCGCCCGGGCGTCGGTGCGAGCCTTGGCCAGCGCCAGGGCCGCTTCGGTGGACTTCTTCTTCACCCCGTCGTCGTCGCACACGCGCAGTGTGCGCTCCGGCAGCTTGCGGGCCTTGAGCCTGGCCATCTTGGCGGACCAGTGGGCGTCGCGGGCGACCGCGGCGGCGGGCGGAGCGTGGGTGATCGTGGTCATGCGGCGTCCCCGGCTCAGACGGTCTTCGCCGGCACGGCGGCGTCGAGGGTCGGTTCGTCGGTGATGCCGAAGGTGACCTTGAACTTGGCGGGTTCGCTGGCCGTGGAGTAGGACGGGCTGCGGCTGCCGACCCGGATGGGGAAGACGTCCATGGACTTCGACAAGGGGACGTCGCCCTTGCGCAAGATGACGATGAAGCCGATGACGCCCTTCGACAGCAGCGTCTCGATGACGTCGCTGACCTTGTCCTCGTAGAAGGTCAGCGAGCTGTTGTCCGCCTTGTCCTCGCCCGGGATGGTGGTGGCGAACGTCGACCCCATGTCCGGTGTGTCGATGGGGGTGTTCTCCAGCGACCAGCCCTCGACGTCGGAGATGCTGCCCGACAGATCGGTGGCGTTCGCGAGCGCCAGTTCGGCGCGGGTCGGAACGTTGTCGTCGGCGGCGATCTTCTGCACGAAGTAGAAGAGGGTGGTGCCTCGGCGCATGAAACGCTGCTGCGTGGTGGACACGCGACTCTCACTCTCCGGGGACGCTGACGGCCCCGGAACACGGCAGGCCCGTCCCCAACGATCAAGCTGGGAGTCGGCCCGTGCCGAGTGGCCGGGCGTCCGCGAGTGGGCCTCCGCGGTGAGGTGTGGCGGCTAGCTGGCGAGGGTGGTGACTTCGATCGCGAACCGCTGAACGTAACTGTATACGCCGCTGGCGACAGTCACGCCTTCTTCCTTGTCCAGCTCACGGGACATGACCGCGTAGCCGGCGGCGGCGATCGGGTAGGTGTAGCCGGCCGCAGTGCGGGCGAGCATCCCGGACCGGACCTTGTCCGCCATCCACTCCGCCTGCTCGGCCGTCGTCGCGACCGAGGTGATCTGGTAGACGATCCGCGCGTCCGCGCTCGCGTCACCGAAGGGGGGCCCGTCGCTGGTGGAGCCCACCGGGTACAGCACGCTGTACGGCGTCGCGGCACCGGTCGGCAGGCTGCTCGCGGTGGGAGCTGTGCCGTATCCGCAGGACCGGCCTGTCGCAGAGCCGAGCATCGCTTGAACGGCCAGGCTGAGCACTCGCCCGTTTACGGCCATCAGTCCCCCACGGCCGCGCCGACGGCGGCAAGGAACGCCGGTCGGATCTGCTCAACAGCCGGTCCGACGTGGGGAAAAGGCGGCTGATTGTAGATCCTCCCAAGGCTGTCGGCTCCGACGAACCCGTACTCAAGACGCCTGCCCTGCGGCTTGTTGGTCCCCACGACAGCCTCGACGGTCATGCCGCTGGTGCTGAACTCGTGCGTCCAGGAACGCCGATAGTCCCCGGTCGGCGCGTTCGGCCCCGGCCTGCCGCTCGCATTCGCCTTGATGGCCGTCTCCAGCAGCATCGCATAGTGCTGCACCACGCCGGCCACCGCGGGCAGGGAGGACACGGCGCGCGCGTTCAACCTGGCAGCGATCTGCGCCGCGTTGCTGTACGCCCCGGCTGACGGGTGGGCGTTCGGGTGAGGGTTCCGCGAGGAGGCCATCAGGTCGCCTCCGGCGCCTGGTCGAACTCGCCCCGGGCCCACTGCTGGAGCTGGGCGAGCACAGCCTTCGTGAATCCGTGCTGCCCGCCGTCCAGATCGGGGCGGGCCAGCGCCGCCTTCTCCAGGAGGCCGGCGTCCATGGCCGACAGGAAGGCGGCTGCCGCCGGCCCCGGCTCGTACGGCACGCCGACCGCGACCCGCGCGTGGCCGTCAAAGTCCGGGCATGTCCTGCCCTTGGCGAGCTGAATGACGACGTCGGCCGCCTGCCCTGCCTGGTGGTGGATGGTGTAGCCGGACACGACTCGCGAGTAGTCGACTCCGTCGATCAGTATTGACGCTTTGCTGCCGTCCGCCGTGACCTTGACCTGCTGAAGGTCGGCGGCCGGAGTGTCCGTGATCTCCATACGTCGAGCGTAGGCCGGTTCTCGGACACTCCGAATCGCCTCATGACGGCGGCGTGATCTCGTCCAGTCGCGTCACGCGGACCAGTTCGACGGTCGAGGCTTCGGCTGGATCGAGGACCTGCCAGACACGGCCGCCGGTCGCAGCACTGCCGGAATGCGCGACGGTCACCTCCACCCGGTCATACCGGGCGGGTACCGGTGCGGCGAGAGGAGTCAGCAGCCGGTACCAGGACACCGTGTCGTCCAGCCACTGCTTCCCGACGATCCCCTCGGCCGTCACCTGCCCGTGCCCGGACAGCAACGCGCCTGCCCCTTCGTAGACCAGCTCGACCGGTACCGGCCCGAGTAGGCCGGTCTCGGGATCGAGCGCCGGCGTACCGGTCGGCCGGGTTACCCGCACGGTGTCCAGGAGCAGCTTGGCTTCTAGTTCCTTGCGTACTTCTTCCGGATCGATGGCGGTGGTCACGTCACGCTCCGGTCTTCTGCGTGTTCTGGTCCACCCATGTGGTGCGAACGACACTCAACGTGGACGTTTCCCCGATGTCGATCACACGCCACGTCCGGCCGATGGCCGACTCGTCGTCGGATTCCACGACGGCCACGGTGTCCTCGCGCGACGCCACCGGCGCCGACAGTGGAGTCAGGAGGCGGTACCGAGACGGGGTGTCGTCCACGTATGCCTGCCCCGCCAGATGCAGCACGACAGATGGTCCGCTCGCGGGGAAGATCGCTCCGGGACCTTCGTGGACGGTGACGGGTGGGCCGGGATCGTACTGGCCCGTATCCGGGTTGAACACCGGCTCGCCAGGCCGGTAGATGCGAATCTTGTCCTTGAGGATCTTCTTCTCGACGATCGCGCTGACGGCCCCCAGGGTCAGCCCTTCGATAGGCGCGCTCATGCGTTCGAGCCTAGGTCCTCACGCGGACACCTCGAATCGCCCAACGGAGCGCCAGGCACCGGCTCAGGCCGTTTCCTTATGAGGCCGTTAGTGACCGGGGTCGCCGCCCGCAGCCGCCCGGGCGCTGGCCTCGGCTTCGGCCAGAAGCCGTGCGACCGGGTAGCCGTAAGCTTCGCAGGCTCGGACCACGGCTGTGAACGTCGGCTCGGTGCGGTTCCGCTCGATCCGGGACAGCGTTGAGCGGCTCACGCCACTGCGCCGCTCAACGTCGTAGGTTGTCCAACCACAGCCTTTGCGTAACTGGAGCAGTCTGATGGCCACTTCAGCTCTCACCAGCTCCGCGTACTCCCCAGCCCGTTCGGGCGTCTGGCTATGAGTCGATGATGAGGGGCTGTCCACCCTCGAAGCGTCCGGACCAGTACCGGTCGCTGCTGGCACGGGAGGCCCGGATGGTAATGCCGAGTTGCTGGGAGACGTTGTTTCGGTCACGGGTAGCGAGGGCTTCCTGAACGGTGGCAGTGCGCTGTTCGGCGTCCCAGTCGACGGCGCGGACGGTGGGCACGCCGAGCCAGACGAGGCGGCTGCGGACATCGTCTGCTGTGACGGGTGTGGGCACCGCGGCGGCGCACCGGGCTCGTTGACTGCTCGGGCAGTGGTTGGCGGCACAGGCCGCGGTGGCGTGGACGCGATGCTTGTCGGCGCGCTGGAGGACGTAAGCCAAGGCGCAGGCGTTGGTCTGGAAGATGGGGTGGTCCGGGTAGCGACGCGGGAGCGAGGCCAGCAGGTCCCAGGTCTGCCGCGGCCACACCGCGTCTGCGGTTTCGAGGGGCAGCTCGTCGGCGCCGAGTTCGGGCCACATCTGCGTCATCTGGTCGCGGGCTCCGCGCTTGACCTTGAGACCGACTGCCACGGAACAGGCGGAGTAGCGGGCGGCCCAGTCCAGGACGTGGATGATCGTCTCCGGGTCGGCGTTCGCTGGCATCAGCGGTCGCCAGTAATGGATGACGGGAATGCCGCGCTCGTGGAGGCACGGGAAGTTCTCGCGAAGGGCCGGGTGGTCGATGCCGCGCTCGATGTCCGGACCGAGTCCGGAGTAGCTGAGGTAGACGATCACGGGCGTACCGGCCGCGCGCGCGGCGAGGATGGCGTCCAGGACGTCATCGGTGACCGCGCACTTCGTGATCAGGCACACCGGGTTACGGACATCGCGGGCGGCGAGTTCGCCAAGGAGACCAATGAGGTGGGCTCGTGTGCGGGGGGTGGAGAGCGCGTCGGTGCAGGTGTAGAGAGCAAGGACCGCTTGAGGGCTGTAGTACGGACTCGCCTTGAGCAGGTCGACCGTCCGGCTCGGTGAAGCAAGTTCCACCGGCTTGACGCGCGTCTGCCCGCGGTCGACCAGGTAGCAGTATCCGCACGCCTTGTTGCACCCCTGTACCGGGTTGACCCCGAGCCAGGTCTCGTGCTGGTCGATCACTGGTTCCCAGATCCGCTTTGTGGATGGAACCAAGGTAAGTGCGCGCACGGAGTGCTCCTTTGGACAGTGGCCGGTGCCGCCCGCTCTCCCCTTCGGCGGGCGGCACCGGGCTCAGGCGGGCTGTGTTGTGATGCGGGCGCCGACGGCGGTGAGCTTGGCGACGGGCTCCTCGTAGCCGCGTTCGAGGTAGCGGGTGCCGCTGATGGTGCTGGTGCCCTCCGCCACTAGGGCGGCGAGGACGTAGCCGAAGCCTGCGCGAAGGTCGGGGATGACCAGGTCGGCGGCCTTGAGCGGGGTTGGCCCGCTGATCTTGGCGGTGTGCTGGAAGTCCCGGTTGTGCCAGCGGCAGGCGGTGGCTCCCAGGCACCTGGTGGTCAGCTCGATCTCCGCGCCCATGGCGGTACTGAGCTGTTTGGCGTAGCCGAAGCGATCTTCATAGATCGTCTCGTGAACGACGGACGTGCCGGCGGCCTGGGTGAGCAGGACGGTGATGGGCTGCTGCCAGTCCGTCATGAAGCCGGGGTGGACGCCGGTCTCGATGTCCGTTGCCGTGAGCGGCCGGCCACGGAAGAACTCCAAGCCGTCTTCGGTCTCGATGAACTCGCCGCCGATGTGCCGCAGCGCGTTGAGGAAGGTGATCAGGTGGTCTTGGCGGGCTCCCCGAACTTGAATCCGGCCGTCGGTGGCAACGGCCGCTGCCGCGAACGACGCGATCTCGATGCGGTCGGCAACGGTTCGGTGCTCGACGCCGCCCAGCGCCGGGACGCCGTTGACCACGATGGTGCGGTCCGTGTCGATGGTGATGAGGGCGCCCATCTTCTGGAGCATGAGGACCAGGTCCACGATCTCCGGCTCGACGGCCGCGTTGGAGATCACTGTGGTGCCCTTAGCGAGGGCGGCAGCCAGCAGCAGGTTCTCCGTGGCCCCGACCGAGGGGAACGGGAGGTGAACGTGTGCCCCGGCGAGTCGGCCGTTGGTGCTGACCTTGACGGATCGGGTCCCGTCTACGATGTCGGCCCCCATCTGGCTCAAGCCGGCGAGGTGGAAGTCGATGGGCCGCTTCCCGATGGTGCAACCGCCGGGGAGGGGGACGACGGTCTCTCCGCGCCGGTGCAGCAGGGGGCCCATCATCAGAATCGGAATCCGGTTGACGCCGGAGTACGAGGAGGACAGCGAGGTGTTGGTCACCTTGGGCGTGTGCACTCGGACGGTGTGCTCACCGAGCCAGGACACCTCAGTGCCCAGCTCGGCGAGCATTCCGAGGACGAGGTCGACCTCCAGGATGCGGGGCACGCCGTGCAGTACGCAGGGCTCGTCGGTCAGCAGAGTCGCGACGAGCTGTTTGGTGACGGCGTTCTTCGCGCCGGACGCCTGCACTGTGCCGCGTAGCGGTACGCCACCGGTGATGCGGTAGAGGTGGCGGTCGGCTGCCATAGGTCGCTCCCGGAGAGTGACGTTATTCATGTCGCGGTGTTTCCCGTCCCGTGTTTCGGCTGTTTCGACGGGATTGTCGCCAGTTTCTCTAGATCGAATCCCGCCCAGTGACATATGACGATACTGGTGTGGCGCTGGTTGCACCGTCATAGGTCTGCCGCTCGTGGCGATACAGGCGGTTCGGGTAGACCGCTCCCCCGGTGAGCTGGGCCTGGTACAGCGCGGTGCGGGCGGTCTCCTCCAGGCGCAGCATGAGGTCGACCGTCTCCTCGAGTTGCCGACCTACGGTGAACGCGCCGTGGCGGTAGAGGGTGAAGGCGAGACCGTGTCGCTCCAGCTCGTCGGCCCGCGGCGCGATGGCCTTCTGCAGTTGCGGCCGATACTCCAGAAGGTTGACGGCGGCGACCTCCGGCCGCTGCACCGTGCCCTCCGGCAAGTCGAGCGGAACGGGGTCGGCAATGAACCGGGCCTTCACCATGCTGTCGTTCGCGTGGAGACACGGGATGTGGCCGAAGGTGTCGGCGCGGTTGGTGACGCTGGGCACTGCCACGCCGAGCGAGGCGAAGGCGAGGCTGTAGGGGGCATGGGTGTGCACGAGGGCGCCGGCGCGAGGCAGCATCCGGTACAGATCCAGGTGGAGCGGGGTACCGGACGCGCCCAGGCCCCCGGTCTGCTCGATGATCGCCCCGTTGGAGGCGAGGACTATGAAGTCCCGCAGGCTCACCTTCCAGCGGTCGAATGCGAGCCGGGTGCAGGACATCAGGATGTTCCCGTCGGGCAGTCGCATGGACACGGCGCCGCCGGCCGGGTCGAGCAGCTTCCAGTCGAGCAGGTCAGTGATGGCGCTGACCAGGTGTCTGCGCTCGGTCGCGTAGCTCATCATGCGTGGCCTCCTGATGGTGTGGTTCGGGGGTCGGACCGGGGCACTCGGGAATCGGCCGGGACCCAGGCGGTGGCGACGGTGGCGTTCGCCTCCAACAGCGAGCGCGCGCCCACTACGGCACCGGGACCAACCGCGACGCGGGCCCCGGCCCGGACGTGGTCACCGATCACACCGGACCACTTCGGCTGTCCGGTACTGCGCCGTCGGCCGTCAGGCAGGACGAAGGAGATCGGTCTGTCCGGGTTGAGCATGTCGCTGTTGGTGATAAGGCAGGACGCGGTGAGGAAGTCTGCGGAGAAGTAGCAGTGGCGGCCGATCACGACGCACCCCAGGGTTGCCCGGTGCGACAGGATGCTGTGCTCGCCCACCAGGCTCCGCGATATCTCGCAGCCGTATCCGACGTGAACGTAGGACGAGAGCACCGTCCGGCCTCGTACCGTCGAATACTCGTGCACCCTCACACCCGGCCCGATCACCACGTCCTCGGCGACATTCGCCCGCGGGGACACGTAGGCGTCCGGGTCAATGGACGGCCTGCCGCCGAGCCCGGTGCGCACCAAGTCGTACACCGCGCCGGTGATGTCGCCTATGGACGCGATGGGCTTCTCGTCCAGAGCACCCGCGCCCAACTCCTTCAGGAAGGGGTCGTCGGACAGCCGCAGTACGTCACCCAGGAGCGGCCCGACATCGCTCACTGCGCGGCCACCAGCGGACGAGAGGTCGGGCGCTGGCCCAGCACGAGCGTCAGGAACTGGGTGGCGCACCGCCCCGGTGTGTACCACCCCTCCGCCAGGGCCCGAGCCGCCCAACCCATCGCGACCAGTCCCTCTCTGTCGAGAAGCGCGTCGGTGAGTGCCGCCACGAGGTCACCGGGGTCGTCGGGGTCGTAGACCATGCCGGTCAGTCCGTCGATGACGAGTTCCGGGCTGGCTCCCGCGTCGGGAACCAGGGAGGGGACCGCGGCGCCGGCGGCGTCGATGACGGCGCGTCCGAAACCTTCCTGCACGCTCGCGGTGGCCAGCAGGTCGTACTCCGCGAGCCGTTGGGGCAGGTCGGAGGCGTACCCCATGAAGCGGACGGGTGCGCTGAGTTCGCGCACCAGATGAACCAGCTCGTCTTGATGGGAGCCGGGTTCGCCGAAGATGTCCAGGCGCATGGCGGTGGACAGGCGTGGGTCGGCTGCGGCCAGTACGAGCTGGTCAACTCTCTTCCAGGGCACCGTGCGGGCGACGCTGGCCACCAGCAGCCTGCCCGTGGCCGGCCTGTTGCGAGCCGGGACGCTGACAGGGATGCTGACGCCGTTGTGGATGGTGGTCACGAACTGCGCCTGCGGGGCGTGGGTGCGCAGGGCGGCTGACGAAGCGTCCGAGATACCCACCCAAACCGGTACGTCGACCAACACCTCCCAGCAGAGTTCACTGATGGTGCGCTCGACCATGCAGCCCTCGTAGGGGTCGATCACCCGTAGCACTTGATCGGCGTTGACGACGTGCCGGACTACGGGGATGACCCGAGCACGGTGGGCGATCACCACGTCCGCCGCAGCCGTGCGGTGGTTCGAAATGACCACCACGGGGCGGCCATCGGGCGGTGTGCACAAGCCGGACAGCGTCCGCTGGTATTCCGGCCAGTCGGTGACCTCGTGGACCTGGGCCGTGCCGCAGTTCTCGGCGGACGGGCCGCCGTGCCGCCACCACACCACGTCCACGTCGGGCACCAGGCGGGCCAGGTTCCCCGCCAGCTCGGCAACGGAATGCTCCGCGCCGCCGCGGGCAGTCGTGACCCAGGTGAGGACAACACGCGGGACCATCATGGGTGCCTCCTTCAAGAAAGCGACCAAAGAGATGATGGGGTGCCCGATCGCTGGCTGACAGGAGCGGGCACATTGAGGAGTGTTCGATGCGGCTGCGACTGCCGCCGCGCAGTGTGGGCGCTGCCTGCGACTACGGGAGACCCGCCGGACCTGCGCCCCGGCTACGGCGAGGAGAGAACGGGCGAGCCCTCACGGCAGCCCGCACCCACCCGCAGCGTCACCGTTGGACTTGTGAGGAAGCGGCCTCGTCGTCGGCCTGCGCCTCGGTCACCACCTGCGTGCGGTCCTGCTCCGTTACCGGTACGGGCGAGCGATGCTGGAAGCCGCCTCCACCACGCTTGCGAATGGTAGTGCCGACCTCCTGAAGCAGAATCCGAACGAAGCTGTGAGACCAGCCCGTCTCCTCTGCGAGAGCGCGGAGCCCAGCTCCGGCTTCGTACTTCTCCCGCAGTTGCTCCCCGAGCTTCTGCCGCTCCGCCCCCGTCACTTTCTTAGGCCGGCCGGAAGGCCGGCGGTCACCTGCGTCACCAGGTGTGGCTGCCTGCATGTGGTGTAGTCCTCGTATCAGGTAAGGGTTGTCACGACAAGACGGTCCGGCGGCTGCCGTGCACCTGCTCGACGAGCGCGGCCAGGGGGGCCGGAACACCGCAGAACGCACGCTCGTCCAGGACGCGGTGGCCCCACATCACGCCGGCCTGGGGCTCTCACGCACAAACGCGGCAGGGCTGCCAGCTCGAAGAGGCATCGGCTCTCCACACGCCGGCGCCAGCCAGCAGATCGCTCAGGCTTCGGCCTTCTGCTGCCGGGTGAGGTGGTCGAACACCCCGTACATGATCTCGTTGAACCTCCGATCGATGCGGTCCTTGGCCCCCTCCTGGCGGAACGAACCGTTCTGCTCCCAGTACGAGCGGACGGACGGACGCTTCATCGAGGCGTGCGCCTGTACCCGGAGGTCGTCATCCTTGAGCAGCCCGACCCGGTACTTGGCGCTCAGGAAGGAGATCAGACGGTTGGCGTGGATGTGCTGGGCCGCCTCCTCGGGCGACAGACCCTCTCCCCATTCACCGCTGCTGAGGTGATCAGCGGCCGTGTCCCGGCAGTACGCCTGATGCAGCTCGGCGGCGTGAAGGACGAGCTGCCGGCGCGCCTGCCGCTCGGCCTGGACGATGCGGACCGCCCCGATGGCGGCGACGACGAGGATGGCGGTCGAGGTCCTGATCATGATGGCTTCTCCTAGTGAGTGGACGAACCCGGTGCCGGGGTGCGGAGGGAAGGGGGTCGCAGCCCGGCACCGGGCGTGGAATCCCTTCCGCCCCGGTGCGGCTGCGGCTACCGGTGCGGAAGGGCGCTGGGTGGTCACGGTGTCTGTGAGGCTTGCCGGTAGCTCTGGCGGTGCCTCAGCGGAGCAGCGGACCGTCGCGCAGGACGAGACCGACGAATCCGCCGTAGCCGTCCAGGCCATATGTCGTCACGTTCCAGTCGTCGCGCAGCGATTCGATCTGCGCCTCACGCAGGCCGCTGTGCTCGCATGCGGGCGGTATCAGGTCCGTGACGTGCGTCGAGATGTGTACGAGCCCGTTCGGCGCCAGCCAGTGGCGCGCGCGAGCGAGGAGGTGGACCCAGTCCATGAACTCCAGACTGAGCCTGGCGACCACGATGTCGACCGAGCCCGGCTCCAGGTCGGCTGGCGGCCTGCCGGTGTCGAAGTCGTGCACGCGGAAGTCGAGCAGGTCTGCCAGGTCCGAGTGCGCGGTCCGCGCCTCCTCGATCGCGACCCTGCTGAAGTCGTAGCCGGTCACACTCAGGCCCCAGCTCGCGAGATGCGCGGACAAGTGGCCCCGACCACAGCCGACGTCGATCGCGCGCATACCCGAAGTGGCGCCGGTGTAGGCGCGGAGCATCTGCCGCTCGAACTCGCTGGGCGGCTCAACCTGGAAGCCAGCCCTGTACAGGCTGTCCCAGTAATCGGGCCTGTATCGCTCCTTCAGGAAGGTGACACTGTTCATGCGGGCTCCTGGTCGCTGGGGACCTCCCGGCCCGGCCGGCAGTCCGCCAGGCTCGACAGGTCGATGGGCAGGAACGCGAGGAAGATGCGGTGCTCGAACAGGTCGGTCAGTACGCGCTCGTACACTTCCGCATCCGTTGTGATCGCCGGCCGAGCGATGGCGAGGATGCCGTGCGCGAAGCCCTCCCGAGCGAACCTGCGAGCGGCACAGAAGCCGCTGCGCTGTTCGACAGGCGGAGCAGAGCCTTCATCAGCGAACGACGTAGAGGTGAGCCGCAAGCCGGCCGCGTCCGCATACCGCGCGATCAAGGCGAGATCCGCGCGGCGCTCGTCCCCCGAGGTGGCGAGTGCGTACGGAGCGACCTTCACCTGGCGCCCACTGCGCTCGATCGCCTCGGTGAGCTGGAGCATGTAGTCCCGCCGCAGATGCTCCAAGCCGTCCCATCGGACTGGGGTGTTGTGAGGAAGCACGTCACGTTCCTTGGTTGAAATTCCGGCAGCCCGCCCGTGATCGGGGGCTGACGGCCGGAAGCCGAGACCGCGTGCGGCGAACAGGTGACGCCCACCGCACGCGAAGATCAGATGGCGTTCAGCGCCGAGCTGAGCAGCGTCTCGTGCGGCACCGGGCCTGGCTGGAACTGCGCGAGCAGGTTCCGTAGCGGGCCTGGGGGAATCAGGCGGTCGCTGCGCATGCGCCTCAGCCAGAACGCCCCCGGCGGGTCGGACTGGTGCATGGAGGGAAGTGTCAGCTGATGAGGTGCGCCGAGACATGATGCGAACCGATGGGGCTCCCAGCAGTCGGCCGTCCCCGGTGGCACGAGCCAGATGAGCCAGCCCCGCTCGGGGTCTTCGATGACCGGGCCGCAGGCGTCCGGAGAGTCGCCGGACGTCCGCTGAACCTCGTCCAGCACTGTCACGATGCCGTGCGCCTCAGCGCCGCTCGCGGTGACCACCACGTCGAAGTACCCGCCGCCCAAGGGGAGGGTGAGCTGCCGGCCGTTGGTCAGGTTCATGAGGTGGCGAACGCGCTCGGCCAGAGAGGTCATGTCGGCGGCTGGCTCGCGAGGAGCACTCAACTGGGTGCCGTTGAAGGCCGCTGCCGGGGCCGGACGCGGCTCTGCCACCTTGGATGCGCGTCGAGGAAGCTGTGTGGTCGTCACGCGGCGCCGCCTCCCCAGGTACCCGGAAGGCCCGGAAGAATTTTCGCCTGCACGGTCTTACCGCGCACTGCCCCGTCCTCGTCCAGCAACATGTGCCGCTCGACCCTGGCCCGATGCGACAGCACGACACCCAGGCCGGACTTCACACGGCGGGCGTTCGACAGGACGTCTACGAAGCGCGGGAAGGAGGGGTCGGCGTCGTCTACTTGCACCAGCAGTTCGTTGGTCTCCGGGTTCACCGTGAGCCGGAGCATCACGCATCCGTCGACGAACGGCCTCCCGTGCCTGCCCGCGTTGTCGGTGAGCTCGGCCGCCACTCGGGCCGCCGCTTCCACGTCCCCACTCCAGTGAGACACCGTCAGCCGCATCCGCGTTCGGCTCCGCGTCGCCGGGCGGATGGTTGTGTCCGCCTGAAGTGCGAAGCTCCACGTCATGGGGCCATGACCCACCGGTTGCGGGGCCGTGAGGTCCGTGGTGGAACTCACCAGGCGGAGTAAGGAGGGGGGTGCGGGCATCCCGGCCTCCGGCGCTGCTGCGCCGGTGGCCGGGATGCGTTGCTGCGTTCGCGGGTTCACGGGGGACTCCCAGTCGGCAGTGTGCTTGATCGGGCACTCTCAGCGAGGGTGTTGATCAGCGTGAACCTGCACGGGGTGACAGCGCCATGTCGGCGGGGGGCCATCTGCTCGGCCCTTTCGGGTGCCACGGGCCACCTGTCGGCCACCCAAGTGCCAGACACTATCTATGTGTTGCACTGGAGAGGAACGGCGGTATCCCCTTCCAAGGGGTCAACCAACCCGTAGGCGGTCCAACGCTGGGCCAAGCTCACCCACTGGGGGCGACGTGAGTGCACACCACCCTCCGAAGACCCTGCTGAAGCAGCTCTGCGACGAGCGCGGCCTAGACGTTCCCAAGCTGATCAAGCAGTTCGATCAGAAGGCTGACCAGGTCGTTGGCAAGGGTGCCAACAACCCGACCTGTAGCGAGCGGACGGCCAAACGCTGGCGGGCAGGAGGCGTCAACCCCTCCTCTCTGTCCACGGACACCCGCCTCGTTCTGGAGAGCCTGTTCGGCCGGCCGATCGCTGACCTGTTCGCGCCACCACCGCAGATCGATCCCCATGCACCCTCGTTCGACCTGGAGCAAGAGATCAACATGACCGCCCGTGACGCTCAGGAAGACGCCAGCGCGACGGCCGCTGCGTCCATCTCCGACACCAACCTCGACCAGCTCACCGACGACGTCGTGGCACTCGCCCGCGACTACGCCTCCATCGCGCCGACCCAGGCGTTCCACCGCGGCCAGGCGCTGAAACTCCAGCTCCAGGATCAGCGCGACCGCACCCAGGTTCCGGCTCAGCAACAGCGACTGCTGGAACTCCTTGGCCAGACGACGGCCCTGTTGGCCACGAGTGCCTTCAACCTCGGGTCGTTCGACGCCTCCCGCCGGCTCGCGCGTTCCGCCGACCTCTACGGAGAGGCCGCACGGTGCGAGCCTCTGCGAGCGTACTGCGACGGCATCCTCGCCTATGTCTGCTACTTCACCGGGATGCCCGGTGAGGCAGCCGCCAAGGCGCGCCGTGCCCAAACGTACAGCGGCCTGGGTGACGTGGCTCGTCGCCGCCTCCTCGCCATCGAGGCCCGCGCGCACGGCTACCTCGGAGACGTCGACTCCGCGCAGCGCGCCGTCAGGCTCTCCGAAGGAGTCGAAAGCGGGGCTCGTGACAGCCTGCACGATGATGTCGCCGGAGAGTTCGGGTTCAGCATGGAGCGGCTCGCCATGTCCAGCAGCTCCACCGCACTGCTGATCGGCGACGCCGCCCAGGCCGAGCAGTCCGCGCGGAGGGCTCTCCACCTCATCGAGATGCGGCCGACTACGGCACGTTCCGCTCACGTCCTGGGCAGCGCATCCGCTGACCTGGCGATGGCACACCTGCTCGACGGGAACGTGGAGGCCGCGTCCGAAGCTCTCACACCCCTGTGGGACATTCCGGCCGACCAACGCGTGACCGGCGTCCTCGTGCGAACCGGCCAGATCCAGCACTACCTGACGCGACCGGTGTTTCGCGGGTCCGCGGTTCCCACTGAACTGCGTGACCGAGTGGAGGACTTCACCCGCAGCGCGGCCACGCATCAGCTCACCGCCCCGGCGCTGCTCCAGTTGGAAGCCTGACTCAGGCCAACGAGGCGAGGATCTTCTCTTCCTTCGCCTCAGCGATCCCGTGCTCCGCCCACCTCGGGTGGTCCACGGGACGCCCATCGGCGGCCCACCACAGCCAGGTGTCTCGCACGGTCTCAGCGACCGGCCGACACCGCAGTCCCGCCTCCACCGCCCGGCTGGAATCAACGGCCCACACCCCGGCATGCGTACGCCACAGTGGCAGCTCCGTCCACTGTGTGACGCCCTGGTCCAGCAGGACGGCAGGCTCGACCCACACGGGTGCTCCGGCACCGCCCGTCTCTGCGAGGCAAGCCTCCAGGAAATGGCGGAACGTGATCCCCTCGGGGTGAGCCACGTTGAAGCCGCCGCTCAGCGAGCTGGCAGCCTGATCGAGGGCGAAGGTCGCCACGTCGCGCACGTCGACGGGCTGGATGCGCTGCTCGGCCGGCGCCGGAGCGAGGATTCGTCCGCCCCTCTTGGCTCGCTCCAGCCACCAGGGCAGTCGGCCTACGTACTCCCCTGGCCCCAGGATGACGCCCGGACGCAGAAGTACGGCGTCGTCGCCGTACACCTCGGTCACGGCAGCCTCGCCGCCCGCCTTCTGGAATCCGTACTTGGTGGGCGAGCCGTCCTCACCGGTGTGGCCGTACGAATCATCAGCGTCGGGAGGACAGTCGAGCAGCGGAGACGCCTCGGTGAGCGGCTGGTGCGGCCACCCCTGGTAGACGGACACGGTGGAGATGTGTACCCAGCGCCGCGCAGCCGGCCGAAGCGCCGTAACGGCGGCAAGGACGTCGCGCGGGGGAAAGTCGCTGCTCGACGTGTCGATCACGGCGTCCCACGGCCCCTGTCCGGCGAGGCGTTCCAGGTCTGCACGGTTTGTTCGATCGCCGTGTACCGGCTCGACCCCGTTCACGTCTCCGGACCGCCCGCGGTTGAAGGTGGTGACCGCCCACCCCCTCTTCAACGCAGCGTCCACAATGTGCTTGCCCAGAAACCAGCTACCACCCAGCACCAGAATCTTCATGAGTCGATCCTGCCGTACGGGAAGCCGGCAGGGGACGCTGATCTCAGACTGAGTCCCGGACGTCCGGACGGGGGCCGAAGGCCCGGCGGCACCGCGGGTGAGAGATGGGCCAGTCGGCTGCCTCCGCGATCGAACGCACAGTGCCGCTCGCCTTGTCAGGGTCCTGGTGGCTGGTCCATCCGCACCCGATCCCGTCGAATATCTCCACGTACTCGACGCCCGACTCGCGTGTCCGGTTGAGGGTGCCGGCGTTGTAGGCGACCGCACTCTTGGCCAGGGTGGCGGCCTCAGCCCATGCGCGCACGGGAACGCGGGCCCCATTCCGGTAGACCACGTGCGTCAGCCTGTGCTCGGTGGCCAGTCGAGCCGCGAGGTTCTTGGCGGTCTGCTTCGCCGTCACATTCCCGGTGGTCAGAATAGGTACCTCGCGCCGCGCGACCTGCCGGACTGCGCGGTAGAACTGGCTGGCCATCCGCTCGGCCTCCTCGGAGCGGCGCAGGAAGTCCGCGTACGAGTCGGCGGCGAGCGACTGTAGGGCGTCACGATGGAACGTCGTCCAAGTGAAGGTCGTGCCCAGGGACTCGGCGGCCTGCCGCCCACCCTCTTCGTACAGGTGCGTGAGCTGCCGCTGCACGAACTGCTGGGCCTCCTGATCGACTCGCCGGCGGAAGTCGCGGATGGCCCGCTTGAACTCCTCCAAGGCGGCCACGGTGTAGGGCGCACGCGAGTCGGCCGCCAACCTGACGATCACCTCGCGCTGCTTGACGGCCAGGCGCTGCCAGGCGTCCTCGAGTACGGCCGCGACGCGGCGTGCGATCGCTTCCGGGTCACCGGGGACCAGCGGTGGCCACTCGTACGGCATGGTGGCTCTACCTCGTCCGTCGTGTCGGCAGCAGCGGGGCCGTAACCAGATCGGCGCTCGCTTCTCCCACTGCGGGGTCGTCTGGTGCGACCAGATCAGCGAGGCCAGCGATCTGGCGCTCCACCCCCGTGAGGTTGTTGGTCTGGTCGATGGTGACCACCCCGTCGACCGTCATACGCAACGGCTCAGCGAGGAGCGCGGCTCGACGCTCGGCCAAGACCTCCGCTGCGACTTCGCGCGCCCGCCCCAGGCGGGCGTAGCGCGTGGTGAGGTCCTGCTGGTCAGTGGTGGGGCCGAGCTGCGCACGCAGCCAGGCAAGAAGGGTCGGGTCCATGAAGGCTCCTGGATCACCGTGGCCCGCCCCCGCTGCATCTGGCGGAGGCGGGCTGCTGCGGCTCGCGGACTACTCGCTGGTCTCGGCGGTCTTCCGCTGCCGCCGCGGCGTCGGCGGCTCGGCCGCCGGCTCAGCGCCGGCGCTCGCGCCCGGCTCCGGCTCCGGCTCCGGCTCCGGCTCCGGCTGATCGTCCGAGGCGGCGTCGTCCTCCTCCCAGGCGTGCGGGTTGGTGATCTCGGCGGCCAAGTCCTCGTCAGGCTCGTATCCCGGCTCCAGCACCACCCACTCGTGCGAGACGGGGTGTCGTACGTGCACCGCGGCGGCGAGTCGGCGTCCCATCAGATCACCTTCGCCACGATGTGAGCATCCGGCGTGTGCAGCACCGGCATGCCGACAGCCGCGCCCTTGGTCCAGATCTGAACGGGATCGTCCTGGGCACCACGGGTGATGATGATGCCCGGCCGGTCCTCCTTCGTGATCTCCGGGTTCGTGCCGCGCGACAGGGCCAGGCCCTCGGCGGTCACACCGAAGATCGTCTGCCCCCACTTCGTGCGGTCCGGCGGCAGCATGATCCACCGGTCCTCCGGGAGAACCTTGGTCTGCACACCGTCGACTCGCACCTGGCCCTTGTAGAAGGTGATCGGGGGCAGGCCGTAGTTGTCGCGTACGACGTTGATCTGCTGCGGCGTGAGCGTGGCGGTCGGCGTGTTCGAGGGGTTCACCGAGCCGTAGTAGGCCGCCCTGTAGGCGTTGTTCGCTGCGAGGAACGAGAACGCCTTGCGGCTGGTGACCACCAGCTCCGGGAAGGGCGCTCCGCGGTCATCCAGGTACTGAATCCACCCCAGCTCGTCCCTGATCGGGTCGGAGGTGGGGTCCGACCAGAGCTTCGGCACGGTCGGCAGGTTGCCCGCCGGCACGCCCCAGTCGACCTCGGTGGTCAGACCGTTCTCCGCGACGAGCGAGAACTTGCCGTCGACCAGGACGTCGCCCCAGGCCAGCTCGACACGAGAGCGGATGGCCTCGACGTGCCGCTCGGTGTCGTCGTACAGCAGGTCGATCAGCCGGTCCTCGTCCGCGCCGCGGGACGCCTCCAGCAGGATCTGCTCCTGCTCACCGACGAGCAGCTTCTGCCCGAGCGGCGGCAGCATGCCCTCGCGGGTGGTCTGCCATGCCTCGCGGGACGCGAACGGCACGCTGGCGTCGAAGGCCCGGTACTTCGCGACGTTGACGTAGCGCCCGTTGTCCTTGACCCGCCACTTCACCTCGTCCTGCTCCAGCGTGGGGATGATCCCGCCGTCCTTGGTGAGCAGGTGGTCCGCCTTGGACGGGATGGCGCGGGCGAAGGAGGTCAGGTCGCGAGCGGCGACGTTCTTGATCAGGTCCTGGATGGTCATCGTCGGCCGCCTCTCACACGTACCGGATCTGCGGGCCGGTCACCGAGGTAGCGACCTTGGTGGGATCGATGCCGCCGGGCACCTTCGAGGCGACGACCACGCCGTGCCACAGCAGTGCGGCGGGGACCTTGGTCGCGGACGGCGCGAACAGCGCCTCAGCGAAGACGTGGCCCGCGAGGTTCTGGCGGCCGTCGTTCGCCGTCGGGTCGAAGGCTCCGTACAAGCCGCTGGCGGTGATCTTGCCGACGGGCACGCCGGACAGAACCCGGCTGTACGGCTGGCTGGTGTCGGCCGACGCGGCGGTGTGGGTACCGGCGGTCAGCTTGGAGACGTCGAGCGTGATGGTCTCGGTGGAGTCGGTGCCGTGCAGCGACGCGAGCCAGGCCCGGTCGGCGGTGTACGACGTCGACGTGGTGATGGGCTGGAGTGTCACAGCCGTCCTCCCGTGGACGTGAAGCGAGAATTCGCGCGCTCACCTGGTGGTGGCGCCGTCCACGGGAGGTGTGAGGGGCGTGGTCCCCGTGTCCGGCTGTCCCGCCGGTGGGGTCATGGCGTGCGCCACGACGTCGCTGGATCGTCAGTCGGTGATGAAGCCCCGGCGCCGCGCCATCGCGAGACCGGCAGCGCCGGGCTTGGGCGGCACTCCTCCGCGCGACGGCGGGCCGCCGGCGGGTGAGCCGCCGGGGGCGGGGGGAGTGGCGGCGCGGGCTCCGAACAGCTCCGGCCGCCGTTCCTTCAGCTGCTCGGCCGCGGCGGCGACCGCGTCCTCGTCGGCGTCGGGCTGATCGGCCAGCGCGCGGTCGATCAGGAGAACCGCGTCGCTGAGGTCGTCCCCGGTCGCGCCGAATCCCGCGAGCGCGGAGCGCCGGACGGCTGCGCGTTCCCGGGCGGCAGCCTGCGCCTCGCGCGCCTCGGCGGCCCGCAGCTTCTCCTCGGCGGCCTGCTCCCGGCGCTCGATCTCCGTCAGCGCGGCTTGGTCGGCCTCGCGTTTGGTAGTGACGAACTGGGACAGCGCCTCGGAGTTGTCGAAGCCCAGCTCGCCCAGCAGCTTCTTGACGGCGGCGCGACCGCCCTGGGTCTTCTCTCGGGCCAGCAGCCGCGAAAGGTCCTCCTGCGTGACCGCGCCGACGCCTGCCTCGTCGTCCTCGGGCTTGTTCGAGTCGTCCTCGGGTGAGGCTCCGAGAATCGGGAAGATGGGTCGGCCGTCACGGCGGTACCCGACCGGTACGAGTGGGTTGGGAAGCCAGGGGCGCGTCATGCGTGAACCATCCACAGATCTCCAGCGCCCCCGCGCCGATGATCAGTCTAGCCAGCAACTGCGGTAGCCCGGATTCAGCCGCTCGGCCCTCCGTGCCCGGTGGTCACCTGCCGACCGCTGGGCCCGGCCTTGACCTGGCGGAGATCGACGTGCACGCAAAATCGAACACGTGATTGAATCCGGCCATGCGGCCGATTCCCGTTGACCTACTTCACGCGCAGCAGCAGTGGCACGCCACCTACCGCCAGCTCGCCGTACACCCGCGCACCGCACTGCGCCAGCAGCTCATCCGCCTCTCGGCGGAGGTGCTGTTCCACCCGTACTGGCAGGGTCGGCGCACCGGCCCGTGGGCGGCGCTGCACGGTGCACGTCATGGCCGCTCTGCCACCTGACCCACCGCGCCTCCGGGCGATCCTGGCGTACCTCGACCGTCAGATCACGGAGCATGAGGTCGTCGGCATCTACCTGCGTCTCCAGCGGGACGCCGTACGGAAGGCCCTCGGGCAGGCCGAGCAGCCGCCGGAGCATCAGCGTCGCGGGCGGAAGGTGAAAGGCGGCGGCCCGGTCCCCGCTCTCGCCCGGCCGTCGTCGACGACCGGCTACGTGGTCCAGCAGAAGCGGACCCCCGGCGGGCCCGAGCCTGCGCTGATCCACCTGGCCGACTGCTCGATGATTCAGGGGACTCCGCACCCGATCCGCCCCGACGAGGCGCAATCTGCTCTGACCGATCCGACGATCGAGCCCTGCGGGTTCTGCCGGCCGGACACCTCACTGGGGATCGACCTCGCCTGATCACGCTCCGCGCCGCAAGCTGCCGCCGAGCCAGGGAGACGTTGATCATTCTGGACGGGGACCGACGGCCGGCTGGAGAATCCGGCCATGCTTCTTGCGGATCTCGTCATGCTCGCGGCGTCAACGGACAAGCCGAGCCCTGCGCCCTCCCCCTCCTGGACGGACACGGCCCTCAAGACGGTGCCGATCGCCGCGATCACCACCGCCGCCTTCACCCTGGGCCTCGCCACGCTCATCGCTCAGCGGCAGGAGCGCGGCAAGCGTCGAGCCGCCGACTTGGACAACCTCAAATCCACCGTCCTCCTGTTCCGGTCGCACCTGGTGCACCACCGATCCCGAGCGGCCGTACGGCAACGGTACGACGTGGACTTCCTGCCGGATCCTGTGATCGAGAACTTCGTGGAGGAGGTGGTCAACAGCGCCCTCAGTCAGCCCGGATGGCGGCAGTGGCTGATCCGCCGCGCCATGGCCCGGATCGCCGGCGACATGCGGGTGCGCATGGCCGAGGAGATCGGTTTGGCCACGGCGAGGTTCAAGAACTCCGAGACGGCCGACGACGCCCAGAAGCGGCAGGATGCCCGGTTGGGCTGGCACCAGCAGAACTACGTCGTCACCGGTCTCGTGGACGTCTCCGGCGTCCTGGGCCGGCTCAGCCAGAGCCCGCACCTGCGTGAGCTGCACGACACGGCGCTGAGGGAGGTCGATGGCCTGCTGCGGGCGGTCGGTATCGCGCGGCTGGGCCTGCGAGGTAGGCGTCCGCTCCCGGACGCCGACTCTCTTCCCGATCCCGACTACAGCACCCGCTGACCGGGCGTCGAGACTACTGCTCGTCTGCCATCGGCGGGTGCTCCGCCAGCGGAATCTTCGGTATCTCCGGTTCGGCTGCGGGCAGTCCGAGGAACTCGCGGACGGCTGCGTTGTCGCCCGTGGCGTCGGCAAGGCGGGCCGCAGCCTCGAAGGCCCTGGTCTGGATGCGGGTGATCTCCTCCTGGGCGTCATCGATCGGATACCCGGCGTCGATCAGCATCCGGACGCCGGTCTCGACGGACAGGACCCCGGCGCCGACGCCCTTCACCACCTCGTCAAGGACCGCTGCCCGGTCGGTCGGGGTGTGTGGCCCCCACATCAGGCGGGCGGGCAGCGACTCCCCTGCGGGCCAGCCCTCGGCCTGCCCGGCTTGGTGAAGTCGCTGGACCATGCGCAGCAGGATGGCGTACTTGTGAGTCCGGGCCAGCCGCATGGCGGCGACGAGGGTGTCCAGCGGTCCGAGGGCGAGTTGCAGGGCGTAGCCGGATGGCAGCGCGGTCGGGTCGAGGGTGCCGAGGCCGGCGGCCGTAAGCCGCGAGTTCGCGGCGATCCGGTCGAGGACGTGGTCCACGCGGGCGCGCAGCTCCGCCAGCTGGGCGGAGGTGTCC
This sequence comes from Streptomyces sp. NPDC047017, assembly GCF_040644175.1. Lineage (NCBI taxonomy): Bacteria > Bacillati > Actinomycetota > Actinomycetes > Kitasatosporales > Streptomycetaceae > Streptomyces > Streptomyces sp. NPDC047017. The sequence continues at coordinate 32,798 of NZ_JBEYVW010000001.1, read as the reverse complement.
AAGACGTCCATGCGCCCGTTCTCGTTGAGCTGCCACACCGTTCCGGCCCGGACCTTGACCGGGAGCGGCTGGCCGGTGGCGCGGTCGATGGGCAGCCGGGCGCCGGCCAGGCCGATGATCGGGGAGCCGGTGGTGGCGGAGGCGCCCGAGCTGTCCGTATCGGTCGCGGCCAGCTCGTCCAGGGCCTGGAGGACGGTGGCGACGGTCGGCTTCCCCCAGTGCTCCCCGCTGGCCGGGATGGAGTTCGTGACGTGGACGAGCGGGATGAAGTCCACCATCAGGTCGAGTCGATCGAGCACTTCCCCGTCCGACCGGACACGGTAGGTGGCCTTGTGCATGGGCAGGTCGTACAGGATGTCGGCGTGCTTGAGGTCGTCCAGTTCCCATTCGGCGTCGGTGAGGTAGCACGTCCACGGCGTCGGCCGGCCGGGAGCCCACGGGTAGTTGCGGGTGATGCTGCCGCTGTCCTGGTCGAGAGTGTCGCCCTCCACGAGGACAGGCGTGCCGTCCTCGGCGTAGACGTACTCGCGCACCGGGCTGCCGTCCTTAGCGGTGCCGCGCTTGCTCGCCGGGCCGATGGGCGCCAGTTCGTAGGTGACGCGGCGAAGCCTCGCCTTCCGCCCTCGCCGCTCGTCCTCCGGCAGCTCCCACGCCAGGTGCACGCGCATCGGGTACTCGGCACCGTCCTGCTCACCGTCCTCGGGCCACTCCGGGAAGTAGAGGCCCGGGTCCCAGGTTCGCAGCAGGACGCGGCCCTTGCCCGGGTCCCAGGCCAGGCTGTAGACGGCGTCGCCCAGGAGGATCGCGGTGCGCTCGGCCTGCTGTACACGCAGGGGCAGCAGTTCCTTCTCCGCCCACTTCCTCAGAAGGTCCTGGACGGCCAACGCCGCGGCGGCCTCGTCTGTCGGCTTGTCGTCGGCGTGCTCCGCGCCGGCGACCGTGATGGTCTGCTCGGAGCCGAGGAGGTAGCCGAGCGCGGTGTCCACGAGCTTCGAGGCGTCACCGAGTTCGCGCCGTTCTGTTCCGGCGGGGTCATCTCCGGTAGTCGCGGCGACCTGGCCAGCCTGGTTGGAGTCGTAGGCGGCCAGCAGCCGGTAGGCGGCCAGGCGGCGCAGATCCTCATCCGGCACCCAGGACGAGGTCAACTCCGCCCAGGCGTTTCGGCCCGGTCGGCGCGGGTCGGCCATGACCGGCTTGTAGTCCAGCCAGCTCCAGGCGTCGGTGATCAGCTCGCGCAGGCGCACGGTGCCCCTCCAGGCAGTCGGCCCCGCGCCGCGTGATCAGGTTACGTGCCCTCGCGACGGTGCCCGTAGCGGCTCAGACATCCATTCGACTGTGCTGCTCCGGCGGAGACGACACGGGTTCAGCGGTGCGCGCAGCCACATCACTCGTTCGTCGGCGACGGCGCACGCACCGGATCAACCAACCACCGCCGGCCACGAGCCCTGTTGCAAGGAGAGACCCGATCGTCTCGCTCAGCGCACTCTGGCCAATGGCATCCCAGGGCAACGCGAACACCAACATGACTACCGTCCCTCCGGTCGACAACGTGTCACCAACGAGCCTGGGTTGGCGCCGGAAGGCTCGGACGCGCATGGACGGAAGGCGCTATCGTCGGACAGTATCGGACGGAATCGGACAGGCGGGGGACATGGCGAGCTTGAAGCGACCAGAGCTGACTGATGGGCCGAAGAAGGAGCTGAACGCCGCGCTCCACGATCTGCACCTGCGAGCGGGGCTGCCGTCCGTGCGTGAGCTCGTCGCGTGGATGGGAGGCGGAAGCGTTGCGGGAAGGAGCAGGGTCCACGACGCCTTCTCCAGCCCGCGTTTGCCTGCTTGGGGACTCGTTCAGATCCTCACCGAGGCCCTGGTAAGCAAGATCCCCGGCGCAGATGCGAAACAGGAGGAACTGCGTTTTCATCAACTGTGGATAGCCGCGTCAGGACAAAGGTCTCAGGAAAGCGCAAGGGTTAGGGCACCAATGTCGCACCAAGTGCCGGCGCATGTTAAGCCGCAGGTACTCCCCACACAGTCCACTCTCGCCATGAGAGTCGAATGGGCAGCACCCGCTGGACTTGATATAGAGACCCGGAGGAGCATCCGGGAATACGTTGGCAGATCCCTTGATGATATCGGCTGGCCCGCTAAGGGGGAGCATCGAAGAGACGGGAGCGCAGGCTCAGTCATCGTGGTCAACCAGGGACATGAACATCCCAGCCTGACCGCCGCAACGTTTCTGGCGACGTTGGACGCCGCGCAGGACCAGGCTCGAAGGTTTTACGGCTCGCATGCTGCCGCGCTCAGATTCATGGCCTACTTTAATCGAGAGGCCCAAAGTCCCCATGAAGCCGTCGACGTACTGAATGACCTCTGGACGTCTCCCGATGTCAATTACTTGTGGAATCTGCAGAAATTTCCCGGGGGCTGGCGACCCGAGAATGACGTGAACTACCCGCAGGAAGCGGCGGACTCCCGGACCGAACTGGTTTCTGCCGTGCTGTGCGGACTCCCCATTCAGGGATACTTCGCCGGCGATTGGGCTCCTGGTAGCGATTACGTGCCCTTCTCCTCCGTGCCGCCGGGGACCAGCGACGGCCGCCTCGCAGAGGCATCGGTACGCGTTTCGAACACGACTGATCCGTGGGGCCACCGCCCCTACTGATAGGGCCTCACCGATGGATCTCCGCGCTCGTAGCAGCATTGCGTGCCAAAGTGGGGGCCGTTTCCTCTTGGGGCCGTTTCCGGCGCGCGGGACACGGCTCAGCGGCGACCGTCGAAACGGTCGTCATCGATGTCCTGCGGCAGGGTGTCGAGCTGGTCGGGGTCGGCTAGTTCGGTCAGTCCGTGCACGGCCGCGTCCATACGGTCCGGACTGTCCATTCCCTCGACCCAGGTGACCATCTGATCCTCCAGCTCCTTGTACTCACCGACGTGGTGAACGAGCTGCTGTTCGTAGAGCTGGGCCACGGGTGCCGCTCGGAGACGCTTGCCGACCTTGGCGGTGACCTCCAGGATCATCGGCATGAGCAAGCCCCTGGTGGCACCCTGCCGGCGTAGCTGCTCCCACGCCTGAGCGACCACTTGCTTCGCCATGTCGCCGCCGTAGTTCTTCTCCACCACGATGGCGTCGGCCTTGAGTTCCAGGGCGAGGCGGCAGGCGGCCAGCCCCCAGTCGTTCGCGCCCATGGACCCCGACCGGTCGGCCAGGACGTACAGCTGCCGGTCGAAGTCGCGGCCGACGCCGATGATGCCGGTCTCGTCGCCAACGGTGGACTCCCCGCCCGCGGGGTCGACGGCCACGACAACGCGCGCCATGTCCAGGCCGGAGAACTGGATCGCGTTGATACGGGCGGTGTCGATCCACTCGCGCTTCCAGACGCCTCCCTCTGGCGGCCTCGGCTTCTGCATGTAGAGGGCGCCCCACACGCGCTCACCGACGCGTTTGCGAGTCCGGGCGTGGTGAGCGGCGTCGAACCGCTCGGGCCACAGTGGCTCTCCGGGTGCACGGCCGAGCGGGTCTTCTGGGCTGTCGGCCAGGGCGGGCAGGTCGATGACGCGCCAGGCGTCCCGCTCGGTGGCCAGAATCCGGCCGGCGAGATCGTCCTCGTGCCAGCGGGTCTGGATCAAGCAGATCGCGCCGGTCGGTTCGAGACGGGTCTGTATGACGGAGGTCCACCAGTCCCAGGCGCGCTTGCGCATGGTCGGTGAGTCCGCGTCGGCCATGTCCTTGACGGGGTCGTCCACGATGGCGATGTGGGCACCGCGTCCGGTGAGGCCACCACCGATGCCCGCAGCGAGGAGCCCGCCTTCGCCGCCGACGATGTCGAAGCGGTTGGCGGCCTTACTGCCGGGCGCGAGCTGGATGCCGAGGTCGTCACCCCAGGTGTAGATGGCGTCCCTGATCCACCGGCCGTGGTCGTCGGCCAGGTCGGCGGAGTAGCTGGCGATCATCATGCGGTGGCCGGGGTTGCGCCGGAGATACCAGAGCGGTGCCCAGCGCGAGGCGCGTCGGCTCTTCCCGTGCCGCGGGGGCATCGTGAGCATGACGCGGTCGCATCGTCCCTCGGCCATGTCGATGAATGCCTGGTCGATGAGGTCGAGGTGTGGCGCCTGCATCTCCCGCCCGCGGGTGAGGACGGCGGCGAGCGCGCCTGGCGAGCGGTCCATGGCGAGCTGGCGTTCCGCCCGGGCCAGTTCCGCACGCAGGGCTGGCGACGCGGACTGGATGATGGCACGGCGCTGGGCGGGCGCGAGCGTCTTGTACCGGGCGATGACGCTGGCATGGTCGCGCGGCCTCATCCGGCGTCTGGGTCGGTGAGCTGGATCAGGGCGTCGAGTTCGTCGGTGGTGACGTTCTCGATCTGGACCGCTCCCCCGTCGGCGCCCGTCAGTTCGGTGCGTACGGGCATGTCGAGGCCGAGGAGGCGAGCCCGGCGCTCCATGATGCGGAGGGTGCGGTCGACGGCAGCGAGGTCCTGGTCGCGGACGGCCTTCTTGTAGGCGACGAAGAACAGCCGGTCGAGCCGGTCAGCCTCCAGGGCGCGCAGCTCGTCAACGTCGTCGTTCAGCTCGGCGCGACGGTCGGCCAGGGCGGCGCGGACGTCGCGGCAGGCAGCATGGATCAGTGCCTCGTCGCTCGGAGGCTCCTGGTTCTTCCGGTACCGCTCGATGCCGTACCCCTGGGGGTAGGCGATGCCATCGCTGTTGGCCGCCGGGTCGGCCGCGAGCTTGCGGGCGATGGTGAGCCAATCCACGCCGGCGAGGCGTAGGTCGATGGCGTCCGAGCGGCGGCGCGCGATGGCCGCACGCGCGGCTTTGTCGGGGCGTCCCACGGCGGGGTCCTTCACAGCTCGGGTGCGCCCCCGCGCCCCACTTCATGATCGCACTCTCAGAAAGGCGTCGAACTTCCGACGTCCTCCCGAGAGCAAGGGCCACCGTTCTAGGCTCAGTTGCTCTAGAGTGTTCGCTGCTGTCCTTGCTCTCAGGGGTTCGGAACCGACGATCCGAACATGCCTCTCCATGAGCTGTCCCTAGGAGCTGACCTAAGAAAGAGGGCCCGTCTCGGCTCGCGCTAGCACCGCAACCTCCTGAGTTCTGACGTCGGCAGAGCCCAGCCGATAACCATACGCATCCGCGTGGTGGTCGGCTGGAGCCTGCCCACCGGCTGCCCAGGTCGACCGCCCTTCACAGAAGGATTCGACCGGTGGACTCCGCCATCCTCTGGCTACTCGGCGCTGCGGGCGTCGCGGCGATCGCGCTGTTCGTGATCAAGGGACTGCTCGATCAGCTTCCCGAGGTCGCTCAGTCCTGGCATAGGGCCAAGCGCGCCTTCCGCAGCGACGACCGGCCCGATCCGGACAGCGACAGGACGTAAAGCGGGATGGGCCGCCGGCGTACCGGCGGCCCATCACTTACAGCAGCGACATCTGCTCACCTTCATCTGGCCGCCTGGGTGGCACGTATTCAGGCGGCGCGTCTGGGGCATTGCGGTGCGTTCGTAGCCACCAGGCGAACTGGTAGTTGCGGCAGGTCCGGAACCTGACGGACTTCCGACGTGGTTCATCGGCGGGGATGTCGTGCTCGCCCCATCCTGTGATGGGGCGAGCATTGACGAGGTGGACGTACAGGCCAGGGACCTGGGCCGGGCCTTCCCATAGTTCGCCTGTGGCGCTCTCGAAGGCCAGATGAGCGTTCTGACTCCAGTTCCACGGGTTGGGCAGCGCGCACAGGTACCAGGCCAGTGGCGGGTTTTCCTGGGGAAGTTCGAGGACTTGATGCCGACGCTTGACATCCACGCGGGGCCGGTCAGGTTGACCGAAGCTGCGCAGGCAGTGCTGGTCGAGGGCGACGTGCCGCACTCCCGCCAGCCACATGATGTAGTACCGTTTCCGAGATTCGATCTCGATCCTTATTCGCTCCGACACGCGTTCCCCTATCGGCCTTTACCTAATGCGCGAGAGATTTGTTTCTCTCTACTGTCAATTTTATCAAATTTCCCACCAATTCCAGATGCCTGTCATGCCGGAACCCGTTCGGGTAAGGCATATTGAATTCCTCTTCGAAAGCCCTCTCGTACTCTTCTCTGGGGAGAGCGATGGGCCGCCGGCATGTCGCCTTGAGATTGGAACCGCTGAGGTCGCTGACCTTCACGTCTTCGAAGTAGCGGCGGAGCAGCGGCTCCAGCGTCTCGGGCGTGTGGAAGCGCAGCTTCTGCCACTTGCCCTTGACGAAGTTCATCTCCACGTTGTCCTCGTCGAGGAAGCTCATCTTCGTCGTCGCCGTCTGGGAGGTGACCCGCTTGGCCTGCTCGTCACGCAGTTCGCGGGCGAGGCTCCGCGTGCCGAGGCACACGACCCCGTCTGCGGCGCAGAGGGCGTTGACGGTGGTCATCACCCAGTGCTGGTAGTCGAGCGAGGTGGTGGCGTTGATGACGGAGTCGAGCACGACGACGTCGTAAAGCCCGTGGGCCTGAATGTCCTTGTCGATGTCGCGGATCATGCCGACCACGGCGCGGATGTCGACGGCGTACGAGCCGTCCCGGCAGCGGTAGGGCTCGTAGTCGTGAATGTTGAAGCCCTTGGCGCGAAGGTGCTTCGCGTAATCGCCGTAGCCGGCACCGAAGTCCACCACCCGATGAGTCGGCTTGAGCCACGGGGTGACGAGCTGGTCCCAGGTCTCCGAGCCGTAGGCGAGCTTTCCCGCCTTGGCCTTGGAGCTGAACTTCCTCAGCCGCTTCGGCTGAACGATGTGCTGGTTCCAGACCGGTGCCTTGTCCTCGATGGCGCTCCAGTCGTAGACGCCGTACTCGCCGGTGAGGTCGGCGTGGAGCTGAGCGGCGTCGGAGGACGCGACGGTCCAAGCGAGGACGTCGAAGCGCGAGATCGAAGCGACCACCGCGTACTCGGCGTTGAGCACGATGCGCCCCTGGTCGTCAATCACGACGCTGCCCCACGGGCCGTGGCCGGCGGTCATGTGGCCGATGGCGTTGACGAAGGAGAGGTTCTTCCGCTCGGCCACCCGGATGGTCTGCCAGGGGATGTAGGACCAGGCGCCGATCTGGCCGGGCTCGGCGTAGACGACGCTGGCCTCGGTCTCCACGCGGTTGTGGAGCAGGTTGAACTGGATCTCGTCCTGGAGGCGGACCTTCGTGCCCAGCATGACCGCGGGCGTGTGGGTCAGGCCGATCGCCTTGAGGCCCTTGGTCCTCTGGTGGCCCGCGACCAGAGTGCCGTCCGCGTTGAGGATGACCGGCTTCACGACGCCGTGACGACGCAGGGACGCCTGGAGCCGGCGGAATGCGGTCTCGCTGAGGCGTCGCGGGTTGTAGTCGGCGGGCCGTAGCTGGTCGAGGGGGTACGACTCGTGGAAGGTCGTCGTAGGCGCCTTGCTCATTCGGCCTGATTCTCCTTGTGCGCTTCCTGAAGTACGTGCCAGCCGAAGCCGAGGTCGCTGTTGGTGTCGTCCACGAACTTCGTGTAGATGTCGTTGAGGGCTTCGACCTCTTCGGAGGTGATCCGGACTCGCTTGGACTCCCACTGGAGGTAGCCCCACTGGAGGTAGTCGACGGTGGCCGCCGCGCCGGTACCTGCGCCGTCGGAGGTCAGCTCCAGGGTCTCGGGCAGGGAGGTGTCGTCCAGGAGCTGGTCGACGCTCTCGCGGTCGTAGCCCGTACCTTCGAGGTCGGGGATCTCGGAGAGGACCTCGGCCAGCAGCGCGGTGTCGTAACCGGCGAGGTCGTTGGTCCGGTTGTCGACCACGACGATGCGTGCCGCCGCGTCGTCATCGACGTCCACCCAGGTGGCAGCGATGTGTTCCCAGCCGAGCTGCCGGGCGGCAGCAACGGTGTGGTTGCCCGCCAGGATCTCGTTGGCGCGCCCGGTGTGCGTGCCCTTGTTGACCACGACCGGGCGGTACTGGCCGTTGACCGTCAGCGACTCAGCGATGGCCGGGATGTCGCCGGTGCGGGGGTTGCGGTAGTAGGGGGCCAGCTCCTCGATAGCGACGGCGAGCGGGAGGAGCTGTTCGGGGATGTTGGCGAGCACGGTCACGGTCGTCCCTTGTGTAGGCCGTTCCCCCGCGCCCTACGCTCGCCAACAGTACAGAGCCGGTACCTATCTTGGAACCGAGGCCGCCTGCCCCGCCCCCACCCGCCGGTCTAGACGATCATCGGGGCGGGACGGCTCGGGGCGCCATCGGTTCGCCGGGGGGAACGTCGACTGCGGCGGGCCGCTCCCGGTAGTGCCGGAGTTCGGCGCGGAGGGAGTCAAGGTCGTCGTCGGTGATGGTGCTGGCGGTGAGCCGGTCGACGTCGATCTGTTTCCCGGTGTAGGGAGGTACGAAGGTCACGGTCCCGACGCTACCGAGTCGACGTCTCGGGGCGACGGGGGGATGGCCACGGTCTGTCCCTGGCCGGTGGCCACCAGCGCCTTGGCGATGGCACCCGTCACCGCGGTGACGTAAGCGCCGAACACGCTGGTCATGTTGTCGCGGTTGGTGCGCGAGAGGTCGCCGTTGAGGAAGAATGCCTGCCGCTGGGCGGTGCTGATCTCCAGTTGGACGCCCACGCCGCGCAGACCCTTGTTGCAGATGTTGGCCAGGTCGTTGCCGTCGATCTCCTCGTTGGCGACCTGGACAGCGAAGCCGGCCTCCGAGAGGGACTGGCCGATGCGGTCACGCAGGGTGTAGTCGAGGCCGCCGAGGTTGGTCACCGGTGCCGCGCCGGCGGCTCCGTGCCAGGAGATGACGTGGGTGGCCCCCTGGGTCAGCGACAGGGCCTGGGGGTCATCGAAGCGGGTTGAAGTGATGTGCAAATCCCCGTTGTTGGCCGACTTGACGCCTTGGAAGGTGTAGAAGTCGTGGACGTCGCCGGCTGCGGCGCTGGCCAGTTCGCTGGTGCCCTGTTCGATCCCCCCGCCGTGAATGGCCAAGTGGAGCAGCGTGGAGATCGGGGACGAGCGCCAGGTCCTCTGATAGTCGATGCCCTCGATCTGGGCACCCGCGAGCGCGGCGTATGAGCTGTATAGGCCGGTGGCCATGAACACTTCCCTGAGTGTGAAGGGTCGTTGCGGCGGCAGCAGCCGCCGCGGCGGTCAGCGGTTGTTGCAGCGGCAGAGGCCCGTGGGCAGGCACCAGGAGTCGCAGCCGTTGCACCACACGGAGCCGGGGACGGGCGGTTGGCGGCGGGCCGTCTGCTCGCGGTCCTGCTCGGGCGTCTGTTCGTGGGTCATGCCGCTGTTCTCCTGGATGGTCGTGAGATGGGTTCTTCGAGTCCCGCGCCTCGCTGGATCGCTCCCGGCCGGCTGGCCCTTCGAGGGGGTCTGCGGCCTGGGTCGCGTTCGTCAACGGCCCTGTCCGGAGGGCCGTCGCGTTCGCTGAGGAGGCGTAGGTACAACTCCCGGTCGTCCGGGTGTCCGTTGAAGTCCTCGACGCTCATGTCGCTCCGCATTGCACGGGACCCGCCCCCGGCGTGGACGGGGGCGGGTCCGATCGTGTGCGTGGCTTCGGCCTCGATGGCTCCGCATCGGTGCGTAGCCGGTGCCTGGCGGGTAGGGCGCGGGGGATTGGCCACCCGCCAGGCACCGAAGGGGATGCCGCATGCCACGGCATGTTGGCGGGCCGGTTCCTCGGCTGTGGCCGTTCCCGCCAACGAGATAGACCGTATCACTCTTGAGTGTTGGGATCTATTTCTGGGTCGCGGCCCGCCGGCGGGGCCCCGAAGCCGAACCCCGGCAGAGCAGCGGTGTCGTGAGCAGTCGGTTCGTCGGCAATGAAGAGACCCTGCTGGACTGCGCGCGGCCGAGCAGTGAAGTGCTCGGGTCGCGGCACCGTGAGGTTGAAGCGCGGCGCCGGCGGCGCTTCACGCACTGGAATGACCACGATGGCCGTGCGTACGCGGCGGCCCGGGAACGCGTTGTCCGGCAGCTCCGTGATAGTGCCCCGGGCCTCTCGCACACGGGCCAGGAAGTCCTTCGTCACCTGGTCGGTGCGGAAGGACAGGCTCTCGATCATGACCGCGACGACGAGGCCGCCGGGCTGGACGAACCTCAGCGCGCGCACGACGTGCTGGATGTCCTGCCTCTTGGAGAACGGGGGATTCATGATCACTCGCTCATAGCGCCGCCGTACCGGCACTCTGAGGAAGTCGGCGGTAGTGACGCGTCGGGCATATCCGCCGGAGCGGATGTGGTCGGCTCGGTCGGCGTCGAGTTCGATGCAGTCGACAACGGCCCCGCGGGCGGCGGCCAGCTCGGCGATGGCGCCTCGCCCGGCGGAGGGCTCCAGCACCTCGCATCCGGGAGTGAGTTCGGCCATGTCCAGGAGCTGGCCAACGACGGGGGCGGGCGTGGAGTAGTACCCGCGGTCGGCTTCGGTGATCACTTCGCAGCTCACCAGGAGCTCCGAGATGGCTTCGGCTGCGTCGACGGGGAAGATGTGAGCCCGCTTGTAGCGGTTCCACTTGCCGCCGATCACCCTGAGTACCTCGTCCGTCCGCTTGTAGAGCTTACTGTCGAGCTGGCCGGGCAGACGCAGCGCCGGGCCGTCAGCGATGGCGGTCTTGATGACGTTGAGAACGTCGGGATCTACTCGCACTGGTGATCGCTCCTTTCTACGCGTATTCGGTGCAGTTGGCGGCCAGCGGGTGGCCTTTGTGGTCGTCGCAGACGGCGTCCCCGGTAGCCGGGTCCGTCCCGCCGTCACACAGCTCGCAGATCCAGTAGCCGCAGACGACGCAGATCGCGGACGCGAGCTGGCTGTCGTCACCGTCGAGGTCGATGAGGCAGCGACGACAGATGTGGTCGGGTGGCAGGGTGCCGTCGTCGGGTCGGGTTCTCAGGCCGTTGATGTAGAGGGGACGCTTCACGCCTCGTGTTCTCCTCGCACAGTGGCGTCCTGCTGGCCGGCGGCGAGCAGCGCCGCTTCGAGTTCGACCAGTCGCGCCGCGATCATGATCGGGAAACGGACGTAGACGGAGCTTCCGGCCCCCTTGAGGAGTTCACCGGCGGCCATGAAGGTGAGGTTGCTGGCCTCCGCGATGGCCGCGGCGTCGTTGGTGCGGCGCCCGTTGAGCAGGTGCTGTGCTGCCTCACGGACGAGTGCAGCGGCGTCGGAGTCGTACTCGTTCAGGGCGTTGGCGGTGGCCGGCACGCCCTCGAACAGGTTGTGGTTGACGTTGCGCATCGACCGGATGTCGTTCATCACTGGGGGGCTCCCGAAGAGGGTGAGCGGGGCGGCCCGTTGGTGGGCCGCCCCTGGATGGATGGGTCAGGCGGCCAGAGCGACCGGCTCGGAGTCGGGCTCGTCGCTCGTCGCGTCGGGCTTCGGCTCGGTCTCGGACGCCGGCTCGGTCACGGCCTGCGGCGCGGCCTCCGGCCGCGAGATGGCGTCGCCCGCCGAGGCGCCCTCCGGGGCGGGGGCCACCTCGGTGTCGGAGGTGTCGGCCTCCGCCTGGTCCTCGCCCTGGGTGGCGGGCGTGTCCTGCTCGGGGGAGCTGCCCCCCTCCTCCTGGGCGGTGGTGTCGGCCGCGGGGTCCAAGCGGGCGAGGGCGGCTGCGGCGCTAGCGGCCAGGTCAGGGGCGGCGGCCTTGGGGTTGACCATGATCTCTCGGGCATCGGCGTGCGCCTTGGCCTGGCGGAGCTGGAAACGGGCCTTCTGCAGCGAGTTGGCGACCCGGTCCATCTGCTCCACCCGCTTGCCGACCTGGCCCTCCAAGGTGCGGGCCAGGTCCATCGGGTCGGTCTTGCCGATGTTCTCCAGCAGCTCGCACATGCGCTCGATCGCATCGAGATCGCTCTTGGTCTTGGCCTGGGTCCGGCTGCGCTCGACCTTCTCCTCCGGGCTCATCTCCTCGACCTCGACCATGGAGTCCTGCTTGGCGGCCTTCTCCTGCTTGCGCATGGCGTACGCGATGTGGACCACCTGGTTGTCGGACTTATCGCCCTTCTTCCAGTCCTCGAAGACCGCCTTCTGGTTGGCCGGTGAGAGTGCGGCGATCTGCACGGCGGCCTGGGTGCCGATGTGGCCGAGGTCCACGGCGGCCTGGATCTCGGGACGCAGGTTGAGCAACGCCAGGCGCTGGTTGACGTACTGGACCGACTTGGTGAACTCCTGAGCGACACCAGCGACCTTGGTCGGGTCGCCGTCGTAGTCCGCGTCCAGCACCCTCTTGAAGCCACGCGCCTCCTCCAGCGGCAACATGTCCTCGCGGGTCAGGTTCTCGGTCATGGCCTTCTTGAACGAGTCCAGGTCGCTGATCTCGGCATCACCGTCGGCCAGGAGGATCTTGGCCTCGATGGTGATGTTGCCCGCCATCCCGTTGGCGCGGAAGCGGCGCTCGCCCGCGATCAGCTCGTAGCCGCCCTCTTCGACCTTGCGGACGACGATCGGCTGGAGCAGGCCGTGAAGCTTGATCGATTCCGCCAGCTCGGTCAGCGCCTCCTCCTTGAAGGTCTCACGGGGCTGGTCCTCGTTGCGGCGGATCTGGCGCATCTTCAGGTTCGCGTACTTGTGCGGCATTTCGGTCTCCAAGAGGTCGGTGGGGGCTCTTTCCTCCCCCTCCTTGTGGTTCTATTCTATATGCATTTAGGGGAGAGGTCCACAATTTTCTCGGAGTTTTTGCAGGTCAGACGCGTGAGCGCGGACTCCCGTAAGGAAGTCCGCGCTCACACACTCAGCCGGTCAGCCCGTACAGGCTCCGACCAGACGCTCGTTGATGCCCCCGACCCGCTTCGGATCGACGATCGACAGAGCCCCCAACGCCTCCAGGGCCGTTTCCTCGTCCAGGCTGACGGCCTCCCGGCCGCCGGACTCCGCCAACCGGGCCATCACCCGCTCCAGCTCGATCCCCACCCGTTCCCTCCCGTGTTGCAGCGCGCCGGGCTGTGCGCACTTAGATCCCCACACAGCAAATCTGATGGCACACATTGAGAGGCGGGAGGCTTCGGTCTGACACTGCGCGCCCAGGGAGCGGCGAACCGTAGACGCCTGCATGCTGCGTACGCGATCTTCTGCTGGTAAGTAGATCTTGCTGCGCCGTACTGCCCAATGTCAACCAGCAAAGACATTAGGCTGTTCGGCATCTACGCACGTCACGACCCACATCGCACACTCTGGACCCGACACGCCGAAGGAGCAGCCAGCCACCATGCCGCCCGGCCCGGACATCCCCCTCGCCAGCAAGCTCGCCCTGCTGGTACGCCGCAAGGCTGCCAAGGTCGGCCGGCAGGCCACGTCCGTTCGCGTCCTCTCCGACGCGACCGCCGAGGAGCCTGGGGGCAAACCAGCCATGACGCACCAGGTCGTGAACGACCTGCTGAATGGCGTCAAGGCCAACCCGACGACTGCCCAGCTCACCGGACTCGCACGCGCTTTCGACTGTCCGGTACCTTTCCTACTCCCCGGTTACAACGGTTTGACCTCTCTGTCTGTCTACGAGAGGCAAGAAGACGCCCGAGAGGCGCTTCGACTCATCCACGATCTGGGTGAGGCAGGAGCCGCTGAACTTCTGGAGGCCGCTCGTGAGATACGACTGCGTCACGGACGCACCGATCTCACTGTTCCAGAGGTGCCAGAGCAGCTCCCGCCTTTAGCTGAACCACCGCGGCCCGGCCGCCGGCGGAGGCTCAGTTTCAGCGAAGCAGCGGAACGAGCGGTATCTGATCTGGAAGGAACCTGAACCATGGACGGCCTCGTCTTCGGCCTGTGCGCGCTAGTGGGCATAGCGGGCACTGCGCTCTCCGCCAGGGAAGCCTGGCGCCAGCGCAGCCGGAACGAATACCGCATCGCTCGCTTCGCGCGGACCGTGGCCTTCGGTGTGTGCACGGTGGGCGTCACCTTCGCCGTGCCCGCGATCGAGGACTTCATCGAGTCCGCGACCGGCATGCACAACGCGGCCAAGCTCGGCGCGCACTTCTGCGCCGTGCTGTGGTGCGGAAGCCTCCAGCTGATGCTCGTGGACTGGTCGTACAACCAGCAGGTCCTCAAGGCGAGTCTGTACGCCCGGATCGCCTTCGCCGTGTGTGTGCTCGCAGCGATGCTGCCGCTGTTCATCGGAACCACTGACGAGCGGATCGAGTTCACCACTGAGCACGCCACCATCCCAGGCGTCACCGTCTACCTCATGGTCTACCTGTCCTACGTGGCGATCACCTGCGGCGAGATCGCCTTTCTGTGCTCTGGCATGGCCCTGTCCGCGAGGGACCACGGACACGCCTGGAGCGCGCGGGGCCTGGGCACCTCAGCCGTCGCAGCCGTCCTCGGCGTCGCCTACGCGGCCAGCAAGGGGTCCTACCTGGTCACCCACTACCTCGGCCACCCGTGGCCTCTGAGCGCCGAGGAGATCGTCTCGCCCGCTCTCGCCGGCCTCGCCGTCATCGCGCTGATCACCGGTCTGACCATGGCGATGGTCGGCCGGCGACTGGCCTCCAAGGTGACGTCCTCAACTTGTGCTTGAGACACCGGGCAGAGTTCGCCATCGCAGGACGACCCTGCCCGGCTCCACCGTACGGACTCCTTGGGCACTCGCCGGGTAGACCTCGATGTCCTCAAGGAACAGACGCGAGATGGCCTTCTTAGAGGCTGAGGGTGCCGTGTTCCACCACCGGACCAGGTCCTTGGCATCTCCCAAGGAGAAGCCCGCCATCTGTTCGGCGTACCGAAGCCGTGTGCGGGTCTCCTTGATGTTGGCCGTGATCTGACGGTCCGCAGCCACCCAGGCGTCACTGCCGATCTCGCGCTTGCCGTAGAGGGTCGCCGCTTCCTTGCGGCGGCCCTCCAGGTCTTTCAGAGTGTCCTCCAACGCGACGACCTGGGCGCGGATCGCAGCCTGAGCCGCGAGGATCTGCTCGCGTATGCCGGGCTTGAGGAGTTCGGCCACGACGTACTCGCCGACGTGGTTCTCTAGGAGTTCGGCATCGATGCGGACCTTGCCGCAGCCGCCGCGCCCCTCCTTGTTCTTGGGCCGGCACCGGTAGCCAGGACTACCGGCGTTCGTGCGTGCTCCCTGGAGACCGTGCCGACAGTTGCCGCATGTGCTGTCCCCGTCGGCGTACAGATAGTCGTAGGCAGGGGCCGCGTCGCCACCCGGCTTCCGACTCTTCTCCCGCTCCTGGAGCTCCAAGAACTCCTCGCGCGTGATCGCGCCCTCATGGCCGGCGTCGACCAGTTCGCCGTTCTCGTCGTAGCGCAGCCCTGCGATCGCGGGGTTCCGGAAGAGGCGACCAACCGAGGCGTCTTTCCACTCGCCTCCGAGAGTGCCCCGGTATCCCTCTCCGTTCGCCCACACGGCGACGTCTGCGTTCGACTGCTCCCACTCCCCTTGAAGGGACCGTTGAAGGGCCCGACTCACCATCTGACGGAGCGGGCCCACTTCGTCGTCACGTAGCCGACGTCTCGACGCGTCGTCAAAACCGTAGAGCCGTGGCATGCCGTTGTCCGTTCTTCTCTGAGCCCCCTGTAGTCGCCCGATCCTAGGTCACGGCCCTGTCATCGCACCCGTGGCCTAGACATCTGATATCCGCAAGCACCGCTTGATCACTGCACAGGCGGCTTCACCCCGAGCACTCGCCAGAGTTCAGCCGTGGGGACCCTCACCGTGCTGCCCAGCGGGAGCGTCTGCACGGGGAAAGTTCCCGCCTTGATCAAGCCGTAAGCCTTGTGCACACCGATGCCCAGGGCCCGCGCTGCCGTCGTGACGTTCACGGTTGGCGGCAGCGCAAGCAGTTCCTCCAGGGTCATGGCGGTGGCCCCGGAACCCGTCGCTACAGAAGCGTCCTTCGTTGTCATTCCCGTTGTCGCGATCTCCCCCGCGCCAACGTTGATATAAGGATACGCCAACACTGGAGTGTTGGGGCAAGATGGAGCATCAGTTCGGCAAAGGCCGACACGGAAGATCCACAACCGGAGCGGACGAAGGAGACGATGGTGTTCGACCCGAGCTACTACCGGCAGTGTGCCTGCCGGGAGGATGTGATCGGAGAGGGCGGCAAGCCGGAACTGGACGACAGGGGACGCCCGAAGCGGCGCCTGGTCGGTGCGGGCTGCCCCAAGCTGAAGGAGAAAGGGCACGGTCGCTGGTACTTCTACTTCGAGCTGGAGCCTGGCGAGAACGCCAAGCGCCGACGCGTCCGCCGCGGTGGCTTCCACACGAAGACCGACGCCAAGAAGAAGGCGGTGGAGGTCTACCGGGAGGTCATGAAGGGCACGGACGTCCTCAGCGACGCCACCGTCGGCGAGGACCTGGAAGCCTGGATCACGAGGAAGAAGAACCTCGCCCGCACGACGACCCACTCGTACGAGGACCACATCCGGCTCTACCTCAAGCCCCACCTCGGCCACATCAAGCGGCGTGACCTCAAGCTGCGGCACGTCGAAGCGATGTACGACGCGATCGAGCGGGAGAACGCCGAGCGCCTGATCCACCACGCTCGCATAGTCGAGCTGACGGAGGCGCGGGACGCCGCCCACACCGCTTGGGTCCGCGCGTCGGGTCAGGGCGAGGAGCGTCGAGCCGCCCGCCGTGCCTACTTGGACGCCAACGCCGCACTTCGCGAGGGCCGCAAAGGCAAGCGGAAGATCACCTCGGTGAACACGATGCACCGCATCAACGCCACCCTCAGCAGCTTCCTCACCAGCTTGATCAAGCGTGGCGAGTTCAGTACCAACTGGGCGAAGTTGGTCGAACTCAAGCCCGTCGTCAAGCCCACGCCCCTGGTGTGGACGCCCGAGCGCGTCGAGGAGTGGAGGCGCACGGGGAAGAAGCCCAGTCCGGTCATGATCTGGACCCCCGAGCAGACCGGCGAGTTCCTGGACTCCGTGACCTCACACCGGTTGGAGGGCATGTGGCACGGGTTCATCTTCCGGGGACCCCGCCGCGGGGAGATGTGCGCGCTGCCGAAAGCCGAGGTCAGCCTGAGCGGGCCGGTGCAGTGGTTCCGCATCTCCGCACAGGTGGTCGAAGTGGCCTACCGCCTGTACGACGAGGCGCCGAAGCAGGACAGCGTGCGCACCGTCACTCTGGACGAGCTGACTGGTGCCCATTGGGTGTCGTTCGCCGCTGCGCGCGACCAAGAGCGGGAGAAGTGGGCGAAGGCGGAGGCGTACGTCGAGAGCGAGCGGTTCTGGGTCCACGAGGACGGCCGCCCCCTGCACCCCGACTGGGTGAGCCGGGAGTTCAAACGGCTGGTCAAGCTCTCCGGGCTTCCGCCCGTACGCCTGCACGACACTCGGCATCTATCGGCATCGCTGGCTCTGCTCGGCGGTTCGAAGATGAAGGTCGTCCAGGTGCGGTTGGGCCACAAGTCGTTGCAGATCACCTCGGACACTTACACGAGCGTTATGCCTCAGTTGCTCACGGACGAGGCCAAGACCACAAGCGCGACGGTGCCCCGTGCGACAGCTCAGCCGCCGCGACCCGCGAGGCAGCGGAACCGACCCACACGGCCGGCAGTGAAGGGCGAGGCTCCCGGGACGGGCGGGAACACCGATTCTGATGGGCCGGACGAGGGACTTTGTCCCGCCGCGTGACCCGCGTCCCAACTTTGTCCCAACTCGCATGATTCCATGATCGAGGCGGGCCGCCAAGATCGCTCGTTCGTCGCCTCCGACCGGCTAAGTGGCTGGTCAGGACGTTTCTGCTCTGGTGGGGCGGGTGGGACTCGAACCCACGGCCGACGGATTATGAGTCCGCTGCTCTAACCGGCTGAGCTACCGCCCCGTTCGGCGCGTCGCGTACATGTGTGCGCGCCGTCTGCCGCAGCATAGCCGCTCATACGATCTCCTGCTTCGCCATGGTCGGCTTCCCGCGGCCCTTCTGACCATGAGGACTCCTGCGGGGCCGCGGCGGTTCCCGGGGGCTGCGAAGGAAACGGAGCGGGCATGAAAAAGGACCCCGGAGGGTCCTCGTTCAGCATGCTCCCCCGACTGGACTCGAACCAGTAACCTGCCGGTTAACAGCCGGCTGCTCTGCCAATTGAGCTACGGAGGACCGAGCTCCCCCGACTGGACTCGAACCAGTAACCTGCCGGTTAACAGCCGGCTGCTCTGCCAATTGAGCTACGGAGGAATGCCTCGTCGCATCGAAAGCGGCTTCCGGGGTATCCGCCCGGGGAGCGCGCGTTCGCTGCGACACATACATTAGCGCAAGCAGGGGGGTGCTCCGCCAATCGGTTCCCCCGGCTCCGACGTCGAGGCAAGGAAGGGTGGCCATCATGCGCTACCGGCTCGTGTTCTTCGCAGGGCTGGCCGTGGGATACGTACTGGGGACGAAGGCGGGACGGGAGCGCTACGAGCAGTTGCGCAAGTCCGCGCGCCAGGTCGCGCAGAACCCCGCCGTGCGCAACACCGCGGAGACGGCCGCGCAGCAGGGCCGCCAGTTCGCGGGCAAGGCGTACCACGCGGTGAGCGACAAGGTCGGCGACCGGGTGCCGGAGTCGGTGGCCCACCGGGTCCGCTCCCTGCGCGAGCGCGCGGCGGGCAACGGCGCGGACGACTGGGGCACCAGCAACACATAAGGGCAACGCATAAGGGCGGCTCCCGCGCGCTCCGACCGCGGCGATCCCGCGCCCCCCGCCCGGTACGGCGGCGCGATGCGGCAGAATTTTCCGTATGGGGATAGTCGCCGGCTTGGACAGCTCACCTGATTTCACTCGCATCGTGGTCTGCGACGCGGACACCGGTGCCGTGCTCCGCCAGGGCTACGCGCCGCATCCGGTGGAGAGCGCCGAGGGCGGAGGCCGCCCCTCCGACGTGGACCCGCAGGCGTGGCTGCTCTCGCTCGGGGAGGCCGCGGGCGGCGGGCTGCTGGAGGGCGTGCAGGCCATCGGGGTGTCCGCGCAGCAGAACGCGCTGATCCCGCTGGACGGCCAGGGCGGCACCGTACGGCCGGCCCTGGTCGGCGGTGACCGGCGGGCCCAGATCGCCGCGGCCGATCTGGTCGACGCGCTCGGCGGCCGGGAGGCGTGGGCGCAGGCGGTCGGCTGTGTGCCGCAGCCGGCGCAGTCGGTGACCAAGCTGCGCTGGCTGGCGAAGAACGAGCCGGAGGCAGCCGGCCGCACGGCCGTGCTGATGCAGGCGCACGACTGGCTGGTGTGGCAGCTGCTGGGCCGGCCGGTGCGCCGGACCACCGACCGCGGCGGCGCCTCGGGCACCGGCTACTGGTCCGCGGCGACCGGCTCCTGGCGGCCCGATCTGGTCGAGCTGGCGCTCGGCCACCAGGCCGTGCTGCCCGAGGTGATCGGCCCCGCCGAGGCGGCCGGTACGACGCCGGAGGGGCTGCTGATCTCGGCCGGCACCGGGGAGACCATGGCCGCCGCCTTCGGTCTCGGGCTGCGGCTGGGGGACGCGGTGGTGTCGCTCGGCGCCTCCGGTTCCGTGATGGCCGTGCACCCCGAGGCGCTGGTGGACCAGACCGGGATGATCACCTCGCTGGCCGACGCGACCGGCATGCACCTGCCGGTGGTGACCACCCTGAACGCCGTCCGGGCGCTGCGCGGCACCGCCGAACTCCTGGACCTGCCCGACCTGGAGGCGCTGTCCGAGCTGGCGATGAAGTCGACGCCTGGCTCCCACGGGCTGGTGCTGCTGCCCTATCTGGAGGGCGAGCGGACCCCCGCGCTGCCGCACACCGCGGGCACGCTGGCCGGGCTGCGGCGCGAGTCGATGAAGCCGGAGCACCTGGCGCGGGCCGCGTTCGAGGGCATGCTGTGCGGGCTCGCGGACGCGCTGGACGTGCTGCGCGGCCGGGGCGTGGAGGTGCGGCGCGTCTTCCTGCTCGGGCAGGCCGCCGAGCTGCCCGCCGTGCAGGCCGCCGCGCCCTCGCTGTTCGGTGCGCAGGTCGTCGTACCGCAGCCCGCGGACTACGCCGCGATCGGCGCCGCCCGGCAGGCGGCCTGGGCGCTCGGCACCTCCCGCGGCACGCTGGACGCGCACAACCCGCCGGCCTGGCAGGGCGCGGCCGCCCAGGTCCTGGAGCCCGGTGAGGAACTGGCGGTGGGCCAGGCGGTGCGCCAGCAGTACGTGACCGTGCGCGAGCAGACCCATCCCGGCGCCTTTCCCGAATGACCCGGCCAGCCACAAAACATATATAACGGATATAACTCCGGGGGCGTCCCGGTGTAGGTCACCGGCTGACGGCGCATCGGCCGGTGGACCGCTTTCGGGTTAATCAGTTGAGGTAACGCGGGTGGAGTGTCCGACGATAGGGGCCAGGGGACACCGACCGCCCCCACCGCCGACTCCGAGAGACCGAGCGTGCTCATACGACTCCTGCGGACCTACCTCAGGCCCTACAAGAAACCCATCGTCCTCCTGGTGCTGCTGCAGTTCCTCCAGACCTGCGCCACCCTCTACCTGCCGACGCTGAACGCCCACATCATCGACAAGGGTGTGGTGAAGGGTGACACGGATTACATCCTGACCTTCGGTGCCGTGATGATCGCCATCTCGCTGGTGCAGGTGGTGTGCAACATCGGGGCCGTGTACTACGGCGCCAAGACCGCCTCCTCGCTCGGCCGGGACGTGCGGGCGGCCGTCTTCGACCGCGTGCAGTCCTTCTCCGCGCGCGAGGTCGGGCAGTTCGGCGCGCCCTCGCTCATCACGCGTACGACCAATGACGTCCAGCAGGTACAGATGCTGGCCCTGATGACGTTCACCCTGATGGTGTCGGCGCCCATCATGTGCGTGGGCGGTGTCGTGCTGGCCCTCGGGCTCGACGTGCCGCTCTCCGGTGTCCTGGTCGCCGTCGTCCCGGTGCTCGGCATCTGCGTGACGGTGATCGTGCGCCGGCTGCGCCCGCTGTTCCGTTCCATGCAGACCCGCCTGGACACGGTGAACCGGGTGCTGCGCGAGCAGATCAGCGGCAACCGCGTCATCCGCGCCTTCGTCCGCGACGAGTACGAGAAGGACCGCTTCCGCCGGGCCAACACGGACCTGACGGAGATGTCCCTGGCCACCGGCCGGATGCTCGCGCTGATGTTCCCGATGGTGATGACGGTGGTGAACCTGTCCTCCATCGCGGTGGTCTGGTTCGGCGCGCACCGCATCGACAGCGGCCAGATGCAAATCGGCGACCTGACCGCGTTCCTGGCCTATCTGATGCAGATCGTGATGTCCGTGATGATGGCCACCTTCATGTTCATGATGGTGCCGCGCGCCGAGGTGTGCGCCGAGCGCATCCAGGAGGTCATGGACACCGAGTCCAGCGTGGTGCCGGCACTCGCGCCCGTCACCGAGCTGCGCAGCCACGGGCACCTGGAGCTGCGGCGGGCCGGGTTCCGCTATCCGGGCGCCGAGGAGCCGGTGCTCAAGTCCCTCGACCTGACGGCCCGGCCCGGCGAGGTGACCGCCGTCATCGGCTCCACCGGCAGCGGCAAGTCCACCCTGCTCGGCCTGGTCGCCCGCCTGTTCGACGCCACCGACGGCGAGGTGCTCGTCGACGGCGTGGACGTACGGACCCTGGAGGCGAAGCTGCTGGCCAGGACGGTGGGCATGGTGCCGCAGAAGCCGTACCTGTTCGCCGGCACGGTCGCCACCAATCTGCGCTACGGCAACCCGGACGCCACCGACGAGGAATTGTGGCACGCGCTCCAGGTGGCGCAGGCCAAGGAGTTCGTCAGCAAGCTGGAGGGCGGCCTGGACGCGCCGATCTCGCAGGGCGGCACCAATGTCTCGGGCGGCCAGCGCCAGCGCCTGGCCATCGCCCGCACCCTGGTGCAGCGGCCGGAGATCTACCTCTTCGACGACTCCTTCTCCGCCCTCGACTACGCCACCGACGCCGCCCTGCGCGCCGCCCTGGGGCGGGAGACCGCCGAGGCGACCGTCGTCATCGTCGCCCAGCGGGTGGCGACCATCCGGGACGCCGACCGGATCATCGTCCTGGACGAGGGCCGGGTCGTCGGCTCCGGCCGCCACCACGAGCTGATGGCGGACAACGAGACCTACCGGGAGATCGTGCTCTCCCAGCTGACGGAAGCGGAGGCTGCCTGATGGCCGGGCCCATGGGGCGCATGATGGCCGGGAGCGGCCCCGACAGCCGCTCGATGGACTTCAAGAACTCGGGCAAGCGGCTGATCGCCCAGTTCCGGCCCGAGCGGGTCACGATCTACGCGCTGCTGCTGTGCGTGGTGGTCAGCGTGGCCCTCAGCGTGATCGGGCCGAAGATCCTCGGCAAGGCCACCGACCTCGTCTTCGCCGGCATCATCGGCCGGCGGCTGCCGGCCGGGACGACCAAGGAGCAGGTCCTCGCGTCCATGCGGGCGCACGGGCAGGGCACGGTCGCCGACATGCTCGGCAGCACCGACTTCACCCCGGGCCAGGGCATCGACTTCACCGCGGTCGGTGAGGTCCTGCTGTTCGCGCTCGGCACGTTCCTGGCCGCCGGCCTGCTGATGGCGGTGGCGACCCGGCTGGTGAACCGGTCGGTGAACCGGACCGTGTTCCGGATGCGCGAGGACGTGCAGACCAAGCTGTCGCGGCTGCCGCTGTCGTACTTCGACAAGCGCCAGCGCGGCGAGGTGCTCTCCCGCGCCACCAACGACATCGACAACATCGGCCAGACGCTGAACCAGTCGATGGGCCAGCTGATCAACTCGCTGCTGACCATCATCGGCGTGCTGATCATGATGTTCTACGTCTCCTGGCTGCTCGCCCTGGTCGCCCTGGTCACCGTGCCGCTGTCGTTCCTGGTGGCCACCCGCGTCGGCAAGCGGTCGCAGCCGCACTTCGTGCAGCAGTGGCGCACCACCGGCCAGCTGAACGCGCACATCGAGGAGATGTACACCGGGCACGCGCTGGTGAAGGTGTTCGGCCGGCAGGAGGAGTCGGCGCGGCAGTTCGCCGAGCAGAACGAGGCGCTGTACGAGGCCGGTTTCCGGGCGCAGTTCAACAGCGGTGTGATGCAGCCGCTGATGATGTTCGTCTCCAACCTGAACTACGTGCTCGTCGCGGTCGTCGGCGGCCTGCGGGTCGCCTCGGGCACCCTGTCCATCGGTGATGTGCAGGCGTTCATCCAGTACTCGCGGCAGTTCTCGATGCCGCTGACCCAGGTCGCCTCCATGGCGAATCTGGTGCAGTCCGGCGTGGCCTCGGCCGAACGGATCTTCGAACTCCTGGACGCGGAGGAGCAGGAGGCGGACCCGGTGCCGGGCGTACGGCCGGAGGAACTGCGCGGGCGGGTCGCCCTGGAGGGCGTGTCGTTCCGCTACGAGGAGGACAAGCCGCTCATCGAGGGCCTGTCGCTCACCGTCGAGCCGGGCCACACGGTGGCGATCGTCGGCCCGACCGGCGCGGGCAAGACCACGCTGGTCAACCTGCTGATGCGGTTCTACGACGTGACCGGCGGCCGGATCACCCTGGACGGCGTGGACATCGCGCGGATGTCGCGCGACGAACTGCGCTCGGCCATCGGCATGGTGCTCCAGGACACCTGGCTGTTCGGCGGCACCATCGCGGAGAACATCGCCTACGGCGCCTCCCGCGAGGTCACCCCCGGGGAGATCGAGGAGGCCGCCCGGGCCGCGCACGCCGACCGGTTCGTGCGCACCCTGCCCGACGGCTACGACACCGTGATCGACGACGAGGGCACCGGGGTCAGCGCCGGTGAGAAGCAGCTCATCACGATCGCGCGGGCGTTCCTGTCCGATCCGGTGATCCTCGTCCTGGACGAGGCGACCAGCTCGGTCGACACCCGTACCGAGGTGCTGATCCAGAAGGCGATGGCCAAACTCCAGCACGGCCGGACGTCGTTCGTCATCGCGCACCGGCTCTCCACCATCCGGGACGCGGACACCATCCTGGTCATGGAGAACGGCTCGATCGTCGAACAGGGCGGCCACGACGAGCTGCTGGCCGCCGACGGGGCCTACGCGCGGCTGTACAAGGCGCAGTTCGCGCAGGCGGTGGCGGAGGTCGACTGACCTGTACCGCCGCCGTCCAGGGCCGCTCGTCCCGGTGTGTTCCGGGGCGGGCGGCCCGGTCAGTCCAGGTAGCCCCGCAGCTGGTCGGCGAAGGCGTGGTCGCGCAGCTTGTTGAGGGTCTTGGACTCGATCTGGCGGATCCGCTCGCGGGTCACGCCGAACAGGCGCCCTATCTCCTCCAGGGTGCGCGGGCGCCCGTCCACCAGCCCGTACCGCAGCTGGACGACCTTGCGCTCGCGCTCCCCCAGCGTGGAAAGGACCGCCTCCAGGTGCTGGCGCAGCAGCAGGAACGCCGCCGACTCCACCGGGGAGGCGGCGTCGCCGTCCTCGATGAGGTCACCGAGGGCCACGTCCTCCTCCTCGCCGACCGGGGCGTGCAGGGAGACGGGCTCCTGGGCCAGCCGCAGCACCTCGCCGACCCGCTCGGGCGACAGCTCAAGCTGCGCGGCGACCTCGGCGGCGGTGGGCTCGTGGCCGCGCTCCTGGAGCATCCGGCGCTGCACCCGGACGACCCGGTTGATGAGTTCGACGACGTGCACCGGCACCCGGATGGTGCGGGCCTGGTCGGCCAGCGCCCGGGACATGGCCTGGCGGATCCACCAGGTGGCGTAGGTGGAGAACTTGAAGCCGCGGGCGTAGTCGAACTTCTCCACGGCCCGGATCAGCCCGAGGTTGCCCTCCTGGACGAGGTCCAGCATGGTCAGGCCGCGGCCCACGTACCGCTTGGCCACCGACACCACCAGCCGCAGATTGGCCTCGATGAGCCGCCGCTTGGCCATCCGGCCCAGGACGACGAGCCGGTCCAGGTCACCGGCGAGCCGGCTGTCGAGGTCGGGCGTGCCGGCCAGCTTCTCCTCGGCGAACAGCCCCGCCTCGACCCGCCGGGCCAGCTCCACCTCCTCGGCCGCGGTGAGCAGCGGGATGCGGCCGATCTCCCGCAGGTACTGCCGGAACAGGTCGGCGGAGGGGCCGCCGGTGTCGGTGGCGCGGGTGGGCACGGCGGGCGGCTCCGCGGGTTCGGCGGCGTCCGCGGCCGGTTCGCCGTCGTCCACCGCCGGTTCGGCGTCGTCCACCGCCGGTTCGGCGTCCGGCGCCGGTTCGGCGTCCGGCGGGTCCTTCGGTCCGGCCGGGTCGGTCGGGTCGGTCGGGTCGGCCGGGTCGGTCGGGTCGGTCGGGTCGGTCGGGTCGGTCGGGTCGGTCGGGTCGGTCGGGGCGGTCGGGGCGGTCGGGGCGGTCGGTGCCTGCTTCCGGTCGGTCCGTGCATGCTTCCGGTCGGTCCGCGGCTGCTCCCGGTTGGGCGGTGCCTGCTTCCGGTCGGTCCATGCCTGCTCCGGGGCGGTCGGTGCCTGCCTCCGGTTGGTCCGCGGCTGCTCTTGGTCGGTCCGTGCCTGCTCCCGGTCGGTCTGCGGCTGCTCCCGGTCGGTCCGTGCCTGCTCCGGGGCGGTCCGTGCCTGCCTCCGGTCGGTCCGCGGCTGCTCCCGGTCGGTCCGTGCCTGCTCCGGGGCGGTCGGTGCCTCCTCCGGCTCCGCGGGCGGTTCCGTCTCCGGGTGGTGCGCGAGCCGGTCCTGCGGGGGCACGGCCGCCGCGGCCGCCGGGCCGGTGGTGCTGTCGGTGGGGGTGAGGGTCCGGGTCTGCACGGGGGCGACCTCCAGGATGGTCGCTGCCGGCCGGTGCGGCAGCGGTACTCGGGGGGCGGCGCCGGCGGCCTCGCCGGGGCCGTCCCGAAGCGACGAGCGCGACCGGGGGGTGGAGGGCCCGTGGGGGACGGGCCGGCCGCACTCCGATGACTCAGGCACCGGACCCAGTGTGGGGTACGACACATCGCCGCCACGAGGGGCGTGCGGTGACTTTTTGCGTCCGGTCCGTCACCGGGCGGTTATCCGGGGTGTCCGGGTCGCCCCGAGGGACGGGACGGCGTCACAGGGCCGCCGCGCCCCGCTCCCGCAGCGCCTGGTCGTACTGCTGGAGGACCCACAGCTCGTTCTGCGCGGCGGCCAGCTGGGCGGGGTCGCCGCCGGTGCCGAGGCGGGCGACGGTGCTCGCCAGGTCGCGGATGCGGCGCTCGACGGCGCGGCGGCGGACGGTGACCAGCTGGGCGCCGGCGTAGGCGTCGTCGACCTCGCGGCGCAGCAGGATCGCCTCGACCGCCAGTTCGGTGACCATCGCGCGGACCGTGTCGTCGGGGGCCGCCTCGCGGACCCGGACGAGGTACTCCTGCGGGTCGGCCGTGCCGTACTCGGCGCCGCCCGCGTCCTGGACCGCCTGGCGCACGGCCGCGTAGGGCGGGGCGGTGAACTCGTCGGTGCCGTAGGCGTCGAAGGCCGGGGAGACCAGCTCCGGGCGTTGCAGGGCGAGTTTGAGCAGTTCGCGTTCGGTGGCGTGCACCGGGTTGCGCAGGGTGAGCGCGGGGCCGCGGGGGGCGGTGGGCCGCTCGGGGGCGGCCGCGTACTGCTGCGGGCCGCGCCGCTGCCGGTCGGCACCCGGACCGCCGGGGCGGCCGGAGCCGCGCTCGCGGGCCCAGCGGGCCAGCTGCGCCACCCGCTTGACCACGAACTGGGTGTCGAGGATGCCGAGCAGCCCGGCGAGCTGGACGGCGACCTCGTGCTGGGCGCCGCTGTTCTTGATCCGGGCGACGACCGGGGCGGCCTCGTCCAGGGCGGCGGCGCGGCCGGCCGGGGTGTCCAGGTCGTAGCGGGCGACGATCTGGCGCAGGGCGAACTCGAACAGCGGGGTGCGCGGTTCGACGAGGTCGGTGACCGCCTCGTCGCCCTTGGCCAGGCGCAGCTCGCAGGGGTCCATGCCGTCGGGGGCGATGGCGATGTACGTCTCGGCGGCGAACTTCTGGTCGTCCTCGAAGGCGCGCAGCGCCGCCTTCTGGCCGGCCGCGTCACCGTCGAAGGTGAAGATCACCCGGGCCGAGCCGTTGTCCATCAGCAGCCGCCGCAGGATCTTGATGTGGTCGCCGCCGAAGGCCGTGCCGCAGGTGGCGATGGCGGTGGGCACCCCGGCCAGGTGGCAGGCCATGACGTCGGTGTAGCCCTCGACGACGACCGCGCGGGAGACCTTCGCGATCTCCTTCTTGGCCAGGTCGATGCCGTACAGCACCTGGGACTTCTTGTAGATCGGGGTGTCGGGGGTGTTCAGGTACTTGGGGCCGTTGTCCGCCTCGTACAGCTTGCGGGCGCCGAAACCGACGACCTCGCCGCCGATGTCGCGGATGGGCCACATCAGGCGGCCGCGGAAGCGGTCGATGGGGCCGCGGCGGCCCTCCTGGGCGAGACCGGACAGGACGAGTTCCTTGTCGGTGAAGCCCTTGCCGCGCAGGAAGCGGGTGAGGTGGTCCCAGCCCTGCGGGCTGTAGCCGACGCCGAAGTGGACGGCGGCGGACTGGTCGAAACCGCGCTCGGCCAGGAAGACCCGGCCGGCCTCGGCCTCCGCGCCGGAGGCGAGCTGCTCGGCGTACCAGTCGGCGGCCAGCTTGTGCGCCTCGACCAGGCGGATGCGCTCGCCGCGCTGGTGGGACGGGTTGTACCCGCCCTCCTCGTAGCGCAGGGTGATGCCGGCCTGGGCGGCCAGGCGCTCGACCGCCTCCGAGAAGGTGAGGTGGTCGATCTTCATCACGAACGTGATGGTGTCGCCGCCCTCCTGGCAGCCGAAGCAGTGGAAGAGTCCCTTGCCCGGGCTGACCTGGAAGGACGGTGACTTCTCGTCGTGGAAGGGGCACAGTCCCTTGAGGTTGCCGCCGCCCGCGTTGCGCAGCTGGAGGTACTCGGACACCACGGCGTCGATCGGGACCGCGTCCCGTACCGCCTTCACGTCCTCGTCGTTGATCCGTCCTGCCACGCGTGAATTCTACGGGGACGCGGTGACACTCCGGTCCGGCTACGGGGCCAGGGTGTCCAGCGGGACGTGCGGGTCGGCCAGCGCGTCCGTGTCCACCTGCGCCTTCGTGCGGATCAGGTGCTGGATGGGGTCCGTGACGTCCCACACGTTGACGTTCATCCCGGCCAGGACGCGGCCCTCCCTCACCCAGAACGCGATGAACTCGCGCTTGCCCGCGTCCCCGCGGATCACCACCTGGTCGTACGAGCCCGGCGGCGCCCAGCCGCTGTACTCCATGCCGAGGTCGTACTGGTCGGAGAAGAAGTAGGGCACCCGGTCGTAGGGGTCGTCGCGGCCGAGCATGGCGCGGGCGGCGGCCGGGCCGCCGTTGAGCGCGTTGGCCCAGTGCTCCACCCGCAGCCGGGTGCCGAAGAGGCCGAGCGGGAAGGCGGCCACGTCGCCGGCGGCGAAGATGTCGGGGTCGGAGGTGCGCAGCGCCTCGTCGACCGCGATGCCGCCGCCGTGCGCCCGGTCGGCCAGCTCCAGGCCGGCGGCCTCCGCCAGGGAGACGCGCGGCGCGGCGCCGATCGCGGCGAGCACGTCGTGGCAGGGGTGCTCCTCGCCGTCGTCGGTGCGGGCGGCCAGCACCATGCCGTCCTGGCCGACGATCTCGGTGAGCCGGGCGCCGAAGTGGAAGCGGACGCCGCGCTCGCGGTGCAGCTCGGCGAAGAGCTGGCCCAGCTCGGGGCCGAGCACGCCGTGCAGCGGGGTGGGGGACGGCTCGACGACGGTGACCTCCGCGCCGTACTCGCGGGCCGCCGCCGCGACCTCCAGGCCGATCCAGCCGGCGCCGGCGATCACCAGATGGCCGTTGTCCCGGCCGAGGTGGGACAGGACGTTCTTGAGGCGCTCGGCGTGGGCGAGGCGGCGCAGGTGGTGCACGCCGGCCAGGTCGGTGCCGGGGATCTCCAGGCGGCGCGGCTCGGCGCCGGTGGCCAGCAGCAGCTTGTCGTAGCGCACGTGGGTGCCGTCGTCGCCGTAGTGCACGGACTTGGCGGCGCGGTCGACGGCGACGACGGTCTGGCCGAGGTGCAGCTCGATGTCGTGCCGCGCGTACCAGGCCGGTTCGTGCACGAAGACGGAGTCGCGCTCCTCCTTGCCGAGCAGGTAGCCCTTGGACAGCGGCGGGCGCTCGTAGGGGTGGTCGCGCTCGTCACAGATGAGGATCACACGGCCGCTGAAGCCCTCCGCGCGCAGGGTCTCGGCCGCCTTCGCGCCGGCCAGCCCTCCTCCGACGATGACGAACGTCTGATCCGCGTCGACCACTTGCTGCCTCCTGACGGGGGTCCGGGAGGTGTCTCCCGGGGGAACACTGTGGGTGCCGCCACCTGCGAGCGTCCCGCACGGAGCGTGATGCGGGAAGAGGGAGTGGCCCGATCAGGCCACGGAGGGTCACAGGGCGCTCCGGTGCCCGGTCACCTCCGGCACCGGGCCCACTCGGGTCCCAGCGCTATCACGGGGGCGGGTAAGCGCGCTGTCAGTGCCAGGGGCATTTTCACCGCCTCTTCACGTTCGCCGCGCGGTCCGTCAGACGGGCGTGCAGGGAGCGGGCCGAGGCGTCGGTGAGGGAGGCGATCTGGTCGACGATCACGCGTTTGCGGGCGCGGTCGTCGGCGGCGCGGGCGAACAGGGCGCGGAACTGCGGGTCCAGGCCCTCGGGGGCGCGGGCGGTGAGCGCGGCGGCCAGCTCGGCGACCACGATCCGCTGGTCGGCGCGGAGCAGCTCCTGCTCGGTGCGCTGCATGACGTAGCGGACGGCGACGGCCTTGAGGACGGCGCACTCCATCCGGGTGCTCCTGGGCACGACCAGCTCCGCCCCGTAGCGGGTGAGGCGCCCGCCGCCGTACGCCTGCCGGGTGGCGCCCTCGGCGGCCAGGCAGAAGCGGCCGATGAGCTGGCTGGTGGCGTCCTTCAGACGGGCCTGGGCGACCGCCGAGCCGTCGTACCCGTGCGGCCACCACTCCTGGGCCAGCAGGCGGTCCAGGGCCTCGGACAGCTCCTCGGGGCCGGTGTCCGCCGGGACGTAGCGGCCGACGGCGACGGCGAAGACGGCCCGGCGTTCGGGCCCGGACTGGAGGCAGGCCGGGTCGATGTGGCCGGCGTGCAGGCCGTCCTCCACGTCGTGCACCGAGTACGCCACGTCGTCGGACCAGTCCATGACCTGGGCCTCGAAGCAGGCGCGGGTGGAGGGGGCGCCCTCGCGGGCCCAGTCGAAGACCGGCCGGTCGTCCTCGTACACCCCGAACTTGGGCGAGGCGGGGTCGGTGGGGTGGCCGCCGCGCGGCCAGGGGTACTTGGTGGCGGCGTCCAGCACGGCACGGGTGAGGTTGAGGCCGACGCTGACCGGCTCGCCGTCGTCCGGGCCGGGCACGAAGCGCTTGGGCTCGATGCGGGTGAGCAGGCGCAGCGACTGGGCGTTGCCCTCGAAGCCGCCGCAGTCCTCGGCGAACTCGTTCAGCGCCTGTTCGCCGTTGTGGCCGAAGGGCGGGTGGCCCAGGTCGTGGGAGAGGCAGGCCGCCTCCACCAGATCGGGGTCGCAGCCGAGGGCCGCGCCCAGCTCGCGGCCCACCTGCGCGCACTCCAGCGAGTGGGTGAGCCGGGTGCGGGGGCTGGCGTCCCAGACCTGGCGGCTCTCCCCCGGCGTGACCACCTGTGTCTTGCCTGCCAGCCGTCTGAGGGCGGCGGAGTGCAGCACCCGCGCCCGGTCGCGCTGGAACGCCGTCCGGCCCGGCCGCTTGTCCGGCTCGACGGCCCAGCGCCCGACCGCCGCCGGGTCGTACCCGTCCGGCGGGAGGTGACGCTCGTGCGGCGGTGCTGCCCCGGGGGCGATCCCTTCCATGCCTCGACAGTAAGCGCAGGCACTGACAAGCGTGACGTCACGGTCCGTTTCCGCGCGGGGCGGGAGGCGTGGGGGCCGGGGGTGGCGGCCGAGCCGGGCGGGGCCGCTGCGGGGCGAAGCGGGTGCGGTTCGCGGTGGCTACGGGGGGGGGGCGGGGACCGGGTCGTTCCGCGGCGAAGCCGACGCGGTTCCCAGTGGCGACAGGGAGGGCGGGGACCGGGGCGTTCCGCGGCCGAGC
Source organism: Streptomyces sp. NPDC047017 (assembly GCF_040644175.1). NCBI lineage: Bacteria > Bacillati > Actinomycetota > Actinomycetes > Kitasatosporales > Streptomycetaceae > Streptomyces > Streptomyces sp. NPDC047017. The sequence goes on along the minus strand of NZ_JBEYVW010000001.1, from coordinate 1,933 downwards.
CAGCGCGGTCCACAGCAGCGACGGGGGGAAGAGGCGGGGACCGGGCCGCACCGGGGCGAAACCGACGCGGTCCACAGCGGCTACGGGGAGCGGAGACCGGACCACTCCAGGGCGAAGCCGACGCGGTCCGCAACGGCGACGGGAAGGGCGGGGACCGGACCGTTCCAGGGCGAAGCCGACGCGGTCCGCAACGGCGACGGGAAGGGCGGGGACCGGACCGTTCCAGGGCGAAGCCGACGCGGTCCGCAACGGCGACGGG
>NZ_JBEYVW010000001.1:0-1575 GCF_040644175.1 Streptomyces sp. NPDC047017 | reverse complement strand
GAAGGGCGGGGACCGGGCCGCTCCAGGGCGAAGCCGACGCGGTTCCCGGCGGCGACGGGGGGCCGGGCCGCCGGGCGGATGCGGTTCGCATCGCCGTCGGCGCCGGCGATGGACGGGGCGTGGTCGTCCGGGCCGGGGCCGGACCGGGCGTCCGGGCCGGGCGTCCGTGGTCGTCCGGGTCGGGCCGGGCCGGGTGGTCGGGGTGCGGCGGCACCGGGTGGTCGGGGCGCGGGGCGTGTCGCGCGTGCTGCGCCGGGTGGCGAAACCGGTCCGCCCCGTGGTGCGTCCTTGCTGGTGGAGGCCCGTGCGGGCCGTTCGAGGGGGGATCGACCGATGCGCTCGGAGCGCCGACCGAGATGGACGCGGCCGCGGCTGCCGCGTACCCGTGCCGGGCAGCGGCGGCTGGTGCAGGCCGTGATGGCGGTGTGCGTGCTGGCGCTGCTGCCGGCGACCTGGCTGTACGCGGTGACCGGCGACCGGCTGCGCACCACCGCCGACGCGCCGCGCACCGAGGTCGCCGTCGTCTTCGGCGCGGGCCTGTGGAAGGGCGAGCCGTCGCCTTACCTGGCGCACCGCCTGGACGCGGCGGCGGCCCTCTACCGGGAGGGCCGGATCAAGGTGGTGCTGGTCACCGGCGACAACAGCCGGGAGGACTACGACGAACCGGACGCGATGCGCGCCTACCTGACCGCGCACGGCGTGCCCGGCACCCGGATCGTGACCGACTACGCCGGCTTCGACACCTGGGACTCCTGCGTGCGCGCGAAGAAGATCTTCGGGGTGGACCGGGCGGTCCTGGTCAGCCAGGGCTTCCACATCCGGCGGGCGGTGGCCCTGTGCGAGGCGGCGGGCGTCGACTCCTACGGCGTCGGCGTCGACGCCGTGCACGACACCACTTGGTACTACGGCGGCGTCCGGGAGGTGTTCGCGGCCGGCAAGGCGGCGCTGGACGCGGTGTTCCGCCCGGACCCGACGTTCCTCGGGCCCAAGGAGCACGGGGTGGCGCGGGCGCTGGCGGCCGGCGCGCGGTGACCTGCGGTCGCGGAGTCGGCCTGGGTCCGGCGGTGACCTGCGGGCGGGGAGTCGGCCTAGGTGTATTGCCCTGTGAGGTTGGGGACGCGGCTGGCGGGTGGTTGGCCCTTGAGCGCGGTGTGTCCGCGGTGGTGATTGTAGGTGTGGAGCCGGCGGGGGAACGCTTGGCGTCGTTCGGTTTCTGAGTGGTAGGGGCGGGCGTAGGCCCATTCGTCGAGCAGGGTGCGGTTGAAGCGTTCGACCTTGCCGTTGGTCTGGGGTCGGTAGGGGCGGGTGCGCTTGTGGGTGATCCCGGCCGCTGTCAGCAGATCGTGCCAGTCGCGTGAGCGGTAGCAGGATCCGTTGTCGGTCAGCACTCGCTCGACGGTGACTCCGGCCTGGGAGAAGAACGCCTGGGCGCGGGTCCAGAAGGCGGTGGCCGTCTGTTTCTTCTCGTCCGTGTGGATCTCGCTGTAGGCGAGGCGGGAGTGGTCGTCGACGGCGGTGTGGAGGTAGCTGTAGCCGGCGCCGGACCGTGTCCTTCGGCCCGCTGCCCGGCCGAGG